>CAUQXD010000012.1:0-20117 GCA_963521995.1 uncultured Candidatus Saccharibacteria bacterium
GGTAAGGTTGACATTCCGAGCGAAGCGTTTATGGTGATGTTAAAGAGGGGTTGATTGATTGTATTGAAGCGAATATTTATTAGTCCCGAGTTTCCTGATTGGCAATCGGTGCTAGATGAGTTATCATAAATAAATATTATGTCGGAGATTGAAAAACTTATCGCAGAATATCAGCCGGTTGAGTCGACGATTCAGCTGGTGCGGGATACAAAGATTGCGCTGCTGGCGGGGATTTCTGGCGCTGGCAAAGACACTATAAAAAAGCAGTTATTAAAGCTGCCGGAATTTCGCGATATCGTCTCCCACACCACGCGCCTGCCGCGGATTAATAATGGCCGTGCTGAGCAAGACGGTGTCGATTATCATTTTATTGATCAAAAAATAGCCGAGGAAATGCTAATGAGTCATAAATTCATTGAGGCGAAATTTGTGCATGGCACGGTGTATGGAACCTCGGCGGCCGAGTTGAAATTGGCACATGATAATAATCAAGTGGCGATTACTGACGTCGATGTCCAGGGTGTAGCGGAATATGAACAATTAGCCCCAGGTTGTATCGCTATTTTTATCGTGCCGCCGGATTATAAAACATGGCTGGAGCGGCTAAAAAAGCGCTATGCCACTGAGGAGGATTTTCAAGCCGAATGGCCAAAGCGCCATCAATCAGCCATCAAAGAACTGGCGCATGCACTGGAAGTACCGTATTACCACGTGATTATTAATGATGATTTGGAGCGGGCTGTTAGGGTAACTGAGGAAATTATTTTACGCGGTGACATTTTTAAGCGCCAGGACGATGAGGCTCGCTTGGTGGCCCGAAATCTGCTCAATGATATAATGGACATATGAGTTCAACAAAAACTCCAAAAAAGTTGGCAGTCAGACGCTTACAATCATCGAGAACATTTACCGCATTATTAGACCAAGTTTTCTTTATTTTCGCAGGCTTGGCGTCGTTTTGGCTGGCCTGGTTGGTGCTTAGAGAAGGCTGGGCGAGCGGAGGCTGGTGGCTGGTTGGATTGTTTTTTGTGGTTTGGGCAATTGTCTCTTACATAGCATTACCTCGATTGCATCGAATTCTAAGCAATGTTTACGTGCCAAATTATTTTATTGGTAGAACGAGAACGGCAGATGGAATATTGAGCGATCCGGTGAATTTAAGCGTTCGTGGTCCAGAGGAGAAATTACACAAGGCAATGACTACGGCGGGCTGGGCTCTGGCGGATGATATTACGCCGCGGTCGGCTTGGCGGATGATACTAACAACGTTGGGTCGACGGAGTTACCCAAACGCACCAGTCTCGCCAGCTTTTTTATTTGGTAGGCGACAGGATTTTGCCTATCAGCAAGAAGTTGATGGTAATCCAATGCGTCGGCACCATGTGCGGTTTTGGCGCTGTCCAGACGGTTGGTTGTTGCCGGGCGGGCATCGGGTGGATTGGCTGGCGGCTGGTTCGTATGATAAAAGTGTCGGTTTATCGCTGTTTACTTTTCAATTGACGCATAAAATTGACGAAAATATTGATATTGAAAGAGACTATATTATCGAATCAGTTAAAAATAGTGAGAAATATATCCGCGTGACGGTTCTGAAGGATTTCTCTACAGGCTATCATTCACGCAATGGTCATGGCGATTCAATTCGTACTGATGGTGATTTGCCAATTCTGGAAGTTGGTCGCGTAAAGCTTGATCGTCCGGTGACGACATTGAAGCGCTTCGGGATTATCATGGATGGGACAATTCACGATCGTCATCCGCGAAATCACGAGACGTTAATTGAGGAATTATGGAGTCGCCGCCCGCCGCAGATTTTAATTGGTAGTGGTTTGATGGTTTTGGTGTCGCTGTTTACAATTGGGCAAACGATGGTTAATTTTTCTAGCTGGCCAGAACTTTTGGCGCAGGTAACGAATATTGAGCAAATTGATATTAATCTGGCCAATACGATACTGTCAATAACATCCGATCTGAACCTGCTGCTGGTGATAGTAGAGTTTGTGTTGGTTTGGCTGCTGCTTCGGGGGAGCAGTCGGGCGCGGATATCGCTGTTGGCTGTGGCCACTTTGGCTATTATTACCGAGTCTCTGTCGGTGACGATTGAACGAATTAATATGTCGACCGTATTTCTTTTAACTTCAATTGGTGTGCATATTATGATTATGATGTTGTTTTCATCCGACGCAGCGCGCTATTTTACGGACCGGCGGCGAAATTAGAATCTTGGCACTCTACTTGTATGAGTGCTAAACATGCGCTATAATCAAGATATGACCGAACGTCAACAGGCGATTCTCGCCGCCATCATTGAGCAGTATGCCGAAATTGCGGCACCAGTTGGCAGCGTGACGCTGGCTAAATTGTTTGGCGTGTCCAGCGCCACGATTCGCAGCGAAATGGCCAAACTCGAGGAGATGGGATTTATTGAGGCGCCGCACACTAGCGCCGGGCGAATTCCCACCGACAAGGGCTATCGATTATACGTCAATGGCATCACCGATGCTCAGATGACCGAGCTGCCGAGCGGTATCGATCGCAGTGCGAGAGCGATCGAAGCGCATGTTAACTCGCACGTTGATAAGTCTGACCGAGCAATTCGCAGCGCCGTTGATAGTTTGGTGGAGCTGACGGGCAATTTCGGCTTTGCGTCGTTTGGTACGCACTTGTATATGAATGGCATGACGCAGTTATTTAGTCAGCCGGAATTTATCGAGGGCGGACACGTCCAGGCGATTGCCAGGTTGATTGATAATATCGAGCCGTGGTTGCACGAGACTGCGCCGAACCAGCCGCTGAATGTATTTATCGGCAGTGAGAATCCGATTGGTAAAAGTTCTGGCGCCACGCTGATTATCAGTAAGTTTCGCTCACAGTTTAGCGATGATAGCTATATCGGTGTGATCGGCCCGACGCGGCAAAATTATCGCCGAACGATGGAGCTGGTTAGGCGAACCGGCGCGATGTTAGAGGAGGTATTGTAATGGCTGAATGGATCGGCGGACTGCTGAGCGGCTTGCCGACGTGGTTAACTGTGGTAATTTTGGTTATTATGTTTATAGTTATAGCGGTCGGCGAATTAATAATTTCGCCTTCCATGTACCATAAAGAGCCGTTTTGGCCGTTCAGAAGGAGGAAAAAATGACAAAGCAGCACAAAAAACTTGATGAAAAAACCGAGGATTTGCAGCAACAGCTGGGCGAATTGACGCTAGATTTGCAGCGGACGCGGGCGGATTTTGAGAATTATCGCAAGCGTGTCGAGGCGGAGAAACAATCAGCGCACCAAATGGGCCAGGCGAAGTCGGTGATGAAACTGCTGCCAGTGATTGATACGATTGAGCGAGCGATCGCCAACGTGCCAGAGGAATTGCAGGATAACGCGTGGGCCAAGGGTGTGGCTAGCCTGGGCAAGCAACTCGACAAGCAGCTCGAAGGAATCGGCCTTAAGAAAATCGACGCCAAACCCGGTACGCTGTTTAACCCTGAATTGCACCAAGCCGTTCAATTTGACGAAGAAGCAGAAGGCGACAAAGAGGTGATTGCCGAGGAACTCCGCGCTGGCTATACGCTGGATGGCGTAGTGATCCGCGACGCGATGGTTAAGGTGACGCGCCAGTCGTCGGAACCACCGCAGGCGGATGTCAAAGCAAACGCTGACACATCAGAGAAATAATTGGTTGTCGTAAAATGAATTAGCACTCTTGACACCAGAGTGCTAATTATTTATACTGAAATAGTTGGCACTCGACATAAAAGAGTGCTAAAATGAATATAAGAAAAACCAGATGTGATCAAAACAAGAAAGGGGAATCATATGGGTAAAATTATCGGAATTGACCTTGGTACCACCAACAGCGCCTTTGCGTATATGCTGGCGGGCAAACCAGAGGTTATCGCTAATGCTGAGGGTAATCGTACGACGCCGTCAGTGGTGGCGATTAATAAAAAGGGCGAACGCTTGGTCGGACAAGTGGCTCAGCGCCAGCGCGTGACCAATCCAAAAAACACTATTTACGGGGTGAAGCGTTTAATTGGCCGTAAATTTAATGACAAGGAAGTCCAAAAAGACTTGGATATCATGCCATACCAGATTGTCAAAAAAGGTACTGGCGTGGCGGTCAAGATGGGCGACAAGGAATACACGCCAGAAGAAGTTTCAGCTATGATCCTCAGTAAAATCAAAGCTGATGCCGAGGCATTCCTGGGTGAAAAAGTCACCGAAGCAGTCATTACCGTGCCAGCTTACTTTGACGATTCGCAGCGCCAGGCGACCAAAGACGCTGGTAAAATTGCCGGCCTGGAAGTTAAGCGTATCATCAATGAGCCAACGGCTGCTGCTTTAGCGTACGGCCTGGAAAAAGGTAAAAATGACGAGACCATTGTGGTGTTTGACCTCGGTGGTGGTACCTTCGACGTTTCTATTTTGGAACTCGGCGACGGCGTGTTTGAAGTGAAGGCCACGAATGGCGATACCCACCTGGGTGGTGAGGACTTTGATAATATCATCGTTAACTACTTCTTGGATGACTTTAAATCTAAAGAAGGCATTGACCTGCGTAAAGACAACGCTGCCATGCAGCGCCTAAAGGACGAGGCTGAAAAGGCTAAGAAGGAGCTGTCAACGGTTACTGAATACGAAGTCAATATTCCGTTTATCACCGCTGATGCTGACGGGCCAAAGCACTTTGAGTTGAGCCTAACGCGGGCCAAGCTGGAAGATTTGGTGAAAGATCTGTTGGCGCGCCTCGACGGTCCAGTTGAAAAAGCGCTCAAAGACGCCAAACTCTCTAAATCAGACATCCAAAACGTGGTGATGGTTGGTGGTATGACCCGCATGCCAGCGGTGGTCGAGCGGGTGAAGAAATTGTTTGGTAAAGACCCAATGCAGGGTGTCAACCCAGACGAAGTAGTGGCAGTTGGTGCGGCTATCCAGGGCGGTGTGCTAGCTGGCGACGTCAAGGACGTGCTACTGCTGGACGTGACACCATTGAGCCTTGGTATTGAGACAATGGGTGGTGTGTCGACCAAGTTGATCGAGCGCAATACCACTGTGCCAACCAGCAAGAGCGAAGTGTTCTCGACTGCTGCCGATAATCAGCCGCAAGTGGAAATCCACGTCTTGCAGGGTGAGCGCGAATTCGCCAATGACAATAAGAGTTTGGGGCGCTTCGTGCTTGACGGCATTGCGCCAGCACCACGCGGTGTGCCGCAGATTGAAGTGACGTTTAATATCGACGCTAACGGTATCCTCAATGTCACTGCCAAGGATAAAGGTACTGGCAAGGAGCAATCGATTACCATCCAAAACTCTGGCAACATGAGTAAGGAAGACATCGAAAAAGCTCAGAAAGAAGCCGAAATGCATGCCGACGAAGACAAGAAAAAGCGCGAAACGGTTGACGCCAAAAACCAGCTGGAAAACGCCATCTATCAGGCAAAGAAAATGCCAGACGAGTTTAAGGATAAGATTTCTGACGACGACAAAAAAGCGATTGACGAAGCGGTCAAGGAAGCAGAAAAGCACAAAGACGCTGACGACAAAGACGAGCTGGAAGCAGCAGCCAAAGCCTTGCAGGATGCCATCATGCCGATCGGCGCCAAAATGTACCAGCAAGCTGCTGAGGACAACAAAGCTGACGAATCTAAAGACGACAAAAAGTCGGATAAAGACGAGCCGGTCGAGGGCGAGGTGGTTGACGAGAAATAGAAAGCTAGCCGCCTATATCCTATAGTAACGAAGAACTGCCCAACGATTAAGGGCAGTTTTTCTGTAGAGTAGGGTATTGACATAATATAAATAATATGTTACAATTTGAGCGTATGGATCACATTAAATTTACCCCCCCTCGTCAGAATACGACCCCTCTCGTAAAGAGGGATTTGATGACCTGGATAGTATAATTATATCCAGTTTGGTTGCTAGCGGCCTGCGCCGTAATAGAGAATTCACCTTGCCAAGCTCGCGTCCAAAGCCCTATATCGCTGGCAATACCTCTGCAATATATAGAATAAATCCAAAATTACAATTTATAGATACTAACAGCGTGTATCGTCCGTCTTTCTATGAAGTTGAAAGTAAGGCGGGGACAAAATTAATTGGTATGGATAGCTATGGCCGCGTCGAGGCTAGACCTAGCGAAACAGTGAAAATTGCAACATTTGGGCTTAGCGGCTGTACTGCCACCGCAATCGTTGCTGAGTATCCAGACGGTAGGAAATCTGCAAATGTTCAGCATTTTTCTCCGCTAGGTCGGGGGTTGAGTGAGGCTGTATTTCAAAAGGAAATGATAGAAAGCCAAGATGCGGTTTCGCGCAAGGTAGTAGTTATGACACCTGGTCAATATACTCAAGATAGTGAAGGCAAGTGGGTGATGACACCAAAAGATCAAGCCTTGGTGGATAGGCTACTGAAGGATGGCAATCTAAGTGACGGTGATTATGTAAAGACATACTTGTATGATATGGTGAAACATATCGAAAGAAGTTACGGACAGGGTACGCTCATGGTCGATCTGGGTGAAGAATCAGTTATTTACACTGAGATGTGTCCAGTCAAATTTGAATAGGGGCTTGTCTTATTAGAGTATAATCTTGGACTGAGTGCTACTGGCTATTGCTATATTTTGGCGGAAATCAGATCCCCCTTGCGCCAGCTTTCTCTGGCTATTTTGAGTCGTTTTATTGACGAAATTCCTACTACTAGGCAACTCTAGCTAATTGACTTGTGACTGCAGTCCCCAGAATACTAGCAGCATCATCTGCTGTTAGTCTCCTCTCTGCGCCTTCATTATCTTTCCAGATCGGAAACATCTCTTCAACCCGCGCTCCCACTTCGCGTGTTATTGCTTCCATGAGTAGCTCAATGTCAGCAATTTGTAAAGTCTGGACTGTCCCGTTGTGGTACTTGGCTTCTGTTGCATGGTATTCTGAATCGAGTTTGGCGTGGATTCTCTCCATAGCGTACATAGGGGTTTCACCAATCTTTGGTCGACTGGACGGAGGGGTATTCTCGTAATTAGTAGGTTTCAAGACGATATTAGCATTATTTGCCTTATCAACCACCACCCCTAAGACATCGATTTGCTTTGCTGTTCCGTCTTGCAGGTTGAGTTCGATAGCGTTCCAGGCATCGGCCCCATTTTGCCAGTTGTCTTTCATGACAGATATGGCGCTATACTGAGGTTTGCTGGTTCCCTTATCTTTCCAGCATAATATTCCAGCGATAACTGGAACAGAGTAGACATATTCTTGGCCGTTTATTTCACGTTTTATCAATGGATGATTGCCGGTATATCGTGCTCTAGGATCAGAATCTCCCATTGTCAGCCACTTCATGTCCTGGAGCCACTTGAGGACTTCTGGATTAGTGGCGAGGGTGTTTGCTAGCGGCGCAAGATCGGTAATTTGTCGTTCTTCCTTGTCTGAATATGATCGCGGCGATTCTAGAGCTTCGCTACTTGGTGGCAGCGGATATTTAGTTAATAATTCGCTTGGCATATTTCCCTCTTTTCGACTTGTTTGTTTATGGTAACAAAGCCTCTGCTTCCTATATAACATAAGGGACATGAGAAATCAACAGCTAAGAAATATTAGGCATATATTAGTTAGCACTCTTGCGCGTCGAGTGCTAAAAGCGTATAATAAACATATATGAGCAAGCGTGATTATTATGAAGTGTTAGGCGTGTCAAAAACCGCTTCTGAGGATGCGATAAAGAAGGCTTTTCGCAAATTGGCGGTAAAATATCACCCGGATAAACAGGGCGGCGACGAGGCGAAATTCAAAGAAATCAATGAAGCATACGAAGTTCTGAAGGATAAGCAAAAGCGCCAGCGCTACGATCAATTTGGCCATGCTGGCGTCGGCGGTGCGTCGGGCGGCGGTTTTTCTGGCAATCCGTTTGAAGGGTTTGGTGGATTTGGCGGGCAAAATATTCATTTTGACTTTGGCGACGGCGGATTGGGAGATATTTTTAGCCAGTTTTTTGGCAGCGCGGCAGGCAGTTCAGGCGGCGGACGTCCGCGCGGGCGCGATATTGAAACGAACATAACATTAAGCTTTGAAGATGCGGTGTTTGGCGTGGAAAAGAAAATTAGCTTGAATCTGGAGGATGAGTGCGAACACTGTCATGGCAACGGTGCCGAGCCGGGATTTGGTATGAAAACATGTCCGACCTGCAAAGGCGCCGGCCAGCAAACGCGGGTGATGAATTCATTGTTCGGGCAAATCCAGCAGGCGGTTACTTGTGAAACCTGCCGGGGCAAGGGGAAAATTCCTGAAAAAGAATGCTCGGTTTGCCGCGGTAAAGGTACGACTCGCCAGCATCAGGATATTACTGTCAAGATTCCGGCAGGGATTGATGATGGCGCGACCATTCGCTTGCGTGAACGCGGCGAGGCGGCAGCTGGCGGCAGCAAGGGAGATTTATATATCCATATCCGCGTTAAGGCGCATAAAAAGTTCACCCGCGAGGGCGATATTATCCTTTCAGAAGAGCATATTTCCATGGTTGATGCGGCATTGGGGACGGAAATTGACGTGGAGACTGTGGACGGCGTTATTACTATGAAAATTCCAGCTGGCACGCAGAGCGGTACTGATTTTAAGCTATCGGGCCACGGCGTGCCGCATTTGCGCAGTGAATCGCGCGGTCCGCATATTGTGAGCGTAGTGGTTGATACGCCAACCAAATTAACGAAAAAACAGAAAGAACTTTTAGAGCAGCTTAAGGGAACGAAGAAACGCGGTCTGTTTTCGTAGTAAAATTTCTCCATGGAAAGCCCTCCCGTGCTATACTAAAATTAGCATAAGGGGAATTAGGCATGGAATTGATTTTTCTGTTAGTGATTATCATCGTGATAATTAAGGTGGCGCAGGGAGGCAGCAATCGGCTGTCTCGTCAATCTGAGGATTATCAGCGCGGTTATTGGGACGGCGTGCGCGATGCGCAGAATGGCCGTGCAAAAATTGAAGATAGCGACGGTCAAGCCAAGCTTATTACCGAGAATCAAGCTGCAGTTTCACAATCTACCGGCCTTGTATTAATTGGCGACGAAGAGGAAGAGTCTGGCGATTCATCGGCTACTGATGCTGTGCCAGTTGAAGAAACGGTGAGTATTCCCGACGAAAAGACGCAGATTGTCGAGTGGCTATCCCCAGCTAGTAGTAAAGATAAAGAGAAAAATCGTCAAACTACCATCAATGTGGCGCTTTACACGGCATCATTATTGCTAACCGCTGGTATATTATTGTTGGCGCAAACGATTGAACTTTCGGCGCAGCTCAGGTTTAGTTTGGTCTGGCTGTTTATTTTTGTCTATTATGCCACTGGCCAGGTGTTGTACGCCCGCTTGCTAATCTTAAAGCCGGCCTCGACGGCGTTTATTGGTACGGCACTGGCTGCTGTGCCGATTGGCGGCTGGAGCATGCATTTGCTTTTGGGGATTGACCCGGCGCTGTGCTGGCTTGTTACCTCTTTCATCGGTACTTTCCTATGCGTTGATGCTACGGTCAGGCTCAATAGCCAGCCGCTCGCCTATATTTCGCTAATGTCGATGTTTACGATGACGACCAGCTTGCCGGCTGTTATGCATGCTCAGTTGGTATGGTATTATGCTGCGGTGCTATTGTTTGGGTGTCTGATGACCTTGGCTGCGTATTTTTCTAATCATTTTCCGCGCCAATTCACCGAGCCGTTGACGCTGGTTAATCCATTTATCGTCCCGTCCACTTTGCTTCTCGCTATCGGTTCGTCGGTGCATATGGGAACGCTTGACGTCAGTATGCTGCTGCTCATCAGCGTTATATATTATTTTACTGTTGCTTTTGTTGAAAAATCAAAGGATATGCGCACGTATGAACTAACGACGGCGCGCGTGCTGCTGATGGCGATGACTGCTAGTTTTGCGCTTTACTTATCGAATAACGACAGGCTGGTTATGGGTGTAGCGCTTGGGGTAGTGGCACTTGGTAATATGGTTTGGTCTGTCAGATCGATGTATATCCAAAAGCAGCCCGACAAGCAGCACGAAATAGTGTTGTGGATTAGTTTCATTGCGTCGCTAGTTGCTTTCTTGGTTATAGCTGGCGTCGAAAGTCCGCCAAGAGATATGATCATATTTATCCTGCTGAGTATGGTTTCGGCAGTAAGTTTTATGGCGCTTGCATTGCTGTGTCGCGCCCGTTTTGGCGGCATGGTAGTAATGTCTGGAATTTTGTTGGTGCCGGCTGGCGTCAGGCTATTTGATCTCGAACCCATAACAGCCCTGCATGCACATTACTCTATCTTTATGCTTATGACTTTCCTGCCAGTTGTCTGCCGATTATTGGTTTTGAAACGCCCAAATATTACGAAAAGTCAAGCAATACTAGTGTACGGCGCGGCGGCCGCTTGGTGGTTAATGACAGTGTTTATAGCTTTAGCTTTTTTGACTGCTTATCCAGCGGGAGAAGGCATGCTATATCTGTCAGATTCGGTGGCGGTTGCCGCTATCATCATGGGTATCGCTGTGTGGCGTGAGAAGGTTTATGGCTTAGTGATTGGTATTCATGCTTCTTTTCTGGCGATAGCGTTGCTGCTGGCTTCTTATTTCAAGCTGGCTGGTGAAAATCTTGCTATTTTGATGGCGTGGTTGAACGGCTTGTCGTTGCTATTGTTAGTAGAATGGCTGCATAATTACCGCAAAGAGGCGGCGGTTAAGTGCCGCGAATTGTTGCTATATTCTTCCATTGGTGCGGCTGGTCTAATCGTCTTTTCATCTATTCATCCGGCGGTTTGGTTGCCGTTAGTAGCGCTGCTGTACTATGCGTTTTATCGGCGGCGTGAGGATGGTTATCTGGGCGGAGCATACTTAGCGACGATTGCTTTGGTACTGCTGTTCTTGTACTGGCTACGCGTGCCGCTAAGCGACAATTTCACCATCACTGCTTGGGTGACGCTTGTTGGCTTCGGGGTAGCGTATTGGTTGTTGGCGATGAATAAGAGAACCTCAACTATCAGCGATATGACGCTGCTGGCTGCCACGGTACTGGCAGTGATATTACCGATGATAAATCTGTCGACGACATATGAATTGCCGTTCAAAATCTTGGGCTGGTTAGCGGCTGTCGCGGCACTTTATATGGTAGTATATGCTAAGCGGGATTGGCGGCCGATGGCGATATTGGCGCATCCAAGTTTGGTGCTACTATATTATTTAACGGCGCAATGGCTCGGCATTAAACTTGAGTTTATGTCGATTATTTCACTAGTTCTCTTCGCGGTATTTTATGGCGCCGCTGCAGCTGCACGAACCAGGAAACTGCCAGCTGGTTGGTATTATGCATCATTTTGGAGCGCTATTGGCTGGTCGATGTTCTTACTGCTAATGACGATGCCAGCTAGCGTCACAACGGAAGCAGTACTATTGGTGGCATTGACGTGGGTAGTCAATGGCAGCGCCCTGATAGTCGCGGGGATGCCGAAGAAGAGTCTTCTATACTTCGACTCGGGTGTTCTTTTGGTACTGTGTGGTATTCTGTTTGCGGTTCATATGCTGATCGTACCGATCCATAGTATCGTAATGCCATATCTCTGTTCAGTAGCAATTTTCTCAGGGGCGGTGATGTCCTGGCGTTGGCTAGGGTATGCTCAGATATCTACCACTGCACACTTGGCACTAGCGCTCGCTGCATTTAGCTTATCGACCCTTGTCCTGGCACTAGCAGGAGACAATGCTATGGAGGTATTGTTCCTGGCCGAGCATTCGCTAATGGTTATCATCGGCTTGGCGCTTGGCAGGCGGCTGATTACTATCTGGGGTGCTGTCGGCGTGACGTTGGCCTTAATTTACTTGCTGTCAGGCTATGCCTACGCGCTGGCTATTTTGGCTGGGCTATCAATTATCACGGCAGTGGTGGTTGTAGTGGCCAGAGGACAGAGGAATAAGCAGAAAAAAGTTGCAAAAAAGTAGATTTTATAAAATTTACAAATATGGCAATTCATGAATTGATGGGCTGAGTGCACAATATGTTATAATGAGTGTCAATTGTGAACGAACGACCGTCACCACCCGAATTAGAGAGATATTCCGTTGAATCTATAGAAAATCTTTATGCTCAGCTAATGGATTTGTCGCCAAAAATTGTTACAATGTTTACACCGTCAAATCGCGCTGAACAGGAGGAGAAATTTTTGTCTGGTGAGGTCAGGAACCCTCAGTTTATTTATGAAAAATTGGGTACGGCTGATTTTGAAGCAGTGATAAAAAACATCCAGCAGCTTGGCGATAGCATACTAAACCACCCTGATTTACCGTCAAGACATAGGAAGGTCTATGAAGAATTTATTAAAAACTATCAAAAGCAAACTGAGCTTCTTCTTTGCGCGCAGATGTATCACGTCGTCGGGTCAGAATATAGGCAGGATATTGCCGAAAGGTATGCGCGTCTGAATATAGAGAATTATGGCTAACCGGAGGAAGAGACGTATCGTTCGTTGTTGGGTGAAAAATTGAAAAATATCCATAGTAAAAAATTAACAGGAAAAGCAAATAAATTGCGTGAAGAATTATTTGACATGGTTGACTTCGATTCTGATATGGATATTCCAGAAAGGTTTCGTCCATCAGATGAGACGGTGGAATTGATACATGACGCAGCAAGGTCTTTGTATGGAGGTATGTTGAGTCATGTTCCGGTTGATAAATCTGAATTCTGCCCACATGAACTACAGGAAATATTCGTCAATGTTATCCAAAATGAGTTTAATGCATATGGAAATTCTGGTGGTGTTAGGTTTTATAATGGTGTAGCAGAAGGCTGGCGGGTTTCTGTAGAGGAGGCTGGTTCTATTAATGTAAGATCTTCTGAGAAAAAGATCGTTATTCCTGATAATGGTATGATGAGGTCTCGTGAAAAAGTTGAAGAGCTGATAGTTCATGAAATTGGCGTTCATATGCTAGAGCTATTACGGGTGGAGAGACTGACGTTCCTCCTTTGGCAAATGGTTTAAGCGGATACTATGACACAGAAGAGGGTTTGGGCGTGGTGATGGAGCAGGCTCTGAGGGGGAAGTTTGCTGAATGGGGCGTCGATCATTATATAACAGCTGGACTAGCGCATTATGACAAAAAAGATTTTCGTGGGGCATTTGAAGTGAAGTGGAGGCTGTCGCTGCTTAATTCCATTAAGGATGGTGATGAGATTAGTGATAAAAAAATAAAAAAGGCAAAAAAGACAGCTTTTACTCAAACCCTACGAAGCTTCCGCGGTACAAATGACATGCCTTTATTTAAGGATTTGAGCTATTATAATGGCTCGGTAGAGGTTTGGAAATATTTGGAGTCTATAAAGTCTGAGGGGGATACTTATTCTTGGTTGCAGATATTGCTGGCGGGTAAGGCCGGCGTTTCGGAACAACATAGCAGAGTTGTTATTGATTCTAGAACAGAGTAGACACTGGCCAGGTTGTGTTTGATATATATCGAAAAATATGCCATAATATTTACACATGAAAGAAAAAACCGTTATTGGATCGACTGAACTTGTGGATTTCGGTAAACGAGCGCAAAAAGTCCCAGCTAAGATTGATACGGGGGCTGATTCAAGTGCAGTGTGGGCGAGCAATATTCGTATTGATAAAGACGGAGTGCTAAAGTTTTCCCTGTTTGGCGAAGGGTCGCCTTATTATAACGGTAAAATATTCAAGAGAACTGATTATACTGTTGCTAGTGTGCGCTCCGCCATGGGGCAGGAGCAAGTTCGTTATCGCACACATTTTTGGGTAAAAATTGGCGGTCGAAAAATTAAAATGTTGATGAATTTGTCCGATCGATCAAAAAATGAATTTCCAGTGCTAATTGGAAGACGATCGATTTCTGGAAAATTCATAGTGGACGTATCGAGGAAAAATGTCCGTAGAAAAAAACCGTCCGTAACTATTAGTCTTAATGAAGAAATAAAACAAGACCCATATAAATTTTATAAAAAATATCATCAAAAAGGTGGAGAGAAATAATGCGAATTGCGATCTTATCTAACGGGAATGCTAACTATTCTACACTCCGCCTAAAAGAAGAAGCCGAAAAACGTGGGCATCAGGTTAAGGTTATTAAATATAAAAATTGCTACGTTTCAATTGACGAAAAACATCCGACGGTCATTTATAAAGGTAAGGAACTTGGTGAGTTTGATGTGGTGATTCCGAGAATTGCTAGTTACATGACAAAGTACGGTACGGCAGTCCTGCGCCAATTGGAGATGATGTATCCGAAAGCTTTTTTCATGAATCGGTCTATTGCTATTACGCGGGCGCGGGATAAATTGCGTTCAACGCAGCTATTGGTTAAGGCGGGTGTGTCAATTCCAAAGACGGTTTTCTCGCGGAATGCGACGGATATCGACTCGTTGATTGAAGAAATTGGTGGCATGCCAGCGATTATCAAATTGGCGCGCGGCACACACGGTAATGGCGTCGTCTTAGCCGAGACAAAAAAGGCAGCCAAGTCGGTCCTTCAGGCGTTTTATTTGACAAATTCTGATGGGACCAACGTGCTACTTCAGGAATTTATTAGAGAATCGGCAGGCGTTGATATTCGAGCATTTGTGGTTGGTAGCCAAGTAGTGGCTAGTATGAAGCGCCAGAGTCTGGACGATGATTTTCGGAGCAATTTGCATAAAGGCGGTCTCGGCGAATCAACCAAGCTTACTGATACTGAGCGAAAAATGTGCGTTAAGGCTGCTAGGGCTATGGGTTTGACGATTGCTGGTGTCGATTTTATGCGCTCGGGTCGCGGCGCGTTGGTGTTGGAGGTCAACGCTAGTCCAGGATTTGGTATTGAGAAAGTAACGCGTCGGAATGTGGCGAGTAGAATAATTGATTATATTGAGCGCAATGCTAAGCGCGGCAATAAAAAAGATAAAATCGGCGCTTAAGCATAAACTTGATATAATAAATATATGAGCGAGCTGCTGCATCCGGCAAGAACTCGGGCTGCTATTAAATGGCTATTTATTTGTGGCGTGCTGATAGCTATTGGTGCAGCAATTTTTTATGCGTTTCGAGCGGTTGCACCAAAAACAGAGATGCTTTATCTTAATAAAACGATGCTTCGAGTGGAAGTTGCTGACGACGAAGAGTCGCGGCGTAAGGGACTAGGCGGTCGCTTGGGGATGGATGAAAATTATGCGATGCTGTTCGTGTTTGATAATAGCGATCGACACCAAATGTGGATGAAAGATATGAATTTCTCAGTCGATATTATTTGGATTAATGAACGTAAACGTGTTGTTCATGTGCGACATAACGTTAAGCCAGATACTGAGCCTTATGAAAAATATAGCCCAACAGTTCCGGCGAGGTATGTGTTGGAGGTAAAGGCGGGTGTTGCTAAACGGGCAGGCGTGACGGTTGGGTCGCCGGTAAAATTTGATTTGGAGGAGAACAAATGAGCGTAATAATTCTATTTGGTGCAATTTTAGTTGCGGTTTTTATGATTGCGTTTGTGTCGTCTCGGCGATTTGGCCCGTTGGCGTTGTCGTTGGCGGCAGGATTTTTGTTGTCAGAGTGGTGGGCAAGTTGGCTGACTGGGTTGCTGGACGGATTAAAGTTGGCGGTTAATTGGCTGCCAAATGGTGTGATTGCGGCATTGACCTTGACGTTGATTCCGCTATTTGCGCTACTGCTGGGCGGACCGAGATATCAACGTAAACACGAAAAGATTGTTTCTGCGGTGGCAATTGCTTTTTTAACCGCCTCGCTGCTTGTTGTACCGCTGGGAAAATATGTATCGCTGGATGGGCAGGCTCTAGATTTGTATAAGGTATTTGCAAATAGCTGGCGGTATATTGCGACAGCGGGATTGGTGTTTGGACTGGTAGATTTGTTCTTGCTACACACGGGTGGACATAAATCTAGCAAGCATTGACCTCATGGGTGGTTTGTGCTAAGATAAAGAAAGCGGATTTTCCGTTTTTATGGATGGGCCCATAGCTCAGCTGGTTAGAGCACCTGCCTTTTAAGCAGGGTGTCCCGGGTTCAAGCCCCGGTGGGCCCTCCAGTTTTGAAATCGACTCCTTTTGGAGTCTTTTTTCTTACCTGTAATCTGGTTATACTTTAACTATGAGTAGCCACTTATTTGAGAAAATTCATATTTCTTGGTTGGTGGCAGCGTGGTGCTTGGGATTGACGGTTGGCGTAATTGCGGTTCATCATGTTTCGCGGTCGGTCGAATTTAACATGCTGGCGTTATTTGGCGGGCTGGTATTGTTTGTGCCAGTGCTTGTCTGGCGGTGGCGGTTATTGATGGTTGCGGCAATTATTTCTGGCGGGTTGGTCGGGCTGTGGCGCGGTGAAATGGGCCGAGCCGGTTTGGAGGTGTACGATTCATTGATTGGTAAAACCGCCGTTATTCAGGGCCATGTTTTGGAAGACCCCGACATTGATAAGAAAGGGCAAACGGTGCTGCGGCTAAGTGATTTACGGATCAATGGCGAGAAATTGGCAGGACAACTATGGGCGGTGACAGCTGACAAGCGTCCCATCAAACGCAGCGACATCGTTCAAGTTCAAGGAAAATTGACGGCGGGGTTTGGGGCTTTTTCGGCGAGTATGTATCGGGCGAAAATTGGCAGCGTTGAGCGTCCAGTTCCCGGCGATGTGGCGGTTGGGGCGCGCGACTGGTTTGCTAAGCGAGTGCGCAAACATATTCCAGAGTCTGAGTCGGCGCTGGGTTTGGGATTTTTGTTGGGGCTACGGCGAGCTATGCCGACGGAGTTAAGCGACAATCTAAAGATTGCTGGACTGACACACATTGTGGTGGCTAGCGGTTATAACTTGACGATTTTAGTGCGCCTGGCGCGGCGGTTATTTGCCAAGCGGTCAAAATATCTGGCAATGCTCAGCGCGGCAACGATGATCCTTGGTTTCATGGCGGTAACGGGTTTGAGTCCGAGCATGTCGCGGGCTGGGCTGGTGGCGGGCCTGAGTTTGGCGGCCTGGTATTATGGTCGGACGATTCATCCGCTGGTGCTGCTGCCAGTCTCAGCAGCGATTACACTACTGGTCAATCCGCAATTTGGCTGGGGCGATTTGGGCTGGCAACTGAGCTTCGCGTCGTTTACTGGCGTGATCATTCTGGCACCGCTGCTGCACAAGTATTTCTTTGGCGATAAAGAACCTGGTGCGTTTCGGCAAATTTTGATCGAGACGTTGTCGGCACAGATTGTGACACTGCCGCTGTTGATGATGAGTTTTGGTGTGGTTAGTAATGTGGCGCTGATTGCTAATATGCTGATCTTGCCGTTTGTACCGCTAGCGATGCTATTGACTTTTGTGTCAGGGATACTGGCAGTGGTGCCGATGATTGGCGCGGCTATTGCCGTACCAACAACCTGGCTGCTGGGCTATATGATTCAGGTAGCCAATTGGCTGGCGGGCCTGGAGTGGGCGCAGATGGAAGTGAATATTACTTGGTGGCAATGCGGTTTGATGTATGCGGCGATGCTTGGCGCTATGTGGTCGATGAAGAAACAGACGAAATTGGATCTCATTCAGGTGAATATCGTGGAGTAGTGTATAATAGTAACAGATTGAAATAGCAAATAAACGGTAGGAGAAATGTATGTCAGGACATAGCAAATGGGCAACGACGCACCGGCAGAAGGCAGTTGTGGACGCCAAGCGCGGCGCGATTTTTACGAAATTGGGTAATCAAATTGCGATCGCGGCGCGCGGCGGCACCGACCCGTCGCTCAATTCAAGTTTGGCGATGGCGATCGAAAAAGCCAAGGCTGCTAACATGCCGAGCGCTAACATTCAGCGGGCGATTGACCGCGTGGCGGATAAAAATGCAGCGGCTCTGGAAGAAATTACTTACGAAGGTTACGGCCCGGGCGGCGTCGGCATTATCATTGAAACAGCGACCGACAATCGTAATCGCACGTTGCCGGAAGTAAAAACCGCATTGGTGAAGAACGGCGGGCGAATCGCTGACGCTGGCAGCGTGGCGTTTCAATTTACTCGCAAGGGTGTGATCACCGTGGAAGGTGCAGGCGAGGAATTGCTACTGCAAGTGCTGGACGCTGGCGCTGAAGATGCGGTCGAGGAAGACGGCGAACTTATCGTTTACACGGAGTTGAAAGATTTGGCGAGTGTTAGGAATAAATTAGTCGAGCAGGGATTGAAAGTAAAAGACGCCGAACTGCGCTACATCGCCAATACGCCAGTTGAGATTGCTGATTCGGAAACCGCGCAGAAATTAATGAAGGTCGTTGACGCTCTGGATGACCTGGATGATGTGGTGAATGTCCATACAAATGCTGATATTACCGCAGAGTAAAAATTGATATCAGAAAAAAATCGCCTCATTTTCCGAGGCGGTTTTTATTTTAGTAAAAAGTACGCTACACTAAGGGTAGTCAAACATAAGCAAGGGGCAAGCATGAAATATCTGCGATACACACTACTTATGATACTAATCGCGGCGTTAATTATGCCGCCGTCGTCAGTCTTGGCGGCTGGTGATACGGGATCTAATATGAAATCCGAGGGTGACATACATCAGGCTATTGATAAATCAACTGATAATATGCCGCCTAGCAAGGATCTGACTACGGACACGCCGTCGCCTCAATTGAATAATGATCCAAAACAAAATCCCGACAAAGAGCAGTCGCTACCAGAAAAAAATTCTAAAGCCAATCCACCAGCGGCTGAATCGCCAAAGCAGGAATTGCAGATGCCTAGTCAGGGTAATGATCCATTAGACAACATGTCGCAAATTTTAATATCAAAAGTTAGCCCCGACAAGAAATATATTGAGATATATAATCCAACGGACAGTAATGTTACGTTGGCTGGTTGGAAAATTGAACACTATAAGGCTGATGTGAAGACTGGCGGGAAAGAGTTTAAGGATGAGGTGATTTTGGCGAATGATTTTCTGGTGCTATCAAATGATCCAGCACTAACCAAAGCAGTGAAGTTTGATAAGGCACCGAGTATGATCCAGGGTGAAGGGTCGGTGGTGTTGTCGCGGGCTGATGGATCGACTGCGGATGTTGTTGGTTGGGGCGAGGCAAAGAAATTTTTGGGCGCACCCGCGACTGGTGGTGTCAAAACTGTCTGGCGCTGTTTTGCTAACGGCCTCATCATTGACTCGAAAAACAATCTGGCTGACTTTTCGTCGAACAAAACAGCTGATGATCAGGAAGTTGCGCTATATGCGCGCCCGCAGTGTAAAGCTCCTGAGCCGCCGAAACCAGTCAACAAATGTGAAGGCTTGAAGCTGAATGAAATTGCTTCTCATGTTGACGAGCCGTTCATCGAACTGGTAAATGTGAGCGATACAACCATCACGACAGCTGGCTGTAAGGTGGAGGCTAGTGGCAGTAATTCGCAAGAGGTACTTGGTGGTGTTGAGCTGAAACCCGGTGAATTATGGGCGTTTAAGGTAAAACGTACAAAATTAAAATTACCAAAAATGAAAGGTAAGGTGCGTATCCTGGACGAGGCTAGCGCGGAAATTGACGTCACTGAATATGACAAAATGCCAAAGGGTGCTTCTTGGAGTTTGCTTGATGGCGAATGGGTGCAGACGTTTGCGGTGACTGAGAATGCTGCTAATGTGTTTAAGGAATATGCGGATTGTCAGAGTGGGTATGAGCGTAGCGCACTGGGTAAATGTGTGAAGATTTCAGCGCCGTCTACTGTGTCTGATGTGTTGGCGCCGTGCCCAGCCGGTCAATATCGGCATCCTGAAACTCGTCGCTGTCGGAAGATTGAAACCGCCAAGACCAAGCCTGTGACGCCGTGTAAAGAAGGCTATTACCGCAGTGAAGCGACGGGTCGCTGTCGCTCAATCGCCTCAGCCGCCGCCAAAACGTTGAAACCATGTCCTGATGGTCAATTTCGTAATCCAGCAACTGGCCGCTGCAAGAAAATCGCTGCCGCCGATGACATTCTAAAAGACTGCCCGGAAGGTTTTGAGCGCAATCCAGCCACAAGGCGTTGTCGGAAGATAAAAACCGCCAGCATGCCAGTTGTTGGTTCAGCGACAGCGGGCGTTCAACACGTTGCTGGCGCGACTTGGGGTTGGTGGGTGTTTGGTGGCGTTAGTTTATTGGCGGTAGGTTACGGCG
>CAUQXD010000013.1:0-17775 GCA_963521995.1 uncultured Candidatus Saccharibacteria bacterium
CGAACGATTAAATCCTTGCATATCCAGATAAATTCCGTCAGCCGTTTGACGGCAGAAATTGTGCCAATTCGTATCATTTGTATGATCAAAATAATCCATTACGGTAATTTTTCTGCGTGATGCTTGGCGACATCCAAATTTGTAAATCTTTTGCCCGGCTGCCGTACTCAACAAAATACCGCACTGCCTGAGACATCAACTGCGCCACCGTCGAATGTCGACCCAAATGCGCCAGCATAAGCGCCCGGCGTTTTGGATCATAGATGATGATGGCGATACAGTCCGCCACTGGCAGGAACAATCCTACACCAGCCATTTCGGTATATAGCGCGTCAGCAAAAATCCCCTCGTTGTTATATTTTACCGCGTCAGTTTCAGTAACTTCGGCGATGGTATCAAACGTTTGTGCTTGGTCATATGAAATCACGTGATAAACAACGTCGTCATAGGTAACACCAATCTGATCGCAAAACCGCCGCCGATTCTCCAGTACGTCGGCTACGTGACGACCGCGAATACGATTGAGCATGGTGCCGTCGTCTTTCGACGAGACCACAACCAACAGATCAGGCGGAAAGCATGTCGGCTGATCTGCCGCAATCATCGCGTCCGCCATCCTTTCAGCAGTCGCCGCCAATCCTCAATTGCCAAATCCTCGGCACGAGCATCAGGTGAAATGTTGGCCTTTTTTAGCAACTGTTCGGCGCTAGCTTTATTAACGCCCAGTCCGCCGCTCAAGCTAGAACGCAATTTCTTACGCTTAGCTGAAAAACCAGCCTTAACAACACGGAAAAAAGCTTTGTGGTCCTCAGAAGCGACTAGCGGTTCGGTGCGAGTCCTCAATACCACTACTTGCGAATCAACTTTTGGCGGCGGCGTGAAAAACTGCCGTGGCACTTCAATGTCTAGTTCTGCTTGGGCAAATAGCTGCGCGCTAACCGCTAAAATACTCATTTCGCCAGGCTCCGCTGCGATGCGCTGGGCGACTTCTTTTTGTACCAGCAGTACCGCCAAGTTCGGTTTATTTTCCGCTGTCATCAGTTTCTCAACAATTTTGCTGGTAATGTAGTACGGCACATTGGCGACTACTTTATAGCCCTTCGGCAACTGGCTCAAATCAAATTGCAAAATATCTTCATTGATCACTTCCAGGTTTTTGCCGGGAAATTGTCCTGGTAACTTGCGCGCCAAATCTCTGTCAAATTCTACCGCCACCACCCGCCCAGCTCGCGCCAACAACCGGCTGGTCAAGGTACCAAGTCCTGGCCCAATTTCCAAAACTACATCATCCTTACTTAGCTCCGCCACCTCAGCAATCTCCGCCAAGATTTCTGGATCTCGCAGCCAATGCTGGCCTAATTCTTTTTTCGGCCCACGCGCTGACGCCATCTAGCGACCGTCCCCGTTCGTCCAGTCAGTCGCCAGATCAAACCCATGCGGATGCCGGGCCGCAAAGCCGCCGGTATCATACACCTTGCCAGGACCCATGCTGGTTTCCACCACCGAGCAGCGCGGATAATTACCATAATTTGCCGCCACCAAAATATAGCCGTCCTTGTCTACCTTGGCGCCGTCCGCCCGCACTGTGTAGCCACCGCCGCCGCAAGCGTTAGCAACAATATTCATCGGTAAATCATAATAGGTTTCGCGGTGTGCCACGCCTTTAGAATCGGTGAATATCTGCGCGCCCTTACCTTTGGTTAGTGGGTTTTTCGGCTTGGTGCCGATCACTTCAATTTGCTTTTTGGGCTGCTTGATAATTTCACCAGATAGCTCCTTACGGCTAACTTCCACACCGTTATTAGCCTCAACTTGGTACGTCATTTTTCGTACGCCCTTCTCACCCAACTGCTTTATACTCTTAAAACCAATTGGCTGAGAATCGTCCTTGACTTGCTCGATTTCAAAGTCAATGTCAACCTCTTCCGTCACCGTCCGCTGCTTAGCCCGCTCAATTTTCATTACCAAACTGGCCCCGTCAACCAGTAAATTATCAGAACTCATGAAATCTACTTTATCTTCACGATACAGCACCAAGCCCGCTGCTTTAGCGATACCCGATGGTGTCTGTTGCGCGGTTGTTATTTGCCGGACTTTCGCGCCATCCATTACTGTGACTGGTCGTGCCCGAAAAATATTGATTTGATATTTCACGCCCGTCAGTTCCATGTCAATATTTGGCTCAATCATATCGCGCTTTTCATCAATAGAAATCCGAGCAGCCTGCAAGGCTTGCCGCACCGTCAATGCATTAGTCACAATAGTTTTCTCCCCACCACGATCATAAACGTGAACTAAGTGCTCCGTGGGATTTTTTCCTTCGGCAAATGATAACATCGGCATTGCAACCACAATCAATATGGCAAAGCCAATAATTTTTCCAAAAAACAAACCTTTTGCTCGCATAATTCAATCAGCAACTCACAAAGTGCATTAAGAGAATTATATCAAATTATGAGATTATTATCTATAGATGTCCTGAAGACCCATCTTTATCTTGCAGGTAGGCCACGGTTGCCAGCCGCGAGCTTTATAAGTCTCCCAGGCTTTTTCATCCTGCACTGACGGCGGTGCTTCAGAGGCAACCTCATAGCCGCCATATTTACCCCAAGTTCGCTTATCGAACTGGTAAGCGCCGTAATAGCCATTGCCAGTATTTGACTTATAGCTACCCTCACAGCTCCTTAGTCGAGCTAACGCCTCAGAAAAACTACCCGAAAACGTATTTGAACTCTTCGTTCCCACAATCTCAACCTGCTTTTTAGGCTCCTTTACTACAACACTAGCGATTTCCTTACGACTAACTTCCGTCCCATTCTTCATCTCAATTTCATAAGTAACGTTCTTTTTACCATTTTCGCCAACCTGTTTTACTTCACGATAACTCGTCTCTCGATTGGCATCCTTGATTTTCTCCGTCTCAAACTTAACCTCTTCCTCGACAGTCACCGTTTGCTTACCATTGCGCCACAGTTCGATTTTCATTCCGGGCACAATTTTTGCCGATAAATCCACCGATAGCATATCATCCTTTTTCGGGGTGATGTGCTTGTCCTTCAACAATTCACCAACTGTTTTTGCATGAGTGCGAATTGTTGACATTTTACCATAGAGTATAAAATTCACTGCCAATGCTCGCTCGACCCGCATTACCATGTCCGCACCATCAACCGCGACATTATCAGCCTTCGCTAACGTCGTCTTATCTTCGTTAAATATTTCTAATCCAGCAGCCTTTGCTATTAAAATTGGCGTTTGCTGCGCTGTCGTTACTCTCAGGCGCTTACCGCCATCAACAATCGTCACTGGTCGTGCCCGAAAAATATTAACATTATACCGCTCGCCACCATCTCAGAATCCAAACCCGGCTCAACCACATCCTGACGTTCATCAATTGAAAGCCTGGCCAACTTCAGTGCTTCACGGACTGTCCGAGCTTTCGTAACAATTGTTCGCTCTACGCCTCGATCATAAATAGTTACCAGCTTTTCGCCAGCTTTAGTAACTGGCTTGACAGTTTCAGCTAATGCCCGATTAACGAAAAATAGCCCGCCAAATAGCATCAATGTCATGCCGGCGGTGAACATAATTTTCCTCGTATGATGTGCTTGTAGTCTTATGCTCATATGCTACGCGCTACAGCGCGAATGTCCTTATTATATCAAATTTTTTCCAACCGAGCGAACTCAACGTTTAGCTTCTTAATTTTTCCGTCGTCAAATTTAACAGTCACACCCAGACCCTCGCTGTCAATAATTTCACCCGCGCCAAAGTTTGGACTGCGCACCCTATCCCCAACTTCCAGCCCAATTTCTTCTGAGTAGAAATCGGCTTCTGCCGGCGGCTGAGCCGGCCTATCAATTCCACCGACCATCAGCCCCATCTCGTCCAAAAACCGCGACGGCATATTATAGCCAATTTGCCCAAATTGTGTCCGGGAACTGGCGCAACTAACAAATAATTCCTCCCTTGCGCGCGTCACGCCAACATAACACAGCCGGCGCTCTTCCTCAATGTCGTCAGCCTTACCGCTGTCAAACACTCGTGCGTGCGGCAAAATTCTCTCTTCCAGCCCCGCCAAAAATACTACCGGAAATTCCAAACCCTTAGCCGCGTGTAGCGTCATAAGCGTCACCTGTTGCTCCGCCGCCGTGTCCGCCGAAGACATCAGCGCCATTTCTTCCAAAAATGCCGGCACGTCAACATAAGCTTTGGCTTCCGCCAGCAACACGCCAATATTTTCCATCCGCTCCTCAGCTTGAGGTGTGCCATCATTGATAAAATCCCCATAGCCAGTTCTTTTTATAATTTTTTCAATTAATTCTGCTGGCGAACCGTCTATTTCCTGCTGCAGTTCCTCCAGAATTTTGCCTAGCTCCAATAAAGGTCGTTTCGCTCGCGCCGTCAAATTATCGGCCTCTTCGACCGCCAGCAGACCGCTGACAATATCCCGCCGCGCCGCATCATTCCAATCCAAAAATTTAGCCACGCTCACTGTACCGATACCGCGCTTTGGAACATTGACAATCCTTAAAAAACTAACCCGATCGCTCGGCTGATACAACAATCGAAGATACGCCAGTACATCCTTAACGACCGCCCGATCTAAAAACCTTAGACCGCCGACAATTTTATACGGAATATAACTTTGCCTGAGCGCCCGCTCGATCGCATAACTCTGCGCATTCGTCCGATATAACACTGCCACGTCGCCGTACTGGCGGCCATTGGCAATTTGCGCTTGAATCTCATTAGCAATCGTCAGCGCTTCTTCCGACTCGCTATATAATTGCCATAATTTTGGATCAATACCATCACCATTTGCCGTCCATAAATTCTTATCTGTCCGATGAATATTATGCTGAATGAGCGAATTTGCTAAATCTAAAATCGCGCCTGTTGAACGATAATTTTGCTCCAATTTGACCACGGTTGTCCCCGGAAAATCGCGTTCAAAATTAAGAATATTAGTATAATCAGCGCCGCGAAAACTATAAATCGACTGCGCATCATCGCCAACCACGCATAAATTACGCCGTTCGTTAACCAACAATTTGATCAGCGCGTACTGCACAGCATTTGTATCCTGATACTCGTCGATTAGAATATACTCAAACTGACGCTGCCATTTCCGGCGAATCTCTGGACTGTTCTGTAATAATTCTACGGTTTTAGTCAATAAATCATCGAAGTCGAGCGCCGCCGCCTCTTTCAAGGCTTTTTCATAGGCAAAGAACAACTCAGCAATTTTCTGCTCCCGAGGGCCGCGCGCTGACATTGAAAAATCTTCCGCGCTGCGCATTTCATTTTTAGCGTTTGAAATAACCGACAGCACTGCCCGCGGCTTAATATCTTTATCCGTCAGACCGCGCGCTTTCATAATCTGTTTCATCAGGCTTATTTGATCGTCAGTATCGTAGATTAAAAATCGCCTGTCCAACCCAATATGCGCGCCGTCCATCCTTAGTATCCGTACGCAAATACTATGGAATGTCCCCATCCACGGCATAAATTGACGATTATCAGCCTCTTCATCCAGCAATTGCGCCAATCGCTGCCGCATTTCCTTGGCGGCTTTGTTAGTAAATGTTACTGCTAAGATTCGGCTAGGAAAAACTTTCAACTCGCCAATCAAATAAGCAATCCTATGTGTTAGCGTCTTTGTTTTTCCAGAACCAGCGCCCGCCAAAATCAATAGCGGCCCGTCGCCATGCGTCACCGCCCGAGCTTGTTCGCCATTCAAACCGTCCGTAAAATCAGTCATGTATCTATTTTATCAGCAAAAAGTAAGAAACAGCACCGCCCGCTACACCAATTGCTAAGAACAAAACAATCAGTAAAGCTGTCAAGGCACCAGACTTTCTCTTCTCTTTATCAGATGAAGGCTTGACCTCCATAGAGGCAGCGGCAAACATCGGTGCTGGCTCTGGGTCTACGGCTTGAGCTCCAGACGAAGTGCCACCAGCAGATGGCGTCTTTGCCGAACTATTATTGCCTAATTCTTTTTCTGTCTCTGGCGACTCAGGAATTCCAGCCTCTTCAATTGCTATAATCTCTGGATTAAGATCATTCAACGAATCTGGCGCATCGCTTATTATTTCCTTATCCGTAGAATAGTCAGCCAATCCAGTATTATACTGATGCTCCAGTTTCATCTCTTCTGTGCCCGTTGTCTCTACATCCTCTTCCTCACCAATTGTCTCGGAATTTTCTGTCATCTGATTAGCAGTACCAAGTGGTCGCTTCTCAACTTCAACATTAGCAATAAAAGGCGACTCTAGCGGAGCAGCGACCGGGACGTCTGATTCATCATTTGCCGCTAGCGACTGAGCAATTTTATTTGTCAATGAGTGTTCCTCAGCGGCAGAATCATTCGCTAACTCCTCAATCGGTGCATTTTCTATTGCCGCAAAGGCCGACTCGCTCTGCTCAATATCCTTAAGGTCGGGGGTATTATCCAAATTATCTGACTGAGTATCTATATCTTGCGAATTTTCCCCAGTCGCCAAGCTCTTACCATTCATATTAACCACATCCACCAGGTCAGCTGAAGGCTGAAGCGATACACCGGTTCGAGATGGCATTGGAGCAGCTGATTTTGGGTTAGCCGCAGTAGATGATGGGCGAACTACATCCATGAAACGACCCGTTGGCCGCCTAGTGATTGCCGGAGAAGATTTGATATCTTTTGCTGCCAGACCTGTGGTTCGACTAATAATAGGAGTAGACTCGGGAGGCGATGCCAAGACAGAGGAGGACGCTACGGGCTGAGAATCTTCTACGGGATGAGGAGCAGGAGCAGAGGCAGGAGTGAGAGATGGCTCCGACTCAGTCTTAGAAGCAGGAGCGGCAGGCGTTGGGGCTGGAGTAGCAACAGGAGCAGAGGTAACGGGTGGAGTAAAGCTGGTATTAGCGACACTAACCGGTGGATCTGGCTGTACTGGCTGAGTACTGGTCAAAACATCTGGCTCAGTCTCAGTCTTCGCCTCTGCTGACGCTTTCGCTTCTTGCTGCTTATTCATTAGAGAATTTACTGCTCTGTCTAGCTCGTCAAAATCAATGTCTGTCATATGCCCCCTATTTTTTAACCTTTATGTGCCTTTGAGATTATCTCCCCAAATTGATATGCATCTAAGCTTGCTGCGCCCACCAATAAACCATCAAGTCCGTCGATTGCCAAATAGTCTGCGGCACTAGTAGATGTGACACTACCACCATATAAAATCTGCACCGACTCTGCTGCTTTTTTGCCGTACAAATGCGCAATATGCCGCCGAATCATTTGTGTTGCTTTTTTTACATCAACTGGCTTAGCAGCATCACCCGTACCAATTGCCCAGACAGGCTCATAAGCAATCACCACCTTATCCAGCTCTTCTGCCGTCACATTTGCCAAACCACTTGTCAATTGATCTGCTAAAACATCTTTCGTCTCACCAAGTGTTCGCTCTTGAATCGTCTCGCCAACACACAGAACAGGATAAATTCGATTACGGATTGCCGCCTGCACTTTTAAGCGAATATCTTTCTCACTTTCAATGAAAATATATCGCCGCTCCGAATGTCCAATTAGCGCATAATCAGCAATTCCTCGAAGATGTGCCGCTGGAATCTCGCCAGTATAAGCACCAGAATCTCGCCAATAGCAGTTTTGGGCTGCCAATTTAGCAATCCGCCGATTGATCTGTAAACTTAAACTTTGAAGCGTCAAAATTGTAGGCGCCAAGACTACTTCAACATCTCGATGAGACGGCAATGTATTCATCAGCTTGTGCAAATACAAGCTAGCCTCATGCATATTGAAGTTCATTTTCCAGTTGCCGATGATTAGCTTTTTTCTCATAGGATAATCCTTATGCTTAGTGTATCATTTCAGCCCGTATGCGTCTAGTAGACTTTCAATTCCTGGCAACTTTTTACCCGCCATCAAGGCCATACTAGCCCCGCCGCCAGTGGAAACATGCGTAAAACTAGCTCCGTCATGCCCATCCCACTTTAAAATAAAATCTGCTGTATCACCACCACCAACAATTGAAGTCACCTCAGTATTTTGAGCAATCGCCAGCGCTACTCGTGCTGAGCCAATCGCAAAGTTATCAATTTCTGCGTACCCCAGCGGCCCGTTCCAAATCACTGTTTTTGCACCCGCTAAAATATTTGTAAATACATCGATTGTTCGGCTGCCAATGTCCAGCGCCATATCATGATTTTTTATATTCTTAACATCAACTTCCTGTCGAGGGTACTCCCTGGAAATCTCCGGTGCTACCGCCACATCAACCGGCAATACTAAAAACTTATCAACATTCTCAACACCAACTTTAGCTGCCGCCAACTCATAAATTTCCGCTACAACTTTCTCCATACCTGGTTCAAAAATACTACGACCAATATTCACGCCGCGGCAGTATAAAAACGTATTTGACATTGCGCCACCAATTAGAATTTGGTCAGCTTTATTGATTAGCCGCTTTATCAGGGAGATTTTATCACTAATCTTTGCGCCACCAATAATCGCTACCAGTGGACGCTTTGGCCTGCTCATTGCTTTGGTGATTATTGTATATTCTTTTTCAAGCAATAATCCCGCCAATCCCGGCACACAAAGAGAAATAGCATGCGTACTAGCGTGCGCCCGATGCGCTACCGCAAACCCATCTTGCACAAAATAATCTGCCCGAACTGCCCGTTGGATTGATCTGGCGAAAACCAAATCGTCCGCCTCTTCTTCGTCATAAAAACGTAGATTTTCTAGCATGAGCACACTACCTAGCGGCGCACGGCGGACAGCTTGGCGCACCGATTCACCCACGCAGTCATTCAATAACTTGACTGGCCGATCGAGCAACTTCTCTAAATGCTTCGCTACAATTTTTAGGCTGAATCTAGCATCCTTTCGCCTTGGTCGACCCAGATGAGACATGATGACAATTTTGCAATTTTGATCTAAAAGATAATTAAGAGTGGGCAGCGAAGCACGAATTCGTAAATCATCGGAAATCTGGCCACACTTTGTTAGCGGCACATTATAATCTGCTCGCAGAAGAATAGTTTTTCCGCGTAAATTGACGTCACGAATCGTCTGCTTCGGAAATTGCTTGCCCACCCAATATTTTCCTATGACAACGTCTTAATTTGAATATTATCCGTTTTACCCGGCTCAGGATGATGACCGCTCACCAGCACAACTGTAACTGGATCCTCGCCGAAATAGCCTTCCTGCTTCAATTCCTCAGCAAGCTTCGTAGCAGCGTTCAGCTCATTCGGACGAATGTATGGGCGAGAAGCATAGCTTAACGCTAATTTTTGCGCCGTCTTGACATTCTCGGTCACGCAAACAATTGGCAAGTTCGGACGATACGCACCGACATTAACCGCGGTAGCGCCAGTATTAGTTTCAGCAATAATTGCCCGTGCCTTAATTCTCCTAGCCAGCTGCGCCGCCGTGTAGCTTAAAATCGCATCAGTTTTTTCGCGCATCTCAGTCTTATCGACCATCATCACTTCGCTATGTTCTTGGGTATAGATAATCGTCTTACGCATCGCCCGAATTGTCTCGATAGGATATTTACCGTTGGCTGTCTCATCCGACAGCATTACCACATCGGCGCCCTGAATGACGGCATTTGCTACATCGCTCACTTCAGCGCGACTTGGTTCTGGATTATCAACCATACTACCCATCATTTGTGTCGCCACAATCACCAACTTACAATATTTACGACACAGAGCAATAATTCGCCGCTGCATAACCGGAACAATCTCCGCGCCAGCCTCTACTGCCAAGTCGCCGCGCGCCACCATCACACCGTCGCTAGCCTTGACGATCTCTTCCAAATTTTCCGGATCAACTGCTGACTTAGTCTCAATCTTAGCGATGATATCGACCGTTGAACCCAATTCCACCAGCCTCTGCCGAAGATCAATAATATCATCGGCCTTCTGCACAAAACTAAGCGCCACATAATCGAAGTCCTGCTTAGCACCCCACTCCAGATCGGCGATGTCTTTCGGCGTCAAAATATCGCCGCCAAAATCCGTATCCGGCAAATTCAGCCCCTTGCGGCTCATCAAGAATCCGTCATTTTGAACCTCCACGCGAATCGCCGTCGAACTAACAATTTCCCGCACAATCGTCTTAATCTTTCCATCAAACATATAAAGCGGCTCGCCGACTTTCATCTTTTCTGCCAAATTATACTGTACCGGCAAATTAAAGCCGCCGTCATGTTCGGCAATTTCTGAGTCCAAAGTCAACATGTCGCCAACCTTGACGTTCAGCATATTATCTTTCAGAATACCCAAACGAATCTTTGGCCCCTGTAAATCCTGGAGGATTGCTACTGGCTTGCCCAACTGCTTGCTAGCTGTACGCACCCAGTTGATTTGTTCAATTCGCTCCTCATTCGCACCGTGACTAAAATTCATGCGGATGCCGTTAACGCCAGCGTCCAGCAGTTGAAAAACTTTCTCCTGGCTAAACGTTGCCGGCCCTATTGTTGCTAATATTTTTGTTCGTTTAAATGTATTGCTGCTCATTTTTTAAATTATACCACGAAATAACAGTGATGGAAAATGATTGATATAATGTAATATGACAATAATCATTATCAGGAAATAAGCTTGCAAAACCCCCAAGACAAAATTTTAATTGGTGAAGCCTATTACTTTGATGCGATAGGCAAGCAAATGTAAACGAACTATTTCAAATCTAAATCAAAAAAATCGCCCAGAAAGGCGGTGGTTTGAATTTTTACCTTGAAATGGTGACCTTACCGGGAATCGAACCCGGATTGCCAGGATGAAAACCTGGTGTCCTAACCGTTAGACGATAAGGCCGCGACTTCAGGTATCATAGCAAATTATCATAAAAATGTCTATAGTATGTAAACCGCTCATCTGTTATTGACTTTTCTTAATATTTTGTATATAATAGCTACATTCAATGCATTTAATCAGCCAACTTTAAATTGGCATATAACGAGGAGGAAAACGCATGCATAAAAGTTTTGATTGGCTGCGGAGCATTCCAAAGCGATTTTACGCATTAGCCATGACTACAATTATGGCTATATCCTTACCAGCGGCACTGAACGCACTGGGCACGGCAAACCAAAACAACACCAATACTGGTCAGCCGAATTTTTCTTTTACCAAGCAAGTTCGCAAACAAGGCGACACTACTTGGCAGCAGAACATAACAGTTAACCATGGCGACACTATTGAATACCGCCTAGAGTATAAAAATACCAGCACAGCCGAGCAGCGTGATGTCCTCGTTAAGGATAAATTACCAAGGGGACTGACATATATTGACGGCTCAACAAAGCTCACCAACAGCAACAATCCTCAAGGCACGACATTAAGTGGCGATATATTCAATAAAACACTTAACCTTGGCAACTACGCGCCAAACGCCAACGCCATCATTACCTACCAAGCTAAAGTTACTGTTGATAATCTAACCTGCGGTAGTAGTGTTTCCTTCTCAAGTACCGCTGGCGCAGCAATTCAGGAAGGCACTAAACACGCCGAAGCCAGCGTAAAAGTTGAAAAAAACTGCGAACAAACTCCTGTTTACCAATGTAACGCTCTTTCGATTGATAAAATTTCACAAGACAGTTTTAAGTTCTCTGTCAAATACACCGCCAATAACGGCGCAACTTTCAAGAAAGTTACTTATAAAGTCTACGACTCTGCGAATAATGAAGTTTATAGCTCAGATAACGGCAAGTTTGAAGGTTTCAAGCCAGGTAAATACACCGTGAAGGCCTTTATTACTGTAGCCTTGAAGGATTCAGAGAAAACCGTCACCAGCGAGGATTGCACAAAAGCCTTTGTTATCGGTGATGGCGAGAAGCCGACTACTAAAAAGCCGGGCGTAAAAGTCGAGAAGCTGGTCGATGGCGAGAAACACAAATCTGTCAAACTCAATACCGAATTTACCTACCAGATAAAAGTCACCAATACTGGTGAAACTGACTTGAAAAATATTGCTGCTACCGATAATGCACCAAAGGGAGTTACTTTCGTAAAGGCAAGCGCTGGCACTATAAAAGACAATAAATGGACACACACTATCGCTGAGTTAAAATCCGGCCAATCTGCTAACTTTACCATTACCGCAAAAATCCCTACAGCCCAGGATGGTAAAATTAAGAATACCGCTTGCGTCGATGCGCCAGGCGTCGCAAATCCAAATGCAAACACCCCAGACTCCTGCGATGACGCTACTGTTGAGATTAGCAAGCCAACTACACCAACGAACCCTAGTAATCCAAATAAGCCAACTGAGCCTTCAGAACCGACAAATCCCACTGTTCCAGAAAAACCATCGAATCCGTCATCTCCAGCCAAACCAACTACACCAACAAGCCCAAGTAGTCCAACCAAACCTTCAGCTCAGACACCAACAAACCCAGAAACGACGCCATCAAATCCAAAGTCAGCTACACCATCATCCCTGCCACAAACTGGTTCCAGCGACCTGTTAATGAGCGGACTAGGAGTTGGCGCACTGCTGACGGCAGGATTAGCTTACGTTGCTAGCCGGCGACAACTATAGAGATTGACCGCTCCATATCTTATCTGAAGCGCTCAGTTTCAGACAAAACACTCCCTACTCCCAGGGAGTGTTTTCATGTATAATAACCCCATGATAAAGCAGAAGAAAAGGCGCAATAAAAAATACACTGGAGCAGATGCTGCGACTCAACGACCAAAAGTAATTCGAATTACAGCAACTAACCGCTCCAAACTATCACAGTGGATTTTTGATCGGAAAAAGTTTCTTCGCGCAATCGGAGTTGTCATTTTAGCAGTAATCTCGCTAGCACTGATCATCTCTGGAATTATCAGCCTTTTTCGCTAGCGAACTGGCAGCTTAAACCCAAAAGTACTACCCTTTCCTTCTTCTGATTCAAAAATCATCTCGCCATCGTGTAATAAAACGACTTTCTTTGCCAAGAACAGCCCAACACCTGTTCCGTCTGGTCGTCTTTTTCTGGCATTAGCTCCACGGAAAAACTTACTAAACAGCCTTGATTGCTCTGCTTTTGGTACACCAATTCCTGAGTCTTTCACAGTAAACTCAATTACTTTATCGCTATTTTTTAACGTAATAGTCACCTTTGCGTGCGGGTTAGAATAATAGATTGCATTATCAATCATATTTAGCATAACCTGACGAATCTTCTCAGAGTCTATTGTCGCCAGTGGTATCTTTTTATCAATCTTCACATTCAGCTCAACCGAACGCTGATCTGCCACAACCTGCAATAGCGAAATTTCATCACGAAGAACGCGCGCAATATCTATTTTTTGCCTATCAATGGCAAACCGCCCCGTCTGTAGTCGTGATACATTAAGAAAATCATTGATTAAGCGCACCATACGCTCACTTGAGGAGAATGCTTCTCTCAGAACTGCCCGTTGTGTTGGCGAAATTTTTCCCAAATCGCCCTCCAAAATCATGTCCAGATAACCTTTAATGCTAGTCAATGGCGTTCTAAGCTGATGCGACGCCATAGAAATAAATTCGTTTTTTGCCTCGTCCAACCTCTGTAATTGACGATTGCTAAACCTCAATTCTTTCGTTGACTCATCAATTCTTCGCTGCAGACTCTTATTCAATTCATTGATTTCCTCCATCGACAGCGAATTCCGAATCGATACCGCCAGCTCACCAGCGATTGACTCCAACATTTCAATATCCCGTGAACTATACCCCAAGCTCTTATGCTCACCTAGAAATAAGATTCCCACCTCCTGATTTTGATGTAGAAGTGGTACAATAATTTTTGTCCGGTGAATATCCAAAATCTTCTTTAATTCCGGGTCTTTAACTTGGTTTGCTAAAATCACCTCTGGAAAATCATAATGTTCATGATAATAATCCATAATTCTACGTACATCTTCTTCAATAACCGACAGGCGCCGACGCCCTGTTCGTCCATAAATGCCCTTCTCTGGAATGCAAAATGTCACTTTTTCCGCCTTTAGCGCCCTAGCGATATAATTACTAACTCGCCGCGTCAATAATTGTAAATCCGCAGTATAAGTTAATATTTTACTAATTTCGCGGGCAAAAGCATCTGTATCATATTCGCCGTAATAGAAGATTTTATCAGTGAATTTGTCAAAAAACCGCTTGACTGGCTGGTATAAAAACGCCAAAATCAGCGCCAAAATCATATTTAGCAGACTGACATGACTATCAACAGTTAAAGTACGTTGGAAGACAACAATTGAAATAACGTACGCGGAAACTGCATAAATAGCCGCTAAGGCAATTAATAGCAGTATGTACGAAACGCTCCGAGCTACCGCCGTCTTTACATCCATCAGACGATACCGCACAATACTATACATAATCGCAAAGAGGAAAATAACCGTAGCCACTGGCCCAATCCATATATACCTATAATCCCCAAGCGCTGGCAGCAGTAAATCAACCACAAACCCAGGAATGCTAGATATAAATAAACCAACCATATATATTGCAACTTGTTTACGGCGAATAGTATCAGAATTCTTCCAAGCCCTATAACCAAACCACATTGCAATCAAGAAAAATGTCATAAAAAAGGTAGCAAAAATTGTATAATGAATAGCGTTAATTGGAATTTGCGAGAAATCTATTGGCGTGTAAATTTCTGAAGCATTAATAATAAACTCTGGCGCTAAAGCAATGTATATTGCAAAAACAACGAACATTGCACTAGATATATAGATAAAACTTTTTACCGATTTGGTCGGCGGCAGAAATGACTTGGCAGTAAAAATGGCAAGCGCTGGACAAAAAATCGCCGAAGCGACATAAAACCACCTTGAAGCAATATCTAAGACCATCGCATTATCCGCTAGGGAAAACAGCTCAAGGCCAGCTGACCATACCCCCAGACACAGACAAACCAAAAAGAACCACCATTTGACACCCTGGCGACGTTTCGATTTTCTGAGCACCAATACACCCAAAATCAACGCCATCAGCGCGATCAAGCCCAGTACTAACGCTCGAACCATCATGCTAATGCTTATTATAGCATCATCTATGGTTTTTCAGCGGTAAAAATTGTATAAACACCACTCAGTACAACTTCTGCAGAGATAGCTTCCCTTGGCACGCCAGATTCTATAAGTAGCTCAAAGCTCCGCTTAATATTACGCCTAGTCACCCTTGGTAGCCAACCCATTAAGCCGTGCAGGAATTCTTTCTGTGGACGGTTTTCATTCATATTGCCAGTGACCATCCGGCCACCGCCTCGCAAGAATCGCCACGATTCTTTTGTTAATTTTCTATAAACCACGTCCGGCAAATATTCACGTAAACCAGAATCTTCCGCAATATCCAACAGTCGACCTTTTAGAACTTTTTCCAGTCCCAACGGTCTGCCTAGCTTACTAAACAATCGCTGACAATGAACTTCTATATTCTCTTCCAGGCCCATTTGCCGCGCCAAATTCTGAGCTGCTGCCAGTGACAGCGGATCTTGGTCTAGCAAAATAACTGTTGGTGCTTGGCCAGTTTCCTTTTTCAATGCTTTCATCATTTGCAGCGTCGGCAGCGCCGTTCCACAGCCAAAGCTCATGATTAGCATATCGTTAATTAACCTGTCTTCATCCCTCTCTGTCGTCTTCTTCAGATGCTCGATCATATGTCTATTCACGATGTCTTTTCGCTCGCGAATACCAATTCCATCCGCACAATACTTAATAATCTCAGCAAATTTTGGCGTTACTGGCGCGTTAATAAATTCTTGCACGCTCTGCAATCTTTCATTTACCGACTGCCCGGCTTGCTGCCGACTCTCCCCCCTGCTCATCTGCGCTTCAATCATCGCCTCTCTTAAGGACTTGCCATTCACCTTTTCTTCGAAGAGAGATTCATCTATCGGACCGCTCATGGTAGGATATTTACCAGGAAATACTAATTTATCGTCATCGATGACCGCTAGCGCATACGCCTCAGCAATTGACAAAAATGTTAATGCTGAACCACGTTGCTTGTGCCAAGGCTGCGAACTAGTCTCATTATCACCATACAATAAGTCGCCACGATGGTACTCCAGGATTTCTTCAACTCTTTTATTCCATTTATCTACAATCCAGCGTCCCAGCAGAGGTATTTTTCCAAGCCACTTAGCTAATGCTGCCACACTCGCATGAGTATACAGAAATTTAAGGTGTTCTTCATTGAATTTCTCACACCGATCTTTCAAATAGCTAAATACCTTTTTTATTCCCTGTGGATTCTTGTATGCAAGGTCCGTTCTTTCACCGACCTGAACATCATAGCCTTCTTTAGTAAGTTCTGCGATTTCATCATTTAATTTCCGGCTCGCTTCCAGATCGATGCCACCCAGAAACTCTTTCTCTTTATTATTTGGGTATTTTTCCATGCCAGAAATTATACCATAATTTGTATGCTATACTTAAAGCATGATAAAAATTGCCATCATTGAAGACGATCCAACCATCAGCCAAATGTACCGCATGAAATTTGAATCAGACGGTTTTGAGGTGCGGCTAGCAGCCAATGGTCAAATTGGCGTGGAAGTTGTCGAAAAATTCCAACCAGATATCATTCTCCTAGATTTACAAATGCCAGAGATGAACGGGACAGAAGCTCTGCGATATATTAGAGCTAAAGATTGGGGAAAGACTATTCCGGTCATTGTTTTAACTAACCTCGGCGAGGAAGAAGCGCCACGCGAGATAAAGGAGCTTGGCGTACATAGCTATATTGTTAAAGCAAATCTTACGCCACGGCAGGTTGTCGAACAGGTCAAATCTGCAATAAAAACTGCTTAATTTTTCACCTGATTAGCAATTTTCAGACAGGCCGTAATTACATTATCAAATAATGCCGACACCGTCAGCGGACCAACGCCACCTTTTTTTGGCGTAATGACAACATCCTTACGTAGACGCACCTCCTCGGCTACGTCGCCAACAATTTTCCCGTCTTCCGACGCTGTGCCCGCATCAATAACTACTGCTTTTGGCTTAACCATCTGGCTAGTAATTAAACCTGGCACACCTGTCGCCGACACTATGACATCATAGTTAGTTAATTGTATAAGGTCATCGCCTTTCTCGAAAACTGTCACATCAACACCAGATTTTAGCCACATACGCTCCAGAGGGGCGCCCACTAAACGTCCCCGTCCAACAATTGCTACTTTTCTACCTTTAAGCTCAACACCATATCCAGCCAGCAGCCAGCTTATCGCCGTTGGCGTTGCTGCTTGGAAGTTCGATTTCTGACACAAACCATCAACATCCTTCTCTTTTTGAACACTCTCCAATAGCTCCTCGGTTTGTGCAAGATCGCTAACTGGAAGTTGTACAATTATCCCCTGAACGTCTTCCCGATGGTTCAACTTGTCAATTACCCCCAATGCCTGACCGGCAGCAGCCCGATGAATCTCTACATCAATTAAAATATCCGCACCATACCGTTGCTTTAGGCGCATATATGTCTCGATAACTGGATTCTGAACATCCGTCACAATTGCCAAACACGGCTGAATACGCCAAGCCTGACGTAGGGCACGTACTTGTTTTGCCTGCCGCTCCTTAATAAAACTAGCCAATTCTGAGCCGTTTAGTTCTTTCATTGCCCTTAAGTATAGCAACTTTATCGCCTTGAGTACAGAGAGGATGTATGTTATAATTCGAGGAGCTTGGATCTTGGCGGATGTAGCTCAGTTTGGTTAGAGCGCTGGATTGTGGCTCCGGAGGCCGTGGGTTCGAACCCCATCATTCGCCCCA
>CAUQXD010000014.1:0-15624 GCA_963521995.1 uncultured Candidatus Saccharibacteria bacterium
CGTTGCACCGTCAGAGGTGCGTCCAGGTACGCGACCGCCACCCCCTCCCAGGCCAGGGAGACGAACACGATGTGGAGTGCTGCGAACAGCGCGGCCGCAGCCAGGGCCGCCGCCGCCAGTCTGCGGCGGTACAGTGCCACAACGGCAAGGATGAGCAACCCAGCGATGAGTGTGGCGCTAACTACCACGGTCAAAGCAGTAGTGGACATAATTCTCCTTTCAGAGAAAATTCTGAGGTGCGGCCTTTCAGAACCGCGACCTCAACCGAGGTGAACTCCCCGGGAGTCGCTTTTCGGTTTGAAAAGCTAATATATATCATACAAGTCACAAAATGTCAATACTTTTTGTCAAATAGCTACACTCTACCTCTGGAAAAATCTCCAACTTTCCCTTGCAAAAATCGCCAAAACCGCTTATACTAAAATCATGAAAATCTATCTCGGCTCAGACCATCGCGGCTTTTTATTGAAAGAAAAAGTGTTCGCATATTTGGCGAAGAATGGTTATGACGTCGAGGATGTTGGCGGCGTGGAATTGAACCCAGACGATGATTTTCCGCAATTTGCCCAAGCGGCGGCGTTGAAAGTTATCGGTGATGATAGTAAAGATCCGCGGGCGATTTTGATTTGCGGCGGCGGCCAGGGGATGTGCATGGCGGCTAATCGTTTTAAGGGAATCCGCGCCAGCGTGATTTGGGATGCCTTTGAAGCAAAAATGACGCGTAATGATAACGACTCGAATGTGTTATGTCTGCCCGCGCGAATTTTGGAAGATGACGAGGCGGCTTGGAAAGGTATCATTGAGACGTGGTTAAACACACCGTATGCTAATGCTCCGCGGTTTAATCGGCGCAATGCGCAGTTGGATGAGCTATCATGAGCGCCGTAATTACGCCAGCGATTTTAGCAGAAAACGCCGCTCAATATAAAGAGCAAGTCGATAGAATTACCGGTTTCGCTGAGCGCGTGCATATTGATATTTCTGACGGTGAATTTGCGCCGACACTAACGGTTAGTATCCCGGAATTGTGGGCGCCAGAAGGTTGGACAATTGATATTCATGCCATGATAAACAACGTGGAAGAATATGTACCAAAGTTGATTGCTCTAAGGCCGCATATGATTATTATTCACGCAGAGGCGACTGGTGATGCAAAGACGGCTCTCATGCAGATACGTCAGGCAGGAATCATGGCAGGTCTGGCGTTATTAAAACCGACAGTGCCTCGGACGGTTGAGGAGTTGATAAAATTAGCTGATCACGTGATGATTTTTAGCGGTGAATTAGGCCATTTTGGCGGTACAGCTAGCTTAATGCAATTGGAGAAAATCCGACTAATTAAATCTATCAACTCAAACGTAGAAATCGGCTGGGATGGCGGAGTGCTGGTGGATAATGCATACAGCTTAGTGCAGGGTGGTGTTGATGTTTTGAACGTTGGTGGTGTTATCCAAAAATCATCAGATCCACACGCAATTTTTTCCAAACTCCAGCAGGAAATTAATAAAACGAGTGTACTTTAATGTCTGATATCCAGCTGGATGAATTAAGGAAAACGTCGCAATATCTTCGGCAATTAGTTATTCATGAACTAGCGGCGGCCGGTTCTGGGCATACGGCTGGATGTTTGGGGTTTGCTGATGTCATGGCGGTTCTTTATTTTTACACCATGCGTCTAGATCCTAAAAATCCTGATTGGCAAGATCGAGATGTTTTCGTGATGAGCAATGGCCACTATGCGCCACTTCTGTACTCCACTTTGGCAGAGCGAGGGTTTTTTGATAAAAAAGAATTAGCTAATTTAAGGAAATTTGGTTCTAAACTTCAGGGTCACCCAGAGCGCGGTAGTTTGCCTGGCGTTGAAACAACGAGCGGTCCTTTGGGGTGTGGCCTAAGTCAAGCCGCTGGTATGGCTTATTCATTGAAATATTTAGGAGGTAATCCTCAGCGGTTTGTTTATTGTAGTCTGGGTGATGGCGAACTTGATGAGGGAAATATTTGGGAAGCGGCGATGTTCGCTACGAAATACAATTTGTCAAATATAATTGCGATTATTGATAGGAACAATATTCAGATTGGTGGTGATACGGAAAAAGTTATGCCGCTAGGGGATTTGGCAGGCAAGTGGCGGAGTTTTGGCTGGTTTACGCAGGAAATCAACGGGCATGATCACGAGGCAATTGTAAAATCAATTGACGTGGCAAAAAATTCCCATCAGCCTAATGTGATCATTGCACATACAATCCCTGGACGCGACGTTGATTTCATGGAGTATGATTATCGCTGGCACGGAAAAGCCCCGAATGCCGAGGAAGCCAGGCGTGCGCTTATTCAGCTGGGTGAAAAAGGAGATGTCAAGTGAGTTTTCTGAGAGAAGATTGGTGGCAGGCAGAGTCTGCGGCGATTCGTATTGGTTTTGGCGAAGGGTTGGTGGACGTCGCTAAGAAAAATAATTTGGTAGTAGTACTGAGCGCAGATTTGATGGAGAGCGTCGGCTTTGGCGAGTTTGCTAAAGAAATCGGTGAACCAAGGACAATCGAGGTTGGCGTGGCAGAGCAGAATTTGGTGACAGTGGCATCTGGGTTGGCTGCCATGGGTAATATTCCATTTGCGGCTAGTTACGCAGCGTTTAGTCCAGGGCGGAATTGGGAGCAGATTCGCACGACGATTTGCTTGAATAATCAGCCGGTTAAGCTGGTTGGTTCTCACGCTGGACTAAATGTTGGTCCGGACGGTGCAACACACCAAATGCTGGAGGATATCGCGCTGATGCGGAGCCTGCCAAACATGGTGGTCTTGGCACCAGGTGATGCCTACGAGGCCGAAATGATGGCAGCAGTGATGGCGGCTGATATACGGCCGAATTACGTACGTCTGCCGCGCGAAAAAACGCCGTTGTTTTTGAACCAGACGACATTTGAAATTGGTAAGAGCTACTCTCTGCGTCAAGGTAAAAACGTGGCGCTACTGGGAACGGGCGTGATGACATATCAACTACTAAAGGCGGCAGAAAAACTGGCGAAAGAATACGATATCCAGGCGGAGGTGATCCATTTTCCGACGATTAAGCCGCTAGATGAAGAAGCGGTGCTTGACGTGGCTCAAAAATGCCAAGCGGTCATTACAGCGGAAGAAGGGCAAATTGCTGGTGGATTTGGTTCGAGTGTGGCGGAAGTCCTTAGTGAGAATTTGCCAGTGAAGATGAAGCGAATTGGCGTTAATGATATGTTTGGCGAGTCGGGTAAAATGTCTGAATTGTGGCAAAAGCATGGTTTGGATGTCAATTCAATTGTGCGTAGCGTCGTAAATTTTCTCCAATGAAAATAGCCCGCCGAGTGAGCTCAAGCCGAGACGTGAAGTCTACAAGGCGAGCTATTTTCAGGCGGGAGTTAGCCCCTCCTTTCTTCGCCATCGATGTCATCACTGACTACGATGGCTGCGGTGGCGGCGACTGCCGCCACGATGTAAGGGGGCAGGGGTTCCCGCCCCACAGTCAATGATATTGCTACCATAATTGGGTAGCAGATGAGGGCTAGAATTAACCCTTTTTTTATCAATCTATAGGCTTTCATCTTTCCCTCCTTTCAGAAAAAAAGATGATGCTCGAAGCCAAAGGGCACTTTCGCCCTTAGACAAACTTCGAGCAAAAGTTGATATATATATCATATATGATTCATTAAGTCAATGTGTTGAGTTCTTTATCTCATTAAAATCTCTTGGCACAGTACGCGGTAACTGATATAATTAGCATAAGTATTTTAGGGGGGGGCAGTATGGGACTATCGATTTCAGAGATTCGGCAAAACACGACGCGGGCGCGCCATTTGATGCAGCGGACACGAGCGCAACATTTTGCGGTTGGGTCGTTTAATATTGACAATCAAGAAACGCTGATCGCGGTGGCGCGGGCAGCACAAAAACTGCAGTCGCCAGTGTTGGTGGAAGTATCAGACGCCGAAGTGAAAGCCATGGGACTGGAGAATGTGCGTGATCTGGTGGATAACTACAAGGCTGAATATGGCATTGAGATGTACTTAAACCTTGATCACGGACCGACGGTTGAGGGCTGTAAACGGGCCATTGACGCGGGCTATGAGTTTGTGCATATTGACATTTCCCAGGCAAATCACGACGCTTCGGACGAGGAAATCATTGCCAAAACCCGCGAAGTGGTGGAGTACGCTAAGTTTACTGGCGCGTTAGTGGAGTCGGAGCCACACTATTTTGGTGGTAGCTCCAACGTCCATACTGAAGCCATCGACTATGAAGAAATCAAGAAAACCTTTTCCACGCCAGACGGTGCGCGGGCATTTGTCGAGGCGACGGGAATTGATACCTTTGCGGCGGCAGTGGGTAATCTGCACGGTAAATATCCAGTGCCGAAAGTGTTGGACTTGGAATTATTGGCACGCATTCGCCAGGCGCTGCACTGCCAGATTTCGCTCCATGGTGGGTCAGGTACGCCGCTGCACTACTTTGAAGATGCTGCAAGAATTGGCGTTTCCAAAATAAACATCAACTCCGACATGCGCTACGCTTTCCGCACCACATTGGAAAAAACATTGCGTGAAAATCCAAATGAATACGCTATTGTTAAGTTGATGCCCCCAGTCTACGCAGCTGTCCAGGAGGTAGTAGAGTCAAAGATAAAGGCATTCAATTCTGCAGGAAAGGCAGTTATTTAATGGCAAAAATTATTACTGTTGGCGCCGCTATTCAAGACGTTTTTTTAAGCCAATCCGACGCATTAACTCCAGTATGCGAAAGTCCGGAACACTGTTTTGCGCGGCTGGATTTGGGCGCGAAGGCTGACGTTAACCAGATTCATTTTTCAACGGGTGGTGGTGCTACAAATGCGGCAGTTGCCTTCGCCAGACAGGGTCACTATGCCAGTTTTATGGGCGCGATCGGTCATGATCCAGCTGGTCAGGCTGTCTTGGCGGATTTGGATAAGGAAAATATCGATACGCATTTGGTTCGATATTCACCAAAATACAGTACTGGCTATTCAGTATTATTATTAGCGCCAAATGGTGAGCGAACGATTCTAACCTATCGCGGAGCTTCAACGCATTATCATGAGGCAGATTTTGATTTGTCTGATGAAGATGCTGATTGGTTATATGTTTCGACTTTATCAGGTAATATGCCGATGCTTCATAAACTATTCCAGCAAGCCAAGCGTCGTGATATGAAGATTTGTTTTAATCCTGGAAAAAAAGAATTGGCACAGAAAGAAAAATTATTAGGACTATTACCTGACGTTGACGTGTTGACTCTGAATAAAGAAGAGATGCAACAGTTGGTGTCGGGCGACGGGCTGGAGGTCTTGGTGCGACGGGGGTTAAGGCTGGTCCCAGTAGTGTTGGTGACGGACGGAGTTAATGGTTCAATGGCTAGTGATGGTAAAACTATTGTGCGCGCATTGATGTATGATGATAGTCCTTCAATTGACAGAACGGGTGCAGGCGATGCTTTTGCTTCTGGCTTTTTGAGCGAGTGGGCGAAAAGCGGGAATTTGAAAAATTCTATATTGGTGGCCAGTGCTAATGCTAGTTCGGTTGTTATGAAAATTGGCGCAAAAGCTGGTATTTTATATGCCGGTACGCCACTTCACACTATGCCAATTCAAGAAAGGGAGTTATAATGGCGCAAAATCTAGGAAGATTATTAGGAGATGATAATAAAAAACGTCTCGCTCTGAATGAACTAAGACGAATGACTAGTGATGATAGTGACGTACGGTTGATTGCAGAAATATTAGCTAGGGCGCATTCGATTATCCGTTCTTTGGGTTTGGATCCGACAAACGCAACAGCTGAGGAAATTTATCAGTCGCTCATGGCTATTGCTCCAAAGGTAGACAAATGGGCGCCATTTAAGGCCTCCGACTGGGTATTATTGGATATTGACGGGCAGGTGATATCATTTAACCCGATTGATATTGTGAATAATTATCATTGTCAATTACCGCTTGGCAAACAACAGACAACTCATGGCAAGCGAGGATTAGGCTTTGAAATTACGCGTCGCTATAAAAACCACCCGCGCACGCATAATCCTGCGGTTGAGCGAGTGGTCTGCCAGGGCGGAATCTGTTGGATTGAGCCAAAATCTAAGAAATAGTTCAGCGGTCGCAACAAGTTCGCCGATTTTTAATGACGCTGATTATTTCTGGGATATTTTCAGTGATGGTGTAGATTTTTTCATCACCGTCAGAGATCAACTTACTAGGAAGCATATTGCTGCGGACAAAATCGTCCCATTTACCCCAAAACTTTTTGTCAAATAGAATAATCGGTGCTGAATTCATTTTTTTGGTCTGTGTCAAGGTGATGATTTCACAGATCTCATCCATTGTCCCAAAACCGCCCGGAAAACAAACATAGGCATCGGCTAGCAGTGTCATGACAATTTTACGCGGCGCGAAGTGAGTAAATGCAAAAGAGTCGGTAGTGTATTTGTTGAGCGATTGTTCATGCGGTAAGCGGATATTAAAGCCAATTGATTGCCCGCCAGCTTCTATGGCGCCACGATTTGCCGCTTCCATGATTCCGCCGCCGCCACCGGTAATAATTGTGTAGCCATCTTTTGCCAATTGAAAGGCCAATTCTTTGGCTTTCTGGTAGTAATAATCATCCTCGCTGATTCGTGCCGAACCAAAGAACGTTACGGTTTTATGATATTTTTGGAGGATTTCATAGCCGGCATGGATTTCTTCATCGACATTACCCAGACGAAACATGGCTGCCTGGAGTTGTAGCTCGCGCGGAATACAAACATTTTTCGGAGTCATTATTATCCTTTTTATTTTATTTTTTAACTTTCCGATTATATCATAAAATGCCTATGGTTGCAATGAATTGACGACAGATAGCCAGTCATATACAATCAAAAGCACAATCTAAAATGGAGGGTTAGGTATGGAGAATAAACCAACGGCTAATAAATGGTTGATAGCGACGGTGATTGTTATGGGGCTAGTTATTATTGGTCTGGTGGCTTGGATTATTGTGGGGGCGCTAAATAAGGATAGAAGTGTTGAGCCTTCTGTAAAAAATAGCGAGACGAAGAAGGATTCTTCTAGATTATCAGATAAAGCCCGCAAAGAAGAGACAAAACCGTCAAATGAAACTGAGAAAAAATATAAAGATTTTCGCACTGGCGGAGACGGTAAGGGTACTCAATTAACTTCAGTAAGTGATGTTGATAAGTTGGATATCGACGATTCTCTAAAGGAGTTCTTGAAATCTAAAGTTGGTCAGCCAATTCCGGAGCGTGAAGGTTATACTTATAAACCGGTTATTGACCGTGCGTATGGAAAATATGCAGCAGTTTACGGCTTGACTAACGCCTATACAATAATTGGCCCAAAAAAAGGCACGGGTGAAATTGGCATAGTCGCAGGCACACAACAGAGTTATATACCATGCTCGGACCTAAAAGCTGCGCTAGTTCCGAGTCGGCTGGTTGATGGTAAATGTGAAGTTTCTGGCACGCCTCAAACTTACGAACAGGACTAGTCTTTATAAATATAGTAGAATAGAGAGGTGAATAAATTTCGCCTCTCTTCTTCGTATCAGCCGACCGGTGATCAGCCAACGGCGATTGCTCAGTTGATGGACGGTCTGGAGCGGGGCGAGCGCGAGCAAACGCTGCTGGGCGTGACCGGTTCGGGTAAAACGTTTACCATGGCAAATATTATCGCCCGAGCCAATGTGCCGACGCTGGTGCTGGCGCACAATAAGACTTTGGCGGCGCAGCTGTTTTCTGAGTTTAAGGAATTTTTCCCGGATAATGAGGTGCATTATTTCGTCAGCTACTTTGATTATTATCAGCCGGAGGCTTACATCGCCAGTAGCGACACCTATATTGAGAAAGATTCGAAAATTAATGATGAGATCGATCGGCTCAGGCATGCGGCGACCTCAGCGCTGCTAACGCGACGCGATGTGATCATTGTGGCCAGTGTCAGCTGCATTTACGGCATCGGTTCGCCGGAGACGTATGCTGATATGGCCATTCAATTGACGGTCGGTGAGCGGCGGGTTCAGGATAAGTTTATTCGTCTGCTGACTGACATTCAATATAAGCGCAATGACGTTGATTTTGCGCGCGGCACTTTCAGGGTACGCGGTGATGTGGTGGATATTTTCCCAGCTGGGCAGGACACGGCGGTGCGGGTGGAATTTTTTGGCGATGAAATTGAGAGACTAACGCGGATTGATCCGCTGACTGGCGAGATTTTGGATCAGCCAAAGCAACTGACGATTTTCCCGTCCAGCCACTATTCGACGCCACGCGAACGAATTGAAAAAGCCATCATCGGCATCGAAAAAGAGTTTGACGAGCGGCTGAAATGGCTTGAGTCACACGATAAACTGCTGGAGGCACAGCGTCTCAGTCAACGCACCAAATATGACCTAGAAATGCTCAAAGAAACTGGCTTTGTCAAAGGCATTGAGAATTATTCGCGCTACTTGACAGACCGCGAGCCAGGCGAGCAGCCAGCGACGTTGATTGACTATTTTCCAGATGATTGGTTGTTACTGGTCGACGAGTCGCACATGACCTTGCCGCAAGTCCGCGGTATGTATAACGGCGACCGAGCGCGCAAGGAAGTGCTGGTGGAGCACGGGTTTCGTCTGCCGAGCGCGTTGGATAACCGCCCGCTGAGGTTTGATGAATTTGATCAGCATATTCATCAGGCGATTTATGTTTCGGCCACGCCGGGCGACTATGAAATTGCTCATTCGCCAAAGCCGGCTGAACAGTTGATTCGACCGACGGGGTTGCTTGATCCGCCGATTGAGGTGCGGCCGACTGACGGGCAGGTTGATGATTTGATGGAGGAGATTCGCCAGACCATCGCTAGCGGCCACCGCGTACTGGTGACCACCTTGACCAAGCGTATGGCCGAGGATCTGAGCGCTTATTTGACGGACAATGGCGTGAAAACGGCGTATCTGCACAGCGAAATTGACACATTAGAGCGCGGTGATATTCTCAAAGATTTGCGGCTGGGGACGTACGACGTCTTGGTTGGTATTAATTTACTGCGTGAGGGGTTGGACCTGCCGGAAGTTAGCCTGGTGGCGATTATGGATGCTGATAAAGAAGGCTTCCTGCGCTCTGAACAGGCGCTGATTCAGACGATTGGCCGGGCGGCGCGGCACGTGGATGGGCGGGTGCTGATGTATGGTGATACCGTAACTGACAGTATGCGCCGAGCAATTGATGAGACTAATCGTCGGCGGCAAATTCAGCAGCAATATAACGAAGAGCACGGCATCACGCCGCAAACTATCCAGAAGAAGATTGACGATGGCCTGCGTTCCATCATCCCGCAAAAAGAGTCGGACAAAAAGCCAAAGCTGGATTTGAAGAAGATTCCAAAGGACGAATATCCGACGCTGATCAAGGAGTTGACTGGTCAAATGGAGCTGCATAGCGCCAATCTAGAATTTGAAAAAGCCGCGGAGCTACGTGATTTGATTGCAGAAATTCGCCAGACCATGTAGAATAGAATTATTATTAGATTAGGAGGTATTATGGCAACTAAACAACAACCACAGCCATCAACCGTTGCGCAACCAGAAATGCCAGCGCAGCCAGCCGGTTATCAAGCATACCCGCAACAGTATACGTATGCTGATCCAAATAAAGGTAAGGCAAAGTTATTGACATTGGAATACGCTTTAGCGATGTCTTCAGCAGTTATCTCAGCGTTTTTGTTGATCAATGTTATTTCTAGTGTGTTTGGCTTGTGGGCAGACACAACTTCAGTATTAGTGAAAACTGTCGGTGGATTTTTCGCCCCATTGATGGAAACCCCAGGAACTGGCATTGTCGCAGGTGCAGTCTTTGCGCTTCTTTTGGCGGTATTGTCATTTATTCTGTTTTCGCGTGTATCAAAAGCTGTTCCAGATCGTGAAGGCTATACACAGCGCACAGCTTATAAGCTAGTAACTTACGGTGGCGTAGCAGCTTTGGCGATTCCAGCTCTTGAGTTGGTTGCCCGTCTGGTTAGTATTCTAATCAATTCATTGCTATTTATTGGTACAACTGGCGCAGAAAAAATCTACAAGAGTTTGTACTTGAGTGAGTTCTTGCCGTACCTATTAGCTTTCGCAGTTGTGGCGGTAAGTATTTACTTTATCTATCAAATTGTTCAGGGCCGCAACACTTCAAAGGCTTTGACGCTGACGCTGGTCGCTGCTTCTTCAGTCGTTCTATTGGCTAGTGCGATTACGATTGCAGTGAAAGTTCACAGCACCAGTAGTTCGGTTCCGTCAACTACGACGACAGATTACAAATACAATAGCAGTAGTCAATATAAAAGCTATCGTAGCTACTCAACCCAATAAAAATTGTAAAATGGATAAGTCGCTCACTTTGGTGGGCGACTTTTATTTTAGTGTTATAATATTGATATGACAAATATTTCTATAAGTGATATTCAGCACTTGGCGAGTTTGAGTAGTCTGGCATTAGCCGATGATGAAGTTGATGGACTGCGCCAGGATTTGGAAAATATAATTGGCTACATTGAGCAGCTCGGTGAGCTTGATACGGCGGGCGTGGAGCCAACTTACCAAGTGACGGGACTAGAGAATGTCTGGCGCGAAGATGAGGTTCAGCCGGGTATTCCTGCAGAAAAGCTGCTTGAGCTAGCGCCTAAGAAACAGAATAATCAAGTGAAAGTGCCGCAGGTGCTGTGATGAGCCAGATTAGTGATTTTGCCGGAAAAAGCGCGGTCGAAAATGTTAAAGAAGCACTGCGGCGGGCGCGCGACATTGAAGAATATCATGCACTACTCAGTTTGACGGAAGAGCGAGCATTAGAGCGAGCAGCCAAGGTTGATCGGGGCGAAATTTCTGGGCGGCTGGCTGGCGTGCCATTTGTTGTGAAAGACAATTTCTTGGCCTTTGGGGCGCCGACAACTGCTGCCTCAAAAATGCTCGAGAATTTTGAGGCGCCGCTCCAGGCAACAGCCGTTGAAAAATTAGAAGCTGAAGGTGCAATTTGCATTGGTAAGGCGAACTTGGATGCCTTTGCTCACGGTGGTTCGACGGAAAATTCAGCCTTTGGTCCGACTAAAAACGCTACGGATAAAACTCGAGTAGCTGGCGGTTCGTCGGGCGGCTCGGCGGTAGTGACAGCGCTTGTCGTGGTGCCGTTTGGATTGGGGACAGACACTGGCGGTTCAATTCGCCAGCCCGCCAGTTTTAACGGTGTGGTCGGCGTCAAGCCAACCTACGGCGCGGTCAGCCGCTACGGCGTGGTAGCCATGGCCTCGAGCACCGACACGATTGGCTGTTTCGCGACGAATGCTGATGATGCTAATTTGGTGATGGAAATTATGGCAGGCCGCGACGATAAGGATATGACGACGCTGCCTGACTTCTGGCGGAACCAGCCAGGCTTTAGAAAGAAAAAGATTGGTTTGGTTAAGCAATGTATGACTGACGATGTGGACGCGGCAGTTCGCCAGAAAACTTTTGATTATGCCGAAAAATTGAAGCAGCTGGGCTATGAAATTGAAGAAGTAAATCTGGACATGATGCAATATTCGCTGGCGATGTACTATATTATTGTGCCGGCAGAATTATCGTCAAATCTGGCACGCTATGATGGTGTGCGTTATGGTCACCGAGCGGCTGAGGTAAAAACGCTGGCGGAATTGTACGGCCGCAGCCGTAACGAAGGTTTTATGACAGAGAATAAGCGGCGGATTATGATCGGTAGTTTCGTGTTGTCGAGCGGTTTCTTTGACGCTTACTACATGCAGGCGCAAAAAGCGCGCACGCTGCTCATTAACGAGTTCAAAAAGTTGTTCACTGAGTACGACGCGCTGTTAATGCCGACGGCGCCGACACCAGCATTCAAACTTGGTGAAAATACCAATGATCCGATAAAAATGTACTTGGCGGATATTATGACCGTGCCAGCCAGCCTGGCCGGACTGCCAGCAATTTCCGTGCCAGCTGGAAGCAACGAAGAAGGTTTGCCAATTGGTGTGCAGCTGATTGGTGATTATCAGTCGGACGGTAACTTGCTGAAGCTAGCGGCGGAAGTGGAGGCTGCCTGATGGACGGCTTGTTGATTGCGCTGGTAGTGGCGGCGTTGTTAATCGGCGGTTTGTTGATCGTTTTTATCCAATTGACATCGCGTGGACACAAGCAGCTTGACAGAGAAATGTATCAAAAAGTTTGGCGGGCAATTCAGCGCGGCGCCAAGGCAGGCAGTTCGGACAGCCTGCAAATGGCAATCGTCAAAGCCGACAAGCTGCTTGACAAAGCCATGCGCGACTGCGGCGTGGCTGGCGCGACAATGGGCGACAAATTGAAAGCCCGCAAAGGTGATTGGACGGATGAAAATGGCTTATGGGCGGCGCACAAATTGCGTAATCAAATCGCCCACGAAACCAACGTGAAACTAACCGCGCAGAGTTTTCGGCGAGCCATGACAAGCTTTGAACAAGCACTAAAAGATTTGGGAGCGTTATGATGAGTGTATATGATGAATATGAAATGACCATTGGTATTGAATGTCACGTTCAGTTGGCGACTAAAACCAAGCTGTTTAGTCCGGCTGATAACGACGCTCGCGATGCTGAGCCGAATAGTAAAACGCACGAGATTGACTTTGGCCTGCCAGGAATGCTGCCAGTACTCAACAAGCACGCCGTCGAGTTGGCGGTGCGTGCCGGCAAGGCGTTGAACGCGCCGATTGCTCGTGTCAGCCGGTTTGACCGCAAACATTATTTTTACCCTGACCTGCCAAAGGGCTATCAGACCTCGCAGATGTATCAGCCGATTATTTTGGCTGGCTATGTTGACGTACCGCTGGAGGATGGCTCGCTCAAACGGGTGCGGATTGATCACGCGCACATGGAGGAGGATGCCGGTAAGTTGACACATCACGATGGCTACAGTCTGGTTGACCTGAACCGCGCTGGCACGCCGCTGATCGAGATTGTCTCGGAGCCGGATATACATTCTGCCGAGGAGGCCAAGGCCTACGCTTCGGAGCTGCATAAATTGATGGTCTACGCTGGCGTGACGCACGGCGATTTGTATCATGGCAATATGCGGTTTGATGTCAATATTTCGGTAGCCAAGAAGGGTGCGACTGAGCTTGGTAAGCGTGCAGAAGTCAAAAACCTCAACTCGTTCCGCAGTGTCGAGCGGGCAGCCGAGTACGAATTCAAACGCCAAGTCGACCTGCTGGAGAGCGACGAAAAGGTCGTGCAGGAAACTCGCGGCTGGAGCGATGACAAACAAATCACTACTTCGCAGCGCTCGAAAGAGGACGCACAGGATTATCGCTACATGCCGGATCCGGATATTCCGCCGGTGGTGCTGAGTGATGAATTCATTGCTAAAATCCAGGCTGAAGTACCGATGCTACCAGGTGAATATCGTGAAAAATGGAGCCAGCTGAATTTGGATAAATCAGTGATTAATTCGCTGTTATCTAATCAAAATTACGCACGCATCATGCTGGAAGTGCAAGAAAAATCAGGCGATACGGCCGCCAAGCGAGTCGCGCACTGGTTTGCTAGCGCTCTAACGGCCAGCGGCAGCGGTTCTGATGACGATAATACGCCAGTTGATATCAGTGCGCCATACGTGTCGGTTGACGATCTGGTGGAGTTGGCAGAGATGACTGAGAAGGCAGAGATTTCCAGTACCAATGCTAAGGAATTGTTCAATGAATTACTGGCGGGTGCCAAGCATCCGCGTAAATTGGCTGAAGAAAAGAACTTGTTGCAGGTTTCTGATGAAGGGGCCATCGCTGCTATCGTTGACGAAGTGCTTAGCGATCCTGCTTCGGCGGCTTCTATCGCCGACATTAAAGCTGGTAAAGATAAAGCTATCGGCTATCTGGTGGGCCAAGTCATGAAGCGCTCTAAAGGCCAAGCCAACCCGAGCTTGGCGCAGAAGTTAATTCGCGAAAGACTTTAGTATTGTTAGCAACAGTGTCAAGAATAGGAGGCAATGTATGAAAAAACCAACCAAAGCTATCATCGCTGCCGCTGGTTTCGGCACCCGGTTTTTGCCGCAGACCAAAGCCATGCCTAAGGAAATGCTGCCGCTAATCGACAAGCCGATTATTCAATATGTCGTCGAGGAATTGGTGGAGGCTGGCATTAAGGATATTATTATCATCGGTAGCGCCAATAAGCGGGCGATCGAGGATCACTTTGACGCGCCAAACGAAGAGCTGCTAGCCAATCTGCGCGCTGGCGGCGCCAAAAAGCAGCCGCTAATCGACATCGTTCAGCGCTTGTCCGAGATGGCTAACTTCGTCTATATTCGTCAGAAAGGTCCCTACGGCAATGCGACGCCGCTGGCTTGCGCTTCGCATTTAATTCGCCACGATGAGCCGGTGATTTATACATTTGCTGATGATTTTATCGCCGCCAGCCCAAGCCGTTTTCGACAAATGATTGAGGCATCAGAAAGTTTGCACGGTGCGGTGCTGTCGTGTAAGAAAATTACCGACGATTCGGAATTTGATCGTTACGGCGTTATCAATGGCCAGCAAATTAAAGACGGTGTTATTAAAATGACCAATATTGTCGAAAAGCCAGGAAAAACCAATGCGCCGTCCGATCTGGCGAGCGTCAGCAGCTATTTGCTGCCAGGCGAGATTTTTGGCTATTTGGAAAAGGCTAAGGAAAAATTTGACGGTCGCGGCGAGTTCACTATTCAACCAATTATGCAAGAGATGATCGACGATGGATTTGATTTTTACGGCGTGGAAATCACCAACGGTACGTATTATGATACCGGCGATAAATTGGAATATTTGAAGACGGTGATTGACTTTGGCCTGCGCGACCCGAATTTTGGCGAGGATTTGCGCGCTCATCTGACAAGCCGCTTGAAATAGTGTATAGTAAAAAGCATGAATGGTTTGTTGATAGTACTAGTAACGCTGATGGCGATATTTGTCGTCATGTTGATCGTCATGACAATTTCTATTATCAAGCTGACGCGGCAGATTCATCAAACTCAGCAAAAAGTAGAGGCGATAACTCAGCGAATTTCTGGATTTAGCGGAATTGTCGGTGCTGTTTCAATTGGCGCAGAACTAGCGAAAAAATTGACTTCAAATCATGGATTTTTAGCGAAGTATTTTACTAAAAAGAAAGCGGGAAATGGCAGAAAAACCAACCAAAAAACGACCAAATAAATTGGCGCGGAAAATTGTTCGCGACAATGAAAACGGCGCGCGGCAGGCGATTTTAGAAGATTTGTTTTTTGATTTTCATCGTTCGCGCCGTCAAGTCTATTGGATGAATTTTATTCGCGGTATCTTCTTTGGTATTGGTAGTGCGCTGGGAGCGACGCTGTTGATTACTTTGCTGGCTTGGCTATTAGGCCAGTTCGCCGACATTTTTCCGCCGCTGGCTGATTTTATCAACCACCTAATAGAGACGATGCAGCACCGTCAATAACATGCTATAATTATTAGCAATGACTGGGGGAACTAGCGGACAATCATCGCCGGCGGCTTTGAAGCCGTCAGATTTCGTGCATCTGCATAACCACACCTTTCATTCGGTGCTAGACGGCTTGACTAAAATCAATGATTTGGTTGATAAGGTTAAAG
>CAUQXD010000015.1:0-15043 GCA_963521995.1 uncultured Candidatus Saccharibacteria bacterium
TTTTCCAAGCAGTCAATCCGCTGGTGCCGATGACTTATTCTATTCGGGCGCTGCGCCAGGCTATATCGGGAGGTTTAGGCGGTTCGTTCTATAGCGATAGCATGTGGGTGCTGGCTGGATTCTTGCTGGCAGCTAACTTGTTGACAATCGGTTTCTTTATCTACCGCGGCAAGCGCAAATTTGCTCATACTTCGGTGGATGGCGACGATTAAACCTCTTTCAAATTTCTAAGGAAATGCCGGCGTCTTAAGGGAAAACGGCGCTGGCATTTTAGTTGGCGCAGGGTCATTTTTGACAAAATACGGGCAGTTTGCTAAAATAAAGCTACTAACGAGAGGGATTTCTAGCGAGTAAAAGCACCTCTCTACCTGGTTTTTAGATTATTGTAATAAAAAAGGAGTATAACAATATGGGTCAGCGGCGACTGGCAACACCGCAGAAGGACGATACTAAAAAGCGTCCACAATCGAAAAAAAGCAACAATGCAGTATTAAACAGCACTACCACTCGTAAGGGTGAAGTTTTTCGCGCGCAGCGACGAACAAGCGAGAACGTTAATCTCAGAGCGTCGCAGCACGTGATCGATATTCCGGTCAACAAATCAGTTTACAACGGCTATGGCGGCGAGCAATTTAGCGCCAAAATGCAGCCAAAACGTACTCGCGGCGGCAAGCCAAAACTACGAATCATCCCAATCGGTGGTGTCGGCGAAATGGGCATCGGTAAAAATATGAACGCCATTGAGTATGACGATGAGATTATCGTTGTCGATATGGGCTTCCTGTTTCCAGGTAGTGATTATCCAGGCATCAACTACATTACGCCAGACATCACCTGGCTAGAAGAAAATAAGCACAAGATTAAGGCGCATGTGTTTACTCACGGACATCTGGATCACATAGGTTCTTTCCGGCACTTTATTCACCGAATTCCAGCGCCGGTCTACGCGTCGAAGTTTACTATCGGTATGCTGGATAAGTCGATGGCTGATGCCGATACTGATTTCCAGCCAGACTTTCGGGTGATGGATCCATTGAGCCATGAAATTGTTCAGGTATCGAAGCACTTTTCGGTGGAGTTGGTGCGGGTAAACCACTCGATTCCTGACTCGACAGCGGTGATTATTCGGACACCATTGGGTGTGATAATTGACTCTGGTGACTGGCGATTTGAGGAAAGTCCGGTTGACGGTCAGAAGTTTGATCTCAAGCGGATGACCGAAGTGGCGTCCAAAGAAGGCGTGTTGATGTTCATGAACGAATCGACCAACTGTGAGTCGGCTGGTACGCACACGCACACTGAGTTTGATATTCAATATTCCATTGGTCAGGTGATGGATAAATTCAGTAACAGTCGAGTGATTTTGAGCTGTTTCTCATCGCAGGTGCACCGCTTGCAATTGATTTTGGAAGAAGCACACAAGCACGGCCGCAAGGTGGCATTTGCCGGCTTTTCAATGATTCAGAACCTGGAAGTGGCGCTGCGTTCAGGAACTATCAAGATCCCGAAAGATACCGTCATGAAGATGGAGGATATCATCAAGCTGCCGGATAACCAAATCACCGTGGTCTGTACTGGTTCGCAGGGTGAATTTAATGCCGTGTTGAGCCGCATGGCGACTGGCGCGCATAAATACATGAAGATTAAAGGCTCTGACGTGGTGGTGTTTAGCTCTAACCCAATTCCGGGCAACGAGAAAAACGTGGTGCGAACAGTTGATGGCTTGATGCGCGAAGGTTCTGATGTGATTCAGAACGGCAAGACACACTTGACGGGGATTGGACCGCTGCATTTGTCGGGTCATGGTTACTACGACGATCACGTTAAGTTGATTAACGCCCTGAACCCAACGTACTATATGCCAATTCACGGCGAATTTCACATGTTGGTTTACAATGCTCGGCTGGCAGAAAAAGAGTGCGGGATTCCGCGGAAGAATATCTTTGTGTGCGACGCCGGCGATATTATTGAAATTGATATTGAGCGGCAAGCTAAGAAAGCCGGTCGGATTCAGGCTGGCGGCGTGATGTATGATGATACGGGCGCTATCGTTTCTGAGGTGGTATTGAAAGACCGCATTCATATGTCTCAAGAGGGAATGTTTGTAGTAGTCCTGACGGTGCAGCGCGGTACAGGACGGCTGTTGACTAGCCCGGATATCATTTCCCGCGGTTTCATATATCTACGCGATTCCGAGGAATTGATGAATATGATTCGCCAGTACTTGAAGCAGAAGGCAGCACGCAGTTTTGTTGGCAAGTACGACCTTGATGTGGTAAAGAAAGAAATTAAGGATGAAATTACCCATATATTATATGACCAGACCAGGCGGACGCCGATCGTTATTCCGGTAATTAACGAGGTTGGCGGTTTGAAAACGGTAAAATCGACTGCTGCTTCGAATACTTCTATCGCAAAGACACCGGTGCGCAGCAAAAAATCTGCCGCCGCTTCAGCGGAAGAGCCAAAAATGACTCTGTCAACTATGCCGCGCCGCCGTTTCCCGCGCCGCCAGGTGCCAGACACCGAGGCGAATGATACGAAGGCCCGGGAACGACATGACGTGCGTCCGTACTAGATTGATTTTATGAACAAATCATGTTATAATATGGAGGTGTAGCAGGTTAACGTTTCTATCTGTTAAGAAGCGTTAAACCAGTGTATAATAGAAACAGTTATGGCAAAAAAACGAAAGAGTTCAAAAAAATCTACACCTGTTAAGCCGCAGCACAGTTTGCCAGCGGGCTTTTGGTCGCAAGTTGGGGCGGTACTGCTAATATTACTATCGTTGTTATTGGTGGTATCATGGTTTGGCGTTGGTGGTCCGGTCCTTCGGTGGATTGATATGGCGGCCACTAAGACAATTGGCTACACCGCTTATGCTTTACCGGTATTATTGATTTATTTGGCGGTTGAGACTTTTCGGGCGGAGGATAACCAGTTGCCGGTGGTGGTGAAATTTGCGGCGGTTTTAGAGATTGTCTGGTTTTCCGGGTTGTTTGGGTTGCTAAAGACATCTTTGAGACCAGATGCTGGCGGATTTGTTGGTGACATATTGAATACAGCTACGTTGAAGATGGTGGATTCGGCAATTGCTGCAATATTTTACCTAGTTATGGCGTTTATTACAGTGCTATTTATTACTCAGACGTCGCCGTTTACGGTATTTAGTAAGTTATGGCAAATGATTAAAAGCGATAGATCAGAAGACGACAAAAATCGTTCTATCATGAAGCAGGCGGCAAAATCCCAATCAACGGATGAAGATAAAAAGGTGAGTTTGGGGGATATTAAGCTCAATGCTGGTGTGCCAATTATTAATACAAATAAAGAGAAAAAGAGTTTATTAAAGCGAGCAGAAAAGCCAGAGAAAGTCAGTGAAGAACAGGCCTTGGTGGCAACTCGTGATCCGAATTGGCAAGCACCAAGCTTAGACCTGTTAGAGAAGAATGAAGGTGGTGCGGATGCTGGTGATACGAGGCAAAATGCGCAGATTATTCACGATACGCTGTCGGAATTTAACATTGATGCAGCAATGGGCGATATAAACGTTGGGCCGAAGGTAACTCAGTACACCCTAAGACCACCAAGTGGTGTGAAATTGACGCGAATTACAGCTCTGGAGACAAATATTGCGCTTAATTTGGCAGCACAAAGCTTGAGGATTGAAGCGCCGATTCCTGGCCAAAAAGCAGTGGGAATTGAGGTGCCAAACCGTAAGGCGGCTGAGGTGCGTCTTTATAGTACTTTGGTTTCAAAGCAGTGGACGACGTCGCGCGATCCGCTGAGTTTTACTATTGGTAAGGATATTTCTGGGCAAGTCGTGGTTGGTGAACTGGGAAAGATGCCGCACTTGTTGATCGCTGGACAGACCGGTTCTGGTAAGTCGGTGATGATCAATACGCTGCTGTCTAGTTTGCTTTACCGTAATAGTCCGAGCGACATGAAACTGATTTTGGTTGACCCGAAGCAGGTGGAAATGGCACCGTATGAGGATATTCCGCATTTGCTTACCCCTGTTATTACCGAGCCAGAAAAGACGATTTCGGCGCTGAAGTGGGCGGTTAACGAAATGGAGCGGCGATATAAATTATTGGCGGCAGAGAAAATTCGCAATATTCGAGATTATAATAAAAAGTTGCAGTCGCGCGCTAAAAAGATTGCTATCGCTGATGAAAACGGCAATGTCCAGCAGCATGAGGACGGTTCGATGCCGTACATAGTGATCGTGGTGGACGAAATGGCGGATTTGATGATGATTGCCAAACGCGATGTTGAAGCGCTAATTGTTCGCTTGGCGCAGAAGGCCCGTGCGGTTGGTATTCATCTGGTGCTGGCGACGCAACGCCCGAGTGTTGATGTGATCACTGGTTTGATTAAAGCGAATGTGCCAGCGCGTATTTCGTTTACGGTCGCTAGCCAGGTGGACAGTATGACGATTTTAGACCAAGCGGGCGCCGAAAAGCTGCTGGGCCAGGGCGATATGCTATTCTATACGCCAAGCATGAGCAAGCCGAAGCGCATCCAGGGCGCGTGGGTAACCGACGATGAAGTGAATAAAATAACTGATCATTTGCGAATGCAGATGGCGCCGCAATATAACGATGAGGTGGTGGCGCAGCCGGTACAATTGAACGGCAAGGGCGGCGTGGTGATGGATTTCTCTGAGGGTGGCGATGATAAATTTAAGGATGCGGTACGCGTGGTGGTTGAGCGGCGTAAGGCTTCGACAAGTATGCTACAGACTCGGCTAGGTATTGGCTACCAGCGGGCGGCGCGGATTATTGAAGAGATGGAGGAGCGGGGTATTATTGGTGCAGCGAATGGTTCAAAGCCGCGCGATGTGTTAATCTCTAGTGTCGAAGAATTAGATGAACTGTTGGCGGAATAGTATAAAAGATTGACCAAATAATATCTATATTGTAAAAAACTTTATGAATGAGCATTTTCCCGGAAGTTATGACTTAGCTCCTGACCAAGATACTCTTGTCACTATAGTACAAGCAGCAGGTAAAGTTCTTAAAGAGAAGGGTATTGAAGGGCTAGAGAATGGTCGCTATAAAATAGACGATAGTAGTGCTGCTGCGAACATTTTTACATGTAAACTATCGCCAGAAATAGTATATCATATTTTTTCAATTCCACTAGAAACCATTCGCGTTTCTTCGGACGGTCATGCGGAGGGGTGCGAAATAATCTATTTACCAGAATCTATGTTGGAAGATGGTAAACAATGTTCCGCTGAATTAGGTTTGTACGTTACTGAGGCGGTAGGTCGTTCAGGTGGCTTACCGCCACTTCATATAGAGCACAGCTGGATTATTAGAGGTTGGAAGGATCAATGTCTTGAGGGAGAGTATAAGGTCGAATATTCCATAGATGGACGAAGAGTAAGTCTGAGTAATCTTGATCTAGAAAGTTTGGATTTGAGAAACCCTGAAGATATCAGAAGATTAATCGCCGACATAAGAAACAGTACTAAATCTCTCGGTGTTGACGATATAGATACTATCTACAGGCTAATTGACACGATATCGCAGAGTGGGTATAATATAAGCAAATATTAACCTAAGCTTATGTGAGACAGCGTAAGCATCCGTAAATGGATTCCAAAGGAGGAAACATGAACGAATATGAGCTAACCGTTCTTATTCACCCGGATTTAGAGTCTACTTTAGATTCGGCGTTGGATAAGGTTCGCGGTTTAATCACCACCAACGGCGGTGAAATCACCAAAGAAGATAATTGGGGCAAGAAAAAATTGGCCTACACCATCAAACGTGAAGATTTTGCTATTTACGTTTGTTTTGAGGTAAAGCTGCCAGCGCCAGCTTTATTGAAGATTTCCAATACGCTTAACATTACTGACGAAGTACTACGCTACCTGTTGGTAAAAACTGATGAAAAAACTCGCCAGGCATTAAGCGAGCAAAAAGCACGCAACGAAGAAGCTGATTCAAGCGAATCAAATAAATAAGCCTAACTGCCGCAAGGTAAAAGAGGGGATAGAATATGGCACGAAGCATCAATCAAGTAATTTTACTGGGTAGATTGACACGCGATCCAGAGCAGCGAACAACAGCTTCTGGCAAAAACGTAGTCAGTTTTAGTATCGCGGTTGATCGACCAACTCAGGATGATCAGGCAGACTTTTTCAATATTACCGCCTGGGAAAAACTTGGTGATTTGGTGATGCAATATTTGAGTAAAGGTCGTCGGGTTTTAGTGCAGGGACGACTACGGCAAGACAGTTGGGAAGATAAGGAAACTGGCAAAAGACAGAGTCGAATTGAAGTTACCGCTTCAGACGTAACATTCTTGGACGGTCCAAGTGGCGATAATTCAGGCTCTGCAGCACCAAAGACTACTAAAAAAGAGGAAGTTGTGACGGAAATTGACGATAAGCCAATTGACCTGAGCGAAATCCCATTCTAATAAGGAGATAATAATGGCACAAGTGAAGAAAAATCCACCAATTATTTTTGACTATAAAGACGTAAAGACTTTACAGCGCTATATCAATGTTTATGGTCAAATCGAGCCGATCAGCAAGACTGGCTTAAGTGAAAAGCAACAGCGAAGTTTGGCGGTAGCAATTAAGCGAGCTCGCCATTTGGCGCTATTGCCATTTGTGGCTAGCAACTAGGAATATTAAACAGGATATCTCGTTGCTATTACATATTTGGCAGCGAGATATTTTATTGGAAGGGAATATGTATGTATCAACCAACTGATTTGAAAAAAGGAGTAGTTTGTCAGATTGACGGTAAGCCGTATCGAGTCGTGGAGTACGGACAGAAGGTCATGGGTCGTGGCGGCTCAATCGTTAACGTTAAGCTGAAGAATTTGATTGACGGTAGTGTTATTCCAAAGACGTTTAAGGGTCAAGAGCGTATCGAGGCTGCGGAAGTAAACAATAAGACTGCGCAATATTTGTATAACGACGGCAATAAATTTTACTTTATGGATCCGGTTAGCTTTGAGCAGTTTGAATTGGCGGCGGAAATCGTGGACGATGCCAGCAAATATTTGAAGGAAGGTGACGAGTTAAGTCTGCAATTCTTTGACGGTCGAGTAATTAATGTCGAATTGCCAAAGAACAAATATTTGGAAGTTACTTATACCGAGGACGTAGTGAAGGGCGATACGACCTCATCAGTATTAAAGGATGCTACATTGGAAACTGGTTTGGTGGTAAAAGTTCCAGCGTTCATTAAGCAGGGCGATATTATTAGTGTCGACACATCAACGGGCGAGTATCGCGAGCGAAAGAAGTAGTAATTTTTTTAAATGAAACAGCGATTAGATAAGGCTCTAGTCGAGCGTGGGCTGGCGTCAACACGTTCTCAGGCGGATAATTTTATTCGCTTGGGTTACGTTTATTTGAATAAAAAAGTTGCTCAAAAATCAGGGGCAATGGTATCTGATACTGATACGATAACGCTAAAAAAGACAGAGACTTATGTGTCGCGGGCTGGCTTAAAGCTGGCTAGTGTAGCCAAATATTTTAAGCTTAATTTTCAAGATAAAATAGTACTAGATATTGGTTCAAGCACCGGTGGTTTTACTGACTATTCGTTGCGTCATGGCGCTAAGAAAGTTTTCGCTGTTGATGTCGGTACCGACCAACTTCATCCAAGCTTACGCTCTAACCCAAAGATTATCCTCAACGAAAAAACCGACATTCGTAATTTTTACACAGATGAAGTGATTGATGTGATTGTAGGAGATGTGTCGTTTATATCACTACGGGAAATTTTACCACATGTAGCTAGCGAACTGATGAATGAAAGTACCACACTCATTGCTATGGTTAAGCCGCAATTTGAGGCAGGGCGACATCAAACTAATAAAGGCATTATTAAAAACGATAAGGTGCGACGGCAGATCTTAACTGATTTTGAAAATTGGGCAAAAAAATATTTTGTTATTTTAGACAAAAAGGATAGCGAAGTTGCTGGAAGTAAGGGAAATCTTGAGCGATTTTATAAATTGCAATTAGCTAAACGTTAAACCTAAATTCAACAACATCATTTGGTTGCATGACGTACGTTTTGCCTTCAGTGCGAATCTTACCAGCCTCGCGAGCTTTTACTTCTGATCCGGCAGTAATCAAATCATTAAAATCAACAATTTGTGCAGCAATAAAGCCTCGTTCAAAGTCTGAATGGATAACTCCAGCGGCTTGTGGCGCCGTCCAGCCTTTATGGATTGTCCAAGCGCGCACTTCTTTTTCGCCGGCAGTCAAGTAGCTTTGTAGTCCTAATGTATCGTAAGCGGCGTGAATTAGTTTGACTAATCCGGTTTCCTGAACTCCATAGCTTTCCAGGAGTTCTTTGGCATCATCTTCTGACAAGCCCTTCAACTCTTCCTCTAATTTTGCACAGATGAAGACAGTTTTTGCCGGATGTACCAGTTCTTTTAATTTTCCTTGCAGAGAGGAATCGCTTAGTCCTTCTTCGTCAACATTGAAAGCATAAATAACTGGCTTGGCAGTGAGTAGATGTAGATCAGCAATTGCTTCAAAGTCTACGTCGGTCAGGGCAGAAATTGGCGTCCCTGACTGTAAATTATCTGCTAGTGATTGTAAGTAAGATACTTTTTGGCGGGCTTCTGGACTAGCCTTAGCCTCTTTTTGTAGCTGTGGCAGACGTTTCTCGATTGTTTGTAGGTCGGCTAGAATTAATTCGGTATTGATAATATCGATATCTTTTTTAGGGTCAATTGGCGCTTCGTCGTGTCGCAAAATCTTTGAATTTTCAAAAGCACGAACAACGTGAATAATGGCGTTACACTCTCTGATATTGTGAAGAAACTTATTACCTAGACCTTCGCCTGTGGAAGCGCCAGCAACTAGTCCTGCAATATCAACAAAAGTAACGGTGGCTGGGATGATTTTTGGGGCGTGATAAAGCTCGGCCAGGGCTTTTAGGCGGTTATCTGGTACAGGAACAATTCCCGTATTTGGCTCGATGGTCGCAAATGGATAATTAGCGGCTAAAATATCGTTATTAGTTAAGGCATTAAAAAGTGTCGATTTGCCGACGTTTGGCAAGCCGACGATTCCAATAGATAAACTCATACATTCATTATATCATCTACGTAATATTTGATATAATCATAAGCATGAGCAGAAAATACTCATTGCCTCGGATGGGCATGCTGGCAATGGTAGTGGCCTTAGCTGTTTCAATAACGGCGTTTTTTATCTATACGTATGCATCCCCAAGCACTACAACTTGGACTATGACTGGGCGATCTTGGGTTACCAAACAGTTTAATCCGTCGGATACGAACAGCTATGGGTCTGGTTGGAAATCATCGCCTGAGCGCTTAAAAAATCTCAAACCTGGTGATACTGTTGACTGGTGGCACAGCATATTTGTTAGCGGCGGGACGACGGAACATGTCATAACTGGTGTGCAGCAGGATGTGTTTGATCTTAGTTCAAATCAGCCAATTGATGGCGATAACAGCCTTAATAACAGGGGTGCTTGGCATAATGAAGATTCGCGACAATATGGAAATATTTCTGATTGGAAGGGATATGCTTGGAAGCGGATGAATAACCCGGCGGATTATAAGAATACTACAATGGAGGCTCTGAACGGCAAATCGCGTCTCGAGGACCTTCATGGTGAACTAGGTAAAAATAAGTTTATGTACACGCGGGTTATTCGAAAAGAAGATATGGGCAAGCGGATTTGTCAGCGTATTTATTGGAGTAAGCGTGGCTCTGGCTCGACGGCGGGCTGGGGATATTCACCTTATTCTTGTGTTGAAGTACCATACGATTATGACATCGAGCCGTCCGTTAGCGTTGCTTCTGATCATATTGATACGGATAATGTTACAAGCCTTGATGGTATTAATGCGGCTTTAAACAATAAGGGGTCAGTAAAATCACAGAGTTCAGCCTATGCAATTACTCGATTTATTGCTAGGGGTACGGAAGTATCAAGTATTGGTGGGGTCAATACAGTTTCGCTGCCGGGTGGTACGGTTCACGATTGGTCGTGTGCGGTTGTGCGACTAATAAAAGGACAACATCCAGACCTAAATGTTGATAGCGGAACATGTAAGGAAATCATTGGAAATGGCGGCAAGAACCAGATTAATCCCGGACAGACGGCAATTGCTACAAATGCGACAGACTCCCTGAGTGGGTCAACTCTGAACGCTAATGATAGCCTGTGTTATGTGGCAATGGTCAGTGATTATAATGGCTCAGCGCCTTCGACAGACTTTAGGTACGCGATTAGATGTATTAGGACGTCAAAAAAGCCAAAAGTCCAAGTTTGGGGTGGTGATATTAAAACTGACAAAGAAGTGATCACTAGCAACACGTCTAACACTCTGCTTGGACCAGATAATCAAAGTATTATTGATAAGTCGACGCTACAATCAATGGGCTTTTGGGGTACGGGTGTGGATAATAACGGTAATACTCTTGGGGAAAAACCAACGTTTGGGCCGAGTGAATATACTTATAAGGGCGGAGATAAAGTTGATCCGCACTGGTCAGTAATTTGCTCTCAAGACTCTTATGGCGGCAGTGGTAACCAGCGGGCTTATAGCAAGGCTACAAATAGCCCGGCTGATTTACCAAATTGTCGAGATAATGCTATAAATTTAACGGCTGAATATCAGGCCAGAACAGTAGTAACAACTCAATGGTATCAATCTGGCGTGGGTAATCGTCAGCAGGATGGTTGGATTCCGTGTTCTGATATACCGAACAAGGATTTAATTGGTGATACGCGGATCATTACACACAATCCTGATTGTCGTAGAGGTACTTGGAGAACTTCAAATAAAGCTAAGTGGATTAGTATTAATAGTTTTGGGCGTCATACACATTCTGCATCAAAGCCCGATTCAAGCGTTGCAGCTGGCTGTTTGGGCGCTACAGGAACTGCCGTTTTGAATTGTGGAAATACCTATGTATTTAGGTTGAAAAATGTTAAATTGGGCGATTTGAAGAATGCTAAAAATCTAAGGTTTAACTTCTCAGGTTCAGCGGATAATTTTATTCGAGTAAAAATTAATGGACACGAAATGGACGTTAAGGGAAATGAAAATGGCGCCAGACCTGATGGTACGCAATACTCAGGATGGGGACTTCCAGGATTTAGTGAGAATTCGGCATTTACGGCTGACATCAAGCCAGGCACTGTTTTGTATAGCGATGGAAATATTATTGATATTTATATCAAGTCTAGTCCGTCGCACATGGGGTTGATAATTGAAAATATTACGTTATCCTACACGATGGATCGTGCCTATCAAAAAATACACGGATCTTGGGCTGAGTATGGAATTATTGCTGGCGGTAAGGCGGAGTCGGCTTCCGGGGCAGGTTTGTCATCATCTTTCAATGGTCGTGAAAATGTGACAGTACGTGATTATAATAAGTTGACGTTTGCCAATACACCAAAGTTTGGTAATTTTAGTAGCTCCAGTCTCGTTCCTGACAATTTTACACTACCATCTGTCGGGGGTATAAAAGGAAATGTTTCAGGGGTTGTCGCTACCAACAATTTGGTGACGGGCGAATATGCCGCCGGAAATATCACTTTAGCCGGATCAAGGCTCGACGCAGGAAAGAGTATTGTCATCAAATCTACTGGTACGGTCAGGATTTCGGGCGATTTGTTGTATAGTGATCCAGGTAATGCGCGGACACTACCACAACTAATTATCTATGCTAAAAATATTATTATTGACCCTTCGGTTGGTGAGGTTAATGCTTGGTTAATTACTCCTAAAGACGGTTATGTTAGCACCTGTGGGGCTGTGTTAAATATGACACATTGGTTGAGTGGGGTCTCCGAGGCTTCATGTGGCAAGCAACTACGGATTAATGGACCAATTAAAGCCGGTCATCTATTTTTGCGACGTACATATGGTGGTAAACATGCGTCATCAGCCAAAAATGACCCAAATATGCATCCAGGGACTCCAGCAGAAATCATTAACTTGCGGGCAGATGCCTACATTTGGGCATATAACAATTATCGGAATACGGGCGCAATTAGCACAATGAACTTACGCGAATTGCCACCAAGATATTAAAAGTTTGCAAATTAAAACGCTAATGTATATAATTGGTACTAGTTATGAAATTAATAAAAGGGTTGGGCGACTTCTTCGGACTGGACATCGGCACAAACGCGGTGCGGGTGGTTCAGTTGTCTCGTACTGGTGCGGGTTGGAGTCTGGTCCATTATGGCTATACGCCAGTTGATTCTAAAATAACAAGTGGCGATTCGCCAGAGGCGCGACGACGTTTGGGCGAAGCAATTATGACAGCAGTTGGTCAAGCTGGAATTAGGACCTCTAATGTGGCTATTGGCCTACCGTCAAATAAAACATTTTCAACCGTAATTGACGTTCCGAAGGTTTCTGAACAAGAACTAAAGGCAATGATGAAATATCAGGTCGACCAGTACATTCCAATGTCTTCGGATGAGGCGGAGGTAGACTGGGTGCTGTTAGGCGAGAGCTTACATGCCCAGAACCAATATGAGGTTTTGCTGACCAGTACGTCAAAAACATACGCAGAGGAAAGGCTGGAGCTGGTCGAGGGGCTTGGTTTCAATGTTATCGCTGAGGAACCAGATGCTATTGCAATGGTGCGCTCTTTATCTGTTACTGATTCACAGGATGCTCGCTTAATTATTGATATGGGCGAGAATTCGACAGATTTGGCAGTAGTTTACAACGGTGCGCCAAGGCTAATTCGTATGATTCCAACGGGACTATCTTCGTTAGTGCGAGCAGCAGTCCAAAATCTTAATGTCCAAGAAGATCAAGCGCGTCAATTTATCCTGAAATTTGGTCTAGCGCCGGATAGGTTGGATGGACAGGTGTTAAGAGCAATCGATTCGACGCTTGATAGTTTCTCATCAGAGTTAATCAAATCGATTAAGTTTTTCCAGACTAGATATCCAAACACTGCCGTCTCTGGAATTTTACTGTCAGGCTTTGGCTCAGTTATTCCGCAGCTTGATAGTTATGTTATGAATAAAGCTGGCATTCAGTCAATTGTTGCCGATCCGTGGCAGCGAGTTCAGGTTTCTCAGTCTGATCAGCAACAGTTGGCGCCGATTGCCTCAGAGTTTGCTATTGCTGTCGGCTTGGCGCAAAGGAGCAATGCATCATGATTGAAATTAATCTTATACCGAACGTCAAGCGAGAGCTACTAAAAACTCGTGCGATGCGTAATCGTGTTATTTCAATGTCGTTTTTGATAGGAGGCGCTTCTATTGCCGCAGTAGTTGCTTTGGCGGTGATTTTGGGCGGTCAACTTGCAGCTGAGGTGGTACAAAATAGCGGCATTAAAGATCGAAGCGATAAACTTATGGCGGTAGAAGATCTCAATAAGGTGGTGACTATTCAAAATCAATTGTCAAAAATTAACGCCCAACACTCTGGTAAGAAAATTAATTCGCGGATTTTTGATGTAGTATCTGCGGTTAATCCACCAGCACCAAACAATGTTAGCTTTTCAAGCATTAAGGTTAATCCTGAATTGAAGACAATTACTCTGGAGGGTAGTGCTGCTAACGGCTACGGTGCGTTGGAGACCTTAAAAAAGACTATTTTAAGCACTAAAGTTCGGACAACCGATGGAGCTAACACTTCAGAGGTAGAACTGACTAAGGATATAAAAGATGGTGACACTAGCTTTGGTGAAAATTCGGAGGGTAAAAAAGTATTGCAGTTTTCTTTCTCGTTTGAATATAATGAAGCGCTGCTGGCGCCTGCAAACAATGGCATAGTTTCAGTTATAACACCAACGACTAAAATTGATATGACCGACTCACGCCAAGGAATTCCAGATAGTTTATTTAAGAGTAAAACTGATAATTCGGCAAAACGGGAGAATGGTAATGCCAACCGATAATAAAGAAGTTGCAATTCGCAAACGTCAGCAAATTGATTCGTCAAAAAAGACAATGTTTGTTTTTGTGGCGAGCGCGGCGTTTTTAGCGGGGATTGCGCTAGTTGTCAGTATTTTCTTGATTCAACAGATTATCTTTCACTCAAAGATTATTATTGAAAAGCAAAGTACGATTTCGCGACTGGATAAGAATCTAACGACAATTGACGAGTTAAAGAAGAATATCCGAGTTCTAGACACAAATACAGCACTTAATTCTGTCAAGGCAAGTAATGAAAGTAGTGCACTACAGGCGATTTTAGATGCATTGCCAGATAATCCTAACGCTGATGCTTTTGGCGCTTCACTTAAGAACAAGTTTATTGATACAACCACTGGTTTGACGATTCAGAATTTGTCGGTGACGCAAGTCGCATCTGATAGTGATAGTTCTGGATCAACTTCAGCGAATACGGTGTCGTTTATCATGGAAGTGAGCGGGCCAGCTGATAAATTGAAAGAGCTATTGACAAAACTTGAAGCTTCGATTCGCGTAATTGACTTAAAAACAGTAGAAATTCAGCGTAGTGAAGATAAATTGAGTTTGGTTGTTCGGGGTGTTGCTTACTATGAACCAGCACAAACAGTACAATTAGAAAATAAGGTGGTAAAGCCGTGAAAAAAACAGATATAGCAATGGTGGTATTAATTGCTGGTGTGGGTGTGGCAATTGGTTATCTTGTCGCCTCCAACATCTCCTTTTTAAAGGTCCCAGAGCGTGGTATGAAAGTACAAACTATTCGGGAGATATCATCTGACGTTGAAAAGCCAAATCCAGCGATTTTCAATAGTAATGCGATAAATCCAACTGTTGAGGTGCTTGTGGGTCAAGATGCGGCCAAGTAGAGAAAGGACGTAGCATGGCTTTACTGACGGATGATATCCAAGATAAGTTGATTAAACTGCTTATAAATGAAGGACTTATCGAAAAGTCGGTTATTGATGATGCCTTAAAGCGTGCTACTGAAAATAATAAGCCGCTATTTAGCTTGTTGAGTGACGAAGGCTTGCTTGATAACGAGTTGCTGGTTCATGGCGTAGCGCAGGTTTCGGGTGTGCCATACGTTAATTTATCGAATAGTGTTATCACTCAGGATA
>CAUQXD010000016.1:0-14932 GCA_963521995.1 uncultured Candidatus Saccharibacteria bacterium
CGATGCTGTATTGTCAATTTCTCCAAATCGGTCTAGCTGGTCGCGCATCACGTTTAGTAGCAGTGAGAATCGTGGACGAACCATTTGTACAAATTTCACCGCCCAAGCCTCGTCGAGCTCCAAGACTGCAATATCAGCCTCTAGTTTACCGCGAAGATTAACCTCATCCAGTAGTGCCGCCGCGACACCACGAGAGAAATTGCTGCCAGTCCGATTCGTAAAGACTTTCAGGCCCACAGACTCGAGCAACTCCACGACAATTTTTGTTGTCGTTGTTTTTCCATTCGTGCCGCTAATAATCACCACGCCCTGTGGTAAATTTCTCAATGTCCGTTGAATATACTTTGGGTCAATTTTTTCAATCACCAAGCCCGGCAGGGCTGAGCCGCCGCCGCGTAATTTCGCAACTTTCTTGACGCTCTTGCCAATAATAGTACTAATCATTTGTCTTGCCATAGTGTCCATTATACTCTGTCGGGCTAATATGCTACAATATCAATATGTTTTTGGTGGGAATCTTTCAGTGGTGGTATGGTGATGGGTTGCTGCGCTACATTCGACAAAGTTTTCTGGGCGTCTTAAGGACGGCGGATTTTTTCTCAGTTGGATTGTTATTGCAGACACTTTTTAATCCATTTCGACAAATTTCAGCCGCACCAGTCGGCGGGGCTATGTCGGTGCAATTATCCGCCTTTTTCGATAAATTATTCTCGCGGGCAGTCGGTACTGTGGTACGTTCTGGTGTGATAATTGTCGGAATTTTAATGATAGTATTAAGATTTTTATGGATGGTTCTGGGGTTACTTCTATGGCTAACACTGCCGATATTTCCGATTATCAGCATCGTGTTGTGGCAGATGGGGGTTTCATTATGAACATTCAGCCGAAGTTTAACTATGGCAGCTTGCGGGCGCAAAAGGCTCGGTTCTCAGTAAAATTCGGTAACGCTTGGCATGTGGTGACGGTAGTGGCTGCCATTGCATTAACGATATTGGGTGTGTGGGCGCTAATTGAGCATGGAGCGGTTGGCTGGCTGTTGTTGGGCCTTAGCGGCCCGATGGCTATGGTGTCAATTTGGTGGCAGGAGGATCTTAAGACTGCGGAAATTAGCCGAAATCCTCAGACAATTGACGATGTAATGGCGGCGGATATTTTAGGCAAGCTGCCGCGCCGACCAACACCGACGGATATTGCAGAGGCAATTACTGGTACTCGAGCAGGACAATTCTTAGCAGTGCGCGTAGGTCTAACTCCAAACTTCTTACATAATATTTCTATTGATGATCCAGATCGAACCGAGCAAATTTGGCAGGAGGCGATTGAGATTTGGCAGGATACCAAAAGTCCAAAGATCACCAGTGCAGTTTTGGCGGCAGCAATAGTGAAGCAGCTGCCTCAGCATGATGCTTTACTGGCAAATATGAAAATTGATTTTAATGATATTAAAGAGGCGATTCGGTGGTATGAGCGAATAAAATCATTGATTGAGCAATACAAAAAAAAGCCGCTGCGAACGGGCGGTATTGCTAGAGATTGGTCATTTGGGTATACGCCGCTGCTGAGTCGATTTGCGCAGAATATTAGCGTTCGGGTGTCTGGCGGTGCGATGGCGACCAAGTTAGCAGCACATGAAGAAGCACTGGGACAAATGTTAAAAATATTTGGTTCGGGCGGGCGACAAAATATTACGCTGGTTGGTGCGGATGGCGCAGGAAAAAGTACTGTGGTATCGGCGTTTGCGGAGATGTTGATTGATGGTCATCAGGGTGTGCCTAGATCGCTTCTTTATCAGCAGGTTTTTATGCTTGATGCATCGTCATTAATTAGCGTAGCGGCGGGGCGTGGTGAGCTGGAGAATCTGGTCACCATGATTCTAAATGAAGCATTTTTATCAAAGAATGTGATTTTATGTTTGGATAACGCGCAATTGTTCTTTGAAGAAGGGGTTGGATCGGTTGATTTAAGTAATGTATTGTTGCCAATTTTAGAGGCCGGTAATCTTCGGATGATTTTAACGATGGACGACCAGCGGTTTTTGCAGATTTCTCAAATGAAGCCACAATTAGCACACGCTTTGAATACCATTGCCATCCAACCATCAACCGAAGCAGAGACTATGAAGATTATGCGTGATCAATTAGTGTTATTTGAAGCCCAACATAAAGTGACTTATATGTACCAAGCTTTGGCGGAAGCTTATCGTGTTGGCGATCGCTACGTTCAGGATTTGGCAATGCCAGGTAAAGCGCTGAAAATTTTAGAGGCGGCAGCGAGTTATGCTAGCGGCGGTCTGGTGACGGCGCAATCGGTGGATGATGCAATTGAAAAAACCTTGGGTATAAAAATATCCACAGCGAATACTGGCGACGAGCGTGAGAAATTGCTTAATTTGGAAACGTTAATTCATCAGCGGATGATCAACCAGTCGCGGGCGGTGACGGTTGTTTCCGACGCTATTCGCCGCGCCCGTACTGGCGTCAGAAACCAAAACCGGCCGATTGGCGCTTTCCTGTTTCTCGGCCCGACTGGTGTTGGTAAAACTGAACTATCCAAAGCGCTGGCGGATGTTTATTTTGGCGGCGAGGGTAGTATGATTCGGTTGGATCTTAACGAGTTTGTCCGCCCAGATGATGTAGCGCGGCTGATTGCTGATGGCGCGCATGATCCAGGCAGTTTGACTGCCCAGGTGCAGAAACGACCGTTTTCTGTTGTGCTGCTGGATGAGATTGAGAAGGCCCATCCGCAAGTTTTAACAACACTGCTGCAGCTGCTGGACGAAGGCATCCTACGCGATGAGAATAACCGGGAAATTAGTTTTCGCGATACGATTGTCATTGCTACATCGAACGCTGGAGCGGATAGGATTCGCGAATATATTGAACGCGGTTACCAGCTGGAGCAATTTGAACAAACGTTTATCAACGAGCTAATTAACGCCAATCTATTCCGCCCAGAATTTTTGAACCGTTTTGACGAAATTGTCTTATTCCGTCCGCTGGGCAAGGAAGAGCTATTGCAGGTTGTCGATTTGATTTTGGCTGGCGTTAATAAAACTTTGGCGCCGCAAAAAATCCAGGTTGCGGTTGAGGAGGAAGGTAAGAAATTATTGGTTGAGGCCGGTTATGATCCGCGTCTGGGCGCTCGTCCGATGCGCCGCGTTGTCCAGCGAGCGGTTGAGAATACTGTCGCTAAACAGATGCTAGCTGGTACCGTTGCACCTGGATCAACTACGATTATTACTACTGAACAAATTCGTCAAATTCTGAGCAGTCGAACTCCTCGAACTCCTCAAACTCCAGTCATCCCGCCAAGTAGCTAGTTAAGTTTCTTAACAATAGATTCAGCGAACTTTCTATTGAATGGTGCCACGGCTGCCACAGCTACCGTGCCAACACCTCTTACAGACGCGCGAGCCTTAGCTTTGAAGCGTTCTGTAATGGACAGATTCGGATTCGAAGTATCAATCTTTGGTGATTCAGACCAGAATGCCAGCCATACAGCTCTGGCTCCAAGTGCTAAGCTTCTCTTTGTATTGCCAGCCATTGCTTCAGCGAAGCTGGTGCGAGCAGTAAAGTTAATATCATATTGGCCAATTCTACGGTTCCTGCCGGCAGCATATGTACGAGACTCTTCAATGTAGCGCAGACCTTTGCTTAGGTTTTCTGCTGCCTGTTGAGAGTTTTCCTGATTATCATAAGAAGGGTCTGTTGCGATACGCTGCAGCTGCAGGGTTCCGAGCGTCGCGACACTCGCGCCCAGCTCACGCAGTACGCGACGTCTCCTCTTCTTGTCTTTTTCTGTCAAATTTTCCAGACCCTCTTGCTGCTTTATTACTTCTTCAGTCAAAGCTCTATGCTGCTTTATTGCTTTAGCAACCCATTCTTCTGCCTCATCATACTTGTTCAGATGGCGATAGGCAGCACTTAAATCGCGAGCCGCTCGCGCCTGCTCAGATGGGTCCGGTGCTAAATTATAAGCCAGAGAGGCTAATATGGCCGCCTGCTCGAAATCTTTCTCACGTATTGCCTTCAGGGCGGCCTCCATTGCACCAGAGAAATCATTTATAGGTCTTTGTTCGTTAATCTCCATGATATGTCTAACTATATCACTATTTAGCATAAAAGCAAGCAGCGGCTATAATTAAAACCCGTCACAATAACGGGCTAATCTGGTACCCCGCACAGGAATCGAACCTGCAACCTTTGGTACCGGAAACCAACGCTCTATCCAGTTGAGCTAACGGGGCGTATGTCTTGTTAATGCAATAAAATGGTACACCCGGCAAGATTCGAACTTGCGACCCCTTGGTTCGAAGCCAAGTACTCTAATCCGCTGAGCTACGGGTGCGTACAGAGGTATTATAGCATAGATGACTATTGAGTAAAATGTTATACTATATCTATGGATATCATGACAAATATATCACTGAAGCAGTATACAACAATGAAACTGGGCGGTGAAACGCGCTATATGGCGGCGGCAGATTCTACTGATGATGTAGTATCTTTATATCGGGATGCTCGGAGAGAGGGTTTACCGGTTTTTGTGTTGGGCGGCGGTAGCAATGTAATTACGCGCGATGAAGTATTTGAGGGGATTGTTCTGCTGAATAAAATCAAAGGATTTGAAGTTGTTGCTGATAATGACGATACGACAGATATCAAGATTGGCGCTGGTGAAGTTTGGGATGAAGCGGTTGAGCGAACGGTCGGTATGGGATTGCAAGGAGTCGAGGCTATGTCGGGAATCCCGGGAACTGCCGGTGCTGCGCCAGTGCAGAATATTGGCGCTTATGGCCAGGAGGTTGCCGATACGTTGGTGAGCCTGGAAGCTTACGATTCTCATGCTGATTCAATTGTAACCATTACGGCGGATGAGTGTGATTTTTCGTATCGTAACAGTATCTTTCGCGGCGCTCAAAGAGGTAGATATTGTATTTTGAATATTACCCTGCGTCTATATAAAGCGGAACCAAAACCGCCGTATTATACTTCATTGCAGCAATATATTGACAATAATGACATTCGTGAAGTTAATTTATCAGTAATTCGGGTAGCAGTACTTAATATCCGTTCAGAAAAATTGCCAGACCCAGCTGAGTTACCTAACGCAGGATCTTTCTTTAAGAATGCTTTGATTGAAAAATGGCAATTAGAGAACTTACAAAAAGAATATCCTGACATACCGAACTACGCCATGTCTGATGGAAAATATAAAATTCCGTCTGGCTGGTTAATTGAACAGGCGGGTCTTAAGGGAGTGCGTAGTCATGGTATGAGAGTGTATGAAAAGAACGCGCTGGTTCTAGTGAATGATGCAGCCACAGGCTATGGTGATTTGTCGGCAATTCGTGGACAAATCATCCAAACAGTATATGATAAGTTTGGTATAAAAATCGAACAAGAACCGTTAGAACTTTCTTTGTAATAAGCATAGGCTTTTTTGCAAATCTGCGCTACAATATGAAGTATGAATCGTGGGATGGGCGGCTATACGCTGATGGAAATGATGGTGATTGTTGTAGTTGTGTCAATTTTGGCAGGTATTACTTTCGTTGGCGGTGAGCGTTTTTTAAGCCGAACTAGAGATGAACGCCAGCGGGCGAATGTTTCGGTATTGTCATTAAAGTTAGAGCGATATTATAAATACCATAGCGATAATCACATTGGCCATGAATATCCTTCATGTAAGGATTTACTTAAGAATTTTAAGTCAATTATTGGCGACGATTCGTTAAAGGAGGAATTGGTAAAGTGCAATCGCAGTGATTGGGCTGGCGGCAACAAGGGTGAGTTACTTTATGAAACCTCAAATATTGATAATGGCGACTGTACCAAGCCAACACATGGCGTACCGGCTGACATCGTGGCTGCGACATGTGTGAAATATAGCATTATCTACAAAGAGCGTTCAACGGGAATAGAAAAAAAGGTGGATAGTATATGGCGCGATTAGTGGGCGGAAGTGACGGTTTTACTATTGTTGAAGTAGTGGTGACGTTGGTCATTATCGGTATTTTTTCGATTGTTATTTTAAATATGCAGGCCCAAGTCAGCACGATATCTATTTTTGAGGTGCAACACACGAGGGCAAGCTACTTGGCATATGATAATATGCGGGCCTATGTCAATGACTCGCCGCCATCATGGTTTAAGTGTAATGCGTCGGCTAGTACAGGATATAAGGTTATGACGAAATCGGGTCATGTCGATGGTCTGCCGGGGGTGGTTAAACAAGAGGTGATTGCTTCAGCGCCATATGGCTGTAAGGGGGCTAAGGGTATGCCAATTAAAGTAGAGTCGATCGTGGAATACGGATTGCCAAGTTCTGGCTCGGGTAGTGGAAGAAAGGTGACACATGCAACGTACGCGGCATTCTAGGGAAAATGGTTTTACGCTGGCTGAATTAGCGGTAGTGATGGTTATTATTGCTATGGTTGTGGGTGTGTTTAGCCAAATGTTAATTACCTCAAATCAAAACGCTTCCACCAGTAAGGCTATGGTTGATATTAATCGTAATCTCCACAATTCCATGGACGCGATTGAGGTAGACGTACGCCAGGCGGTTCGTTTTAAGGCTAGTGGCTACGATGGCTATGATACATTTGCCAGTGATAAGAGTATTTCCGGGATAACTCACAAGTGGAGTTATATGAATACTCCGTATGTTAATGGGACGAAAGTCGCTCTCATATTATTACAGTATGCCACTACTACTGGTCGCGGCTCCGATGCTCGGGAGATTGTTTACCTAAGAACGCCGCGGTTTGATTGTGCGGCAAATAAAAGTCAGCAACCAAAATATAAAAAAATAGTTGTGTATTTTTTGGTGGACGGGCAGCTACATCGACGTACCGTCTATAACGATTTACTTGACACCTATGGTCATGTATACACTGGCGCTGCGGGGAATTATTTCTGCATGAATCACTCAGAGGCTGACAAGTTTAAGGATCGTGCTATGGAAACTCGTCAAGACTCAATTTTAGCAACTGGCGTATCAGAGTTCAAAGTCGAATATTATGAGGGCAGCAGGCCGGTACAGCACCAATATGATGTTGCTAAAAGCCACCCAAAAATCCTTGACGCTGCTGATAGTATAAAAGTCACTTTAAAGTTGCAGTCACCATCTAAAAATGTTTCTGATTCACAAACATTAACCATACGAAAGATAAATAACTTATGATTCGACAAAAAGACGGCTATTCTCTGGTTTTAATCGTGCTAATGAGTACTTTCATTTTGGCGGTTTTAGCGGGAGCGTTAAGAATTGTTACTCAATCCTATATTTATTCTCAAGAAGAATATTATTATAAGTTAGCCCAAGAGGCGGGCGAGGCGGGTACTGCATATGCTAATGCTTGTTTGGATGCTAATAATGCGGAGCAATCGTGGAGTTCGGCTCCTGGTGGTATCGGTCCTCTGCGACCAAACACTAATTGTAAGGGAGCGGTGACCTTTCATAGCAATAATTATGTACTTGATAATGGTAAAGTACGGACGACGTTTGAGGTTGGCAATCTGGAAGCGTCAACGAAGAGCTCGGCATTATCAGCTGCTACCGCCCAGATTTCTGCTACTGGTCGAGTCGAGGTGATAGGTGGCGGGTCTAAGACTTATGTGGCGGTCGTAAAAAAGTCTGTTACTTGGCCGGCCGACCTTGATGCTACACGGACAGTTAGTGGGACAGGGCGTACCTGTGCTATTTTGTCGAATAATGTATGGTGTTGGGGTGACAATAGTAGGGGCCAATTGGGAGATGGCACAATGACCAGCTCTGAGACACCAGTAAAAGTGCGTCCAATCGGCGACATGATTTATGGAAAAATTATCGATGTGTTTGCTGCGCAGCACCACAATTGTGTTTTAACTCAGCTAGGCTCTGCAAAAAAGGTTTACTGCTGGGGTGATAATGAGCATGGTCAATTAGGTAATGGGCGGTCGGGTGCTGGTGAACGCTCCAATATTCCAGTTGAGGTTGGTGGGGCTATTGTTGGCAAAAATGTGACAGCAATCGGTGGCAGCGGCGATGTATCTTGTGCGATTGCGGATGGTAAAATTTATTGCTGGGGAAGGAATGACTATGGTCAGCTAGGCTCTGGCTCTCCTGGTAATCCGGCTCGTTCTGTCACGCCCGTGGAGGTGGCTTCAGGTACTGATCCTACCTGGAGGTTGCCTGCTGGATATACTGCGAAAAAACTCTCTACTAGTGGCTCTCGTGCGCATAGTATGTGTGCGATCATCACCACCGGTACTGCGTATTGTTGGGGCCAGGCTACCTATGGTCAAAATGGTAGTGGCCCAGTGTCTAGTACATACAATTACGGACAGCCGGTTCGTGTCGTTGACATTTCTAACGTAACCGATATATCTCAAGATGGTTACACGTGGGCTAGCTACGATGCAATTCCGTACCTCGTGCATGTTTGTGCAGTTGCCTCTGGTAAGGTGTATTGTTGGGGCGGGTCTGGTCGTGGACAATCTGGCTCTGGTTCTTATGGAAGTGGTTCGTACCAGAGTTTCGATAAACCTGTTCAGGTTAAGGATTTGCCTGGCACGGCGTTGCGAGTTGAAGTGGGAATTGCTCATTCTTGTGCTTTGGTGAGTGATGCTGGCAAGAGAAAAATGTATTGCTGGGGTACAAACCATTGGGGACAGTTGGGGGTAAATAATTCTGGAGTCAATCACGTCACAAAGCCGCGTCCTGTCTATGTTGGAACGGATGGTCTGCCAGTGACAGAGGAAGTGGTAGACATAGCAGCCGGAGCAAACCGCGGCTGTGCGCTTATGACAAACAAGCGGGCGTATTGCTGGGGATTAAACCACACTGGGCAGATTGGCGACGGGACAAAGGATAATCGATATAACCCGACAGAATCATTGTTCTTGCGCCCGCTCCAAAATCGCTATATCTATTAAAAATGCTTGCGCTTTTAAAAACGTTGTAGTATTATCAAATTACAAATCAAATTAACACAATTTTAGGGGGCACATTATCGTGACTACAAAAAATATTAAAAATCAAGGTTTTACGCTCGTCGAGCTTTTGATTGTTATCGTTATCATCGCGATTTTGACAGTTGTTTCTTTGGTTGCATACAACGGTTTGCAAAACCAGGCAAAGACATCAGCTGCACAATCTGCTGCTGACGCTGTTGCTAAGAAAGCTGAGCTTTACAATACATCAAAGAGTAGCTATCCAGACAGCCTATCAAAGTTGACGGATAAGACTACCGGTACTCCTCCTGTATCACAAACAGGTGAGCCATACTATTTGGACGCAAGTACTGTTAAAGCAGGAACTATCGGTACTACTGCTCCTGCAGAAGCCAACACTATTGAGTATACGCCATGTACAGACAATAAGGGTGCAAGGATAAAGTACTACAACTTCTCGAAGGGTGAAGCTGCAGAGCGACAGATTGGTTCTTGCTAATTTTAGAATCAGCTAGATACTTAATTAAAACTCCGGTGCTACACCGGAGTTTTAATTATAAGCTTTTAAGTTTAAATACCACGTAGTTTCTGGCAGAAAGCCCTAACCTCCCGTCGAAGCTTGGCTAATTCTTCGTCATTATTACGATGATCAATTGCTAATTTCAGCCACTCAGCAATTTTTATCATGTCATTCTCCTGAGCGCCACGCGTGGTAATTGCTGGCGTTCCCAGGCGAATACCGCTTGGTCGAAATCGTGGTAGCTTGTCATTTGGTATAGTATTGGCATTTAATGTCAGGCCAGTCTTATCCATGGCGATCTCTGCCTCTTTACCATCAATACCGAAACTGCTATAAATATCCGCTAAAATTAGGTGGTTGCTAGTCCCGCCTGTAACCAATTTAAAACCTCGTTTTTGTAGCTCTTCTGCTAGCTTTTTTGCGTTCTTAATAATTTGTTGGGCGTAATCTTTGAATTCTGGCTGCAGCGCCTCACCAAACGCGACGGCTTTAGCGGCGATGGTATGCATATGTGGACCGCCTTGGGTACCGGGGAATACAGCTCTATCAATCAACGTCGGTAGATTCTCGAGAGTTTTTTCTGGCTTTTTCAGTGGGTTACTGACGATACCACGGCTGAGGATTAAACCGCCACGCGGACCGCGTAAGGTTTTATGTGTGGTGGTGGTAATAACATGAAATCCGTAGTCAAACGGATTTTTAGCTACGCCGCCGACAATTAGTCCAGCAATGTGGCTCATGTCTGCCATCAACATAGCGCCGACTTCGTTGCCAATCTCGGAAAACTTGGCGTAATCCAGTTCTCGTGGATAGGCCGAAAATCCCGCCAAGATAATTTTTGGCCGATGTTTTAGTGCCAAGCGGCGAATTTCTTCATAGTCAATTTCGCCAGTCTCGACATCCTTAATACCGTAGCGGATGAAATTATATTCGCGGGCCGAACGAGTGACTGGAGCACCGTGCGTCAGATGTCCACCGTGTGCCAAATCCATCGCCAGAATGGTATCGCCTGGCTCGCACCACGCATAATACACCGCCTCGTTGGCTTGGGCGCCAGAGTGTGGCTGGACATTAGCGTGGTCAGCGCCGAATAGTTTTTTAGCGCGGTCAATCGCCAGTTGCTCAATTTGGTCGGTGTTTTCTTGTCCGCCGTAGTAGCGTCGTCCAGGGTAGCCTTCAGAATATTTATTAGTAAAAACACTGCCCAGCGCCTTCAGCACATCTGGTGAGACATAATTTTCACTCGGAATTAGTTCCAGCCCATCAGTCTGTCGATTTTTTTCTGCTTTTATGAGTTGCTCAACTTGCTTATCTTTCATAGATATACCTCCAATATTCTCATTATACCATTGCCTAAATATATCATTAGTGATATAATCCGGGCATGATCAAAGATAGGTATCTCCAAAAAATTGGCAATTTAATTGCAGAAAATCGTCAAAAACAGGGCCTTACGCAGACACAGCTGGCCGAGGCGATTGGTACGTCACAGAGCGCTATTAACCGGATTGAAAACGGGGGTCAGAATATTAGCATTGAAATGGTGGCGCGCATTAGCGAGGTGCTTAATAGTAATATTGTGACGGTTAATCATTCAGGAAAAATGAATTTTAAAGTACATGGTGGTAAAAAACTGTCTGGTGAGATACTAGTTAAAACAAGTAAGAATGCCGCCGTGGCGCTGCTTTGCGCCAGCTTGCTAAATAAAGGAAAAACTACCTTCAGGAAAGTGGCAAGAATCGAGGAAGTTAATCGTATTATTGAGGTGTTAAATTCTATTGGCGTAAAAACTCGTTGGCTGGATGGTAACGATTTGGAGATTATGCCACCAGCCAGATTAAGGCTGGAGGACATGGACATTGATGCCGCCAAGCGAACGCGCACGGTAATTATGTTTCTTGGTCCGCTACTCTATCAGTATGCCGATTTTAAATTGCCATTTGCAGGTGGCTGTAATCTCGGTAAGCGCACAGTAGAACCACATTTGAGTGGTTTGAGGCATTTTGGCATGAATGTCACGGCAGAAACTGATTATTATCACGCAAAAACTAATGCTGATTCTGGTAATCGGACAATTCTTCTAACGGAGCGTGGTGACACAGTAACTGAAAATATTATTATGGCGGCGGTGCTTTCTCCAGATACGACGATTATTCGCAATGCCAGCCCTAACTACATGGTGCAAGATGTTTGCTTTTTCTTAAAAAAGCTGGGAGTGAAAATTGAGGGAATTGGCACAACCACCCTGAAGATTACAGGACGTAAACATATTAATAAAAACATAGATTACTACCCAAGCGAAGATCCGATTGAGGCGATGAGTTTTATCGCTGCGGCAGTTGTGACCGATTCAGAGATCACGATTCGTCGGGCGCCAATTGAATTTTTGGAGATTGAACTGGCAACGTTGGCGGAAATGGGACTAAAATTTGATTTGAGTGAAGAATATTTTGCTAATAATGAGCAGACGCGTTTGGTGGATATCGCACTGTATCATTCTGAACTTAAATCTGCTAAAGATAAGTTACACGCCCTGCCGTTCCCAGGGATAAATATGGACAACCTGCCATTTTTGGGGTTGATTGCTACGGTTGCTAAAGGTCGGACATTAGTGCACGACTGGAGCTATGAAAATCGGGCAATTTATTTCACAGAGCTAAGTAAGTTAAATGCGCAAATTGAACTGGTTGATCCGCACCGTGTCTATATCACTGGCCCCACCAGGTGGAAGCCGGCTGATGTCGTAGCGCCGCCCGCCTTAAGGCCGTCAGTGGTAGTTTTGTTGGCAATGCTGGCAGCACCGGGTACGTCAATCCTGCGTGACGTGTATTCGATTAACCGTGGCTACGAAGAATTGGCCGCCCGCTTAAATTCCTTGGGTGCTGAAGTTGAAGTGGTTATTGAATAGTAATTTGTTTAGTTTCTGGTAATTTTTTTGGCTGAGTTTGCGACTTTGGAAAGAGGAATTTTAAATAATCTCTCATCATTCGAGCGCCAGAAATTATTGGCAAGTAGCTGCCTAATTGGTGATGAATATGATGTTCTAATAATTGACCATCTTGTAATATAGTGGCGGCTTTATGCATATTAACGTATAGTGATGAAATTTCTGCTTCGTAGTTTTTCCCTGTTACTTCCAAGCAGGCAATTGGTTGCACATCTGCTACTCCGCCATCGCTTGTGGAAATCAGTAGTTTTAAATTGGCAATATCTTTCTCCCATGACGTACCGCAGGCTTCTAAACCAATAATCGGCACATTGATAGCAATATCTGAACCGACCGCTAAAGCCCGACCTAACTCTTCGTCATAATCTTGGATATAGTGAACTCGTTCGCGTAGAACAGGTTCATGATCAATTAATTTTAACACTTCCAGCAGTTTCTGATACATTGTCGTGTCGCCCTGGTGGACTTTTCCCGCTAAAATATAATGCGCGTTATGACTGATAAGGATTTGACGTAGCGCGTCGGGATTCTCAAAAGACATATAAGGACGCTTGTAATTTGCAAATCGCCGCTTAAAATCAAACAATATTGCATCTTCTGGAATTTGTACAGGCTGATTATATTGATTTTTGCGCTTTGACAAGACTCGATTAAGTTCCAGGCGCCCATGTTTTTTCAAACGTTTTATGTCTGCACTAAGGAGTTTATTTACTTGTTCAGCGAATTTCTCTGTTGGTAAACCAAACTTGTCTATGATGTTGTATTCGCGATACGATTGTAAGATTTCTGGTAGCACCCATGTCTCTAAATCAATTCCATTGGTAATGGCGTGAAACTTGACCTTGTCGTTGTTGCGATCGCGGAAATTTGCCACTCGTGCGTGCAGTTTGCTGACGCCATTTTTGGCTTCGGTCAGCTCAATCGCCAAGAGATTTGGTCGTAAGCGGTCGTTACGAAATTGCTCCATCAGCCAGCAACGCACCGCGTTGCTTTTGAGATTTGGCAGTACCAATTTTTCAAATTGCGAGCGGTGGAATTCTGGTTCAGCGGCCTGGAGTAGAGTGTGGTTGGTGTAGAGCGTGTGTTTGCGCACATAAACGATTGCTTCGTACAGATTCATACCGTTGGCACACAGCTCGTCCAGTCGAGCCAACGCCGCAAAAATTGTTGCGGTTTCGTTGAGCTGGATGACAGCTGGCTTGATGCCGAGTAGTTTCAAGGCTTTATAGCCACCAAACCCAAGGGCCACTTCTTGGTAGAGTCGGTGATCACCCGAGCCTTCACCTTCGTACAACTGTCCAAAGTTTGGCTCTGAGATGGTAACAAATTGAGTCGAGCCGAGTACCTTTTTGAAAATACTTAAACTAGCATCGGGAAAGCCGGCGGAGCTAACCGAAACCTCATCAATATAATGAAAGCCATACTCCTGGGGCGAGACCTTCTCAACGTATTCAGTTTGTGCGAGGTTGGTAATTTTTTGGTGCAACTCGCTACGATAAAATGGCGTAACCACCACAAACGGCACCTCTAACTTTTCGGCCACCCGTCGAGTATCCGCCGCCAATACGCCCAAACCGCCGCCACCTTTGATGCCGTTGGCTTTGTCATAAATCTCCATTGTCCAGTAGATGTACGGCCTGGAGTCAGACAACTGATGTGTCAAACTACTGCGTTCAATGATGTCATAAAACTCAGAGACATCTTCGATGTTGTGTGGTCGGTATTTTGGTTTTTCTGTGTAAAAATATGGATCCATGATGCCCTTTATGGATGGGAATTATCTTAAAATTGGTGCGGGTGCGGAGAATCGAACTCCGATCTCAAGTTTGGAAAACTTGCATACTAGCCGCTGTACTACACCCGCAAGCTTGCACTATTGTAGCAGAAAGATGCTATAATGTGAATACGCCCTGATAGCTCAGCTGGATAGAGCAGAGGACTTCTAAGCCTAAGGTCGTAGGTTCGAATCCTACTCGGGGCGCCATTTCATATAACAATAGGGGGTATATGGATGCAAATCGGAAACCGCAGATGACGCGGGAAATGGTGATGAGATTATCTGGTTCCAGGAATGGGTCAGTTGATGGATTTAAATCGTATGGTGCAACGGGTAGAAGTCTAAGTGCAAATCGCCAAGCAAACTCAGACCGGCGGTATATTGAGAATTATCGGACTTCCATGGCGGCAAATAACTCTACGAATATACGACGATTTGGCGCGGAAATGGGAATAGTTGCTCCGGCAAATAATACTGCCGATGGACTGCTACCTAAGAACAATCGACAAATAAACGTCGTAAAGCCTTCTCGTAATAAAAATTCTGCCACATCATGTAGTCCTCGTCAGTCATTCAACGCTTCCAGCTCGCGACCAGTTTTTCGTGAGCCACCACCACGTCGTTATAATCCATTTGGGTAAAATAAAATCCTCACGGATAGTGAGGTTATTTTTTGGAGGGCCAGGAGGGGCTCGAACCCTCGACACCCTGCTTAAGAGGCAGGTGCTCTAACCAGCTGAGCTACTGGCCCA
>CAUQXD010000017.1:0-13676 GCA_963521995.1 uncultured Candidatus Saccharibacteria bacterium
CTTTTGCCAGTCCAGCTCTAGCGGTGCATCAGATTTGCGTGATTTTGTGGACGACTTTTTGGCTGGTTTGTTGTCTTGGTTTTCGGACGTTTTTTTCACTGGCTCAGTTGGTTTGGTGCTTTGGCTTTTTGCTGGCTTCTCCGCTGATGACGCTGTCTTGGCTGGTGTCGAAATGACGGTTGGCGTTGCTGTGACAGCTTGGGCAACTGTCTTCTTCGGCCTAGCTGACTGGGCGTGATGTTGCATGAAAATGGTCAATAGTTTCAAGTCTGGGTGCGGGTGGCGATCAACCTCGATCAGCTGCTGAATGAGTTCAACAAGGCTTGGGTTTGTGCGCAGTCTGGCGCGAGCGATTGACAATAATTGATGTGATACCACAGTTGGACTGACACCACTTTGTTCCAACTCTTGCAGAATATTAAGTATGTCAGCGCTGTTCTCTGATTGATATAAATCAAGCAGCTTCTCTAGTGTGGCTGCGTCGCTTAAGCCTAAGTATTCAGTAACCATGGCGACGGTCAGTGGCTGGTCGGGTGTGGCTAAAATTGACAATTGATCCAGCATGCTAATCCCGTCGCGGAACCCGCCGCGCGAGCGCTCAGCGATCAGCCGAGCAGCGTCCGCCTCAATGGCAAAGCCTTCTTTTTCGGCGATGGCCATCAGCTGGCGCGCCATGACATCAACCGAGATGGGATGAAAGAAAAATTGTTGGACGCGGCTGAGAATGGTGGCGGGCAGCTTGTCGGCGTCGGTGGTCGCCAAGATAAATACCACGTGCGCTGGCGGCTCTTCCAGTGTCTTTAACAGCGCATTGAACGCAGGCTTGGACAGCATGTGGACTTCGTCGATGATGTAGATTTTTTTCGGCGCGGAAACCGGCGCGACTTGCGCTTTTTCGCGTAATGCCCGAATGTCGTCGACACCGTTGTTGCTGGCGGCATCAATCTCAATGATATCCAGGTGTGAGGCTTCCTCGTCGTATGGCAACTGATTGATCTCATGTGCCAAAATGCGCGCTACGCTGGTTTTTCCCACGCCGCGCGGACCCGTCAGCAAATACGCATGGGCGATTTTCCCCTGCTCCAGCGCTCGGCGCAAAATGTTGGTCACGTGATCCTGCCCCAACACCTCGTCCAAGCTGCGACTGCGATATTTGCGGTACAGTGCCTGACTCATTACTTATATATTATAGCGCAAAGTGCGGGATTAGTAAGCCGTTTAGCGGCCAGGAATGGGAACTTCTTCACCGCTTTCTAAAATCATGGTCTTTCTCGGCCACAGTTCTATTGGCTTGTCAATATATGGCAAGTCAGTCGCTTCTGCAATAGCTCGCATAGCCATGTCTATTGGTGCACGTAAAGCCCGGCGGCGAGACTCACGATCTGTTGAGGTGGCATATTTCTGGTAGGCGTTCGTATAGTCAATGGGATCACATAAGGTAATATCAATCTGCTCGTCCTGAGGCATATATGCGTCTAGGTCGGTAGGCCATGGTTTGTAATGAATTCCTACTGGCAATAAGTTGGGTTTCACCCCCCCTATGCGTGCTTCAAATAGAATCCGCGATGCGCCCGTTCGGCCTTTAGTAACTTGAGCATCACCGGTATATGCGCCTTCTGGAAAGATGAGTAGTGAGCGTCCGTCAAGCAATGCTTGTCTAGCCATTTTGAGTCCGACTTCTAAATATTCTTTGCCGCCATGCACCTCAAGCGGTATAGCGTGCAGTGCGTTCTCTATCACTAGTCGCCGCACTGCCGTGCCCACAGGGTTATTTTTATACGCCAATCGCGAGCTGATGACAACATCGCAGTCTTCCGGTAGGCTTGCTGGTATAGCAAAGATATCACGCATACAGGCATGATTTGCTACGAATACATTTGGGCCTTCTGGCATGTCGTCAAAGCCGTGAGTAGTGATGGCCATTTCCCGACCTATGTCTGTAAGAGCGGTTTCTTTCCTCTGCTCATGCTTGCCTCGCTTTCAAGGCATTTTTAACAATGCGTGCCAGTAAACAGTGACCTTTTGCTGAAAAATGAATGCCATCAGATAGTGGCATAAGTGGCAGCTCAATATACTCACCAAGCGAATCTTTATGTCTCAAGATTTCTTGTCGTACTTCTTCTGATTGTTCCGTAAACTCTGGGCCAGAGTCTTCACCAGTTGAAAATGCTGGCGGCAAGATATATATGACGTTAGTACCGTGAGCCAGTTTTTGATAATCTATTAAATCTTGGATGATAGCTTGCGCCGTCCTACTATATAGCTGTTGTAAGTCATTGGTGCCAAGAGCGATGATGATGGTATCTACATTGCCAGCTTGCTGGAGGGCTTTCGTAAAAGCTTGCTTGCCATTCTTGTATGGCTTTGATTCACAAAAATCTCCCGCTATACGGCCCGGTAGTCCATTTGCGATGATGTGTGCTTTGCCTCGTAATTCTCGCTTTAGGCGGTTGACCCATCGGTCGCTATACCGCACTCGCGGTCCCACAAAATTATCTCCCCAGGCATTAGAATCGCCGTAAATAAAAATTCGCTTAATGCTGCTAGTTGTTTGATTTTGTTTTCTGATCATATTAAACTCCGTGTTTCTGCAAATAGTGTAATACAATATGCCTGGTTGGTCAAAACAACGCCAGCTGTGTGCTGGGTATTTCTATATCAATGGCGCCGTCAACTGTTTGCGCCTGGTAGCCGATGAATTTTTTCACGTTGTATGCTAGTAGCTGCCCGTCGTAGTCGGTGATGAGGATTGGGCCGATGATACTGCGGACACGTCCAGCCAATTGGTTCTGATCTTTCATCAGCACCACTCTCGTTAAATCAACACCAGCGGTATGAAAATAATCTTCGCAAGTAATCAGTTCGGACTTTGGAAATGACACGCCAATCTTCTGTTCAATTTCAAGTAGTTTTTGTTGCAATTTCTTCTCGCCGTCCGCGCGATCGAAAGGCTGTTTTATAAGCTCGAGCTTCTTATGAATCGGCATAGTCTCAACGACGCCGTCCAGTGCGGAATTTTCGCCTCATATTGCCGGGCAATCAGCGCCGAAGAAAACGTCTCCAATTTCAACGCTAAGCGCGCTCCCTGCTCCAGCAATCGCCGAATGCCGCGCTTTTCCTGCGATATACCGACTTTAATGACTCCCGGTGCGAAATATGCCAGATAGACAAAGTGCGGGTTTTGATTAATCTTTTCTTGCTGTGCCGACACCGAATCGGCGTTATAAAACGCAGGATTAAAACCAGTCCGATCACGGCATTTCAGGCAGTTTTCATATTTGCCGTCAACCGTGGCGCTGTCAGGACAAACCTGGCTGCAATGATTCTCAAAATCCACCCAGCCGGTACAATATTTGGTCAAGAAGTCAAACTCGAGCGATAAATCTTGCCCAAACAATTCCCGCCGCTTAATCTCGCCATCAATTTGACAGTCGATAAACGGCTGGCTATCGGCATTAAAACTGGCATAAGCGAGTAAAAAATCGCTCGGCATAAGTTTCCTTTACAATGCCGCTTCGACAGCTGCCCAGGTGGCGTCAGGATTGTCTTCCGGGATGATGATGGTGACTTGGTCGCCGACGTTAATACGGAAATAAGTGACGCTGGCGAGCAAAATGCGATATTCGCGGCCGGAAGCCTCGACGTAATAGACGCCGTCGTGCTGGACGAGCGTGCCGATGACTTGTTTGCGCGGTACTGGGCCGATCTGCTTATAGATAAAGCTGCCGTCCTCGGCGATGGTCAATTTCATCAAATCACCCTCAACCAGCTTAGATTTCGAGGCATAATTGGCAGGAATTGGGTAATTCTTTCCGTCAGGACTGAGCATCATTTGCCCGTCAAACACGCCCTCAATAACCTTACCGGCGACTTCGTCGGATGGATTTTTCGGGGTAACAACTTGCCCGTCGTCACCAACGATGCTAATTAAAAGTTCTTTTGCGGCAGCTAGGTTAGTTTCCGCCTCTTGAATAAGTGTCCGGAGACGCTTAACTTGTTTTTCTGGTAATTCAGACATGGTTCTCGCAATTCCTTTGTCTATTTTTATAATACTTACATTTATATATAACACAGCTTCCTGTTTATGGCAAGTCGCGATATATATTTTTCCCTAATTTTCCACAGTGCTATAAGATGTGAATAAAAAACTGTTGCAAATTTTACTCTTGCAATTGGTATATGATTCATGATATCAGCAATCAGGCGTATAAAAATCACCGCCCAAAGAGGACGGTGATTAAACGAAACAAATTGGCATTATATAACAAATTATGAAAGCTCAACGCTAGCGCCGGCACCTTCCAAGGTCTTCTTTGCAGCTTCAGCGTCGTCTTTAGAAACTTTCTCTACGACTGGTGCTGGAGCGCCGTCAACGATAGCCTTTGCTTCGCCGAGGCCCAAGCCAGTGATTTCCTTAACAGCCTTGATGACTGCAACTTTCTGAGCACCTGTGTCCTTCAATGTGACGGTGAACTCAGTCTTTTCGTCAGCCGCAGCAGCGTCGCCACCAGCAGCTGGACCAGCAACAGCGACAGCTGCAGCAGCTGGCTCGATGCCGTATTCGTCTTTCAAGTGATTTTTCAATTCGTTAACTTCCAGAACTGTCAACTTGGTCAGTTCTTCAGCCAATTTCTTAATATCAGCCATGATATATCTCCTTAATTATTGATTAATTCTGAGTTTGTAACGTCTTCATAAGCCTCCGGTAAAGCGTTGCAGCCCGAGCGCATGTGCGCCCGGCGCGAAAAGAGGAGGCGTTGAATATGGTATGAACTCAGATAAATGATTGATTGCTAAACTTAAGCCGCAGCTTTGGCTTCGATGCCGTCCAGTAAGCCGTGCAAGTTGCCGCCCAGCGCGCCCACGGTGTCGTGGACTGGTGAGAGCAGCTGTGCCACCACTTCAGCGATGAGCTGGTCTTTGCTTGGCAAGCCTGCCAGCGCCTTGATGTCAGCTTCGTTGATGCCGAGGCCTTCACCTGAGAAACCACCAGCCAACTGCAGTGCCGGATGCGTCTTTGCAAACGTGTCCAGAACTTTGGCTGGCATGACCTCATCTTCGGCGCTGATGGCGTAGACTAATTGGCCAACCAGCAGATCAGTGTCAGCTTCTTTGTAGGTGTCAACGCCTTGCAATGCTACGCGCACCAAGCGGTTTTTAACCACCTTGATGACGACGTTTGCTTCGCGGGCAGCCTTGCGTAGTTCTTGCAATTCAGCCACGCTCAACCCCTGGTACCGCGCAAATGCCGTACCTTTAGCGTCTTTCAGAAGCTCGGTTAGTTCAGCAACCAAAGTTTGTTTTTTATCGCGTGAAATTGCCATAAAAATCCTTTCTTTGATTGAGTTAATTTGTTATGTGCCAATTTGTTAACGTACGGTAATGGAGAATCAAAAAACGTCTTTGATTCTCGCACTACCAAAGACGTCAAATAAAACTGTTCGTTTCATCCCTCGGCGGCATTTTTACATCTGTTTTTACACAAATCGCCGCTGTCTTTGGTAATGTTCCTTAGAATTGTAGCAGAAATGACAACGGAATGCAAGCATCGTGATGATATTTCTTTCAGCCGGCAGATTGTAGCGCCGCATCGATTGCGGCTTTGCCTCTTCTCAGTATTACTCTGCGCTCTTCTGGAGTTAGCCCCCCTCGTATTCCGTACTCAGCCTGATCTGGGTGTTCCAGGGCGTCTCCTAAGCATTCTCGTCTCACTGGGCAACTGGAGCAAACATCTTTAGCCTCTCGTATAACAGTTTTTCTTTTGTATCTTTTTAGCTCTCGCTCTGAATCGTCTGGGTTGGACTGGAAAAACAGTCTGTCAGCCTCTTTGGTACCTAATTTTGTACATGAGGCGTCATCTCGCCAGTATGTGGTTTCTGATAGTGACATAATATTATCATTTTACAATATTATTGATATTAAATCAACTCTATATTTAAAAATACCCCGATTTCTCAGGGTATTTGTTTGTCCTTATGAGGCTATAATGAGGCCTCGACCTTTATGCCAGGACCCATGGTCGTTGTGATAGCAACGCTCTTGACGTAAATGCCCTTGAGACTGGATGGCTTTTGGGCGTTCAGGCTGGCGAGGAAAGCGCGGGTGTTTTCCGCCAGTTTGTCGGCGCCAAACGAAACCTTACCGACTGACAAATGGACGATGGCCTGCTTGTCGACGCGGTACTCGACCTTGCCGGCCTTGGCTTCAGACACGGCCTTAGCGACGTCGGTAGCGACGGTACCGGACTTTGGATTTGGCATCAAACCGCGCGGGCCGAGCAACCGGGCGTACTTGCCAAGCTTCGGCATATATTGCGGCGTGGCGACTAAGATATCAAAGTTCAATTCTTCCTTGTCCAGCTGCTTCAGAAATTCCTCGTCGCCGATAATGTCAGCGCCGGCTTTCTTAGCAGCGGCATGTTCGGTTTCTGGCGCGAAAACCGCCACGCGAACGTCTTTACCGGTGCCGTGCGGCAGTGCTACGGTCGAGCGGACGTTCTGGTCGGCTTGGCGCGGATCGACTCCCAGGCGAACGTGAATTTCAACGCTGGCGTCGAACTTGACCGGGCTGGTCTCAGTCGCCAGTTTCAACGCTTCGTCAAGGCTGTACAGTTTATTTTTCTCAATCTTTTTCGCAGCTTCCTGGTATTTTTTGCCGCGGCGCTCCAGGCGCGGACGCGTAATCGGCTTCGGACCTTTCTTAACATGCGCTTCGGCGTCGTCGGACTGCGGCGTGGTGTCGCCTGCTTCTTTGCGGGCTTCTTTCTCGGCTTTCTCGGCAGCTTCGTCGAGGGCTTTTTGGCTACGCTTGCCGGCCTTGGCGACAACGGCTTCGCGCTCGGCGATAACGTCTTTATCTTTGGTGTCGTGCGACTTGCTATCCTCAGGTGTGCCTGATTCAGCCTCGGCAATTGCTGCTTCAATCTCAGCGATGGTGTTCTTGTCACTGACTGCTAATTGTAGTTCTGCTGCTTTTTCTAGCAGCTCGGCTTTCTTGGCCATACTAATCCTTTCTGTGGTACAAGCGGCGACTCGCAACCTCCCGGCGAATCTACCTCCCAGCATTGATTTGATGATGGGTTAATTATAACATATTTGCGGCAATAGAGACAATGTATTTGCTATTTGAAGATAGATATTATATAAATTAGGAATGAGTGAATTCGACGATGTTGTAGCTAATATTTAGCTTCCCTGGACCATCTTAACGATGTACCTATTCTTTGCTAAACTAGTAATTATGGATATAACAATTACAGACATACAGGCAAGGCAAATTTTAGACTCACGCGGTAATCCGACAGTTGAGGCAGATGTGATTCTGAGTGACGGTTCCTTTGGTCGGGCGGCGGTGCCGTCAGGTGCGAGCACAGGGTCGTTTGAGGCGGTTGAGCTAAGAGACGGCGAATTGGCTTTTGGAGGCAAGGGTGTGCTTCGGGCGGTTGATAATGTTAATACTGAAATCGCTCGGGTCTTAAAAGGAATGAGTCCGTTTGATCAGACGGCAATTGATGAAAAAATGAAGGAGTTGGATGGTACGCCAAATAAGGCGCGCTTGGGGGCTAATGCGATTTTAGCGGTGTCGTTGGCGGTGGCGAAGGCCGTGGCAAAATCACGCGACGTGGAATTATACCAATACGTCAATCATCTGGCGGGTCGTCCGACTATGTCTTTACCGATGCCGATGATTAACGTGATGAATGGTGGCCAGCATGCGCTCGGCGCGACTGATTTTCAGGAGTATATGATCATTCCGACTAGTGCGGCGACTTTTGCTGACGCGGTTCGGATGAGCGCGGAAGTGTTCCATGTTTTGGCGAAAATACTGAAAGATGAGGGCTATCCAACGACAGTTGGTGATGAAGGCGGTTATGCACCGCATGTCAGAAATGGTAATATGGAGCCGATTTTGCTATTAACGCGAGCGATTGAGCAGGCTGGCTATAAATTGGGCGTGGACTTTGGATTTGCGCTGGATGTGGCGGCAAGCGAGCTATATAAAGATGGCAAATATAATCTGTTGACTGAGCATCGAGTGTTGTCGGCGGACGAGATGATTCGCACGTATAAGGCGTTACTTGGGCGCGTACCGGTACTTTCAATTGAGGATGGCTTGAATGAAGAAGCCTGGGAAGATTGGGAGAAAATGACAGCCGATTTGGGCCATTTTGCGCAGTTGGTCGGTGACGATCTTCTGGTGACGAATGTTGAGAGACTTAAGCGTGGAATTGAGGAAAAAGCTGGCAATGCTATTTTAATTAAGCCAAATCAAATCGGCACACTGACCGAGACTATTCAGGCTGTTTTAATGGCAAAGGATGCTGGATGGAATACCGTAATGAGCCATCGGTCGGGCGAAACTGAGGATGTGACGATTTCTCATTTGGCAGTTGGACTGGGTACGGGTCAGGTTAAGACTGGTTCGATGTCGCGCTCGGAGCGAATTGCCAAATATAATGAGCTGTTGAGAATTGCGGAAAAGCGTCCAGATTTGGAAATCGCCCATCCGTTTGTGAAGTAATTTTTAAAAAGACTTCCCTGATGTGTTTTGACGGGAAGTTTTTTATTGATAATTATTTTCTTATAAACTCGATTTCGCCACACTCACGGATGCGGATAATTTGCGACGGTCGAGAATTGGTGATTTCTCCAGAATCAACGTAGATGGCGATGGATTCATGGAAGTAATTGACCGCTTCGTTAATATTTTTTGCAGGTTTTTGACCGGAAAGATTGGCGCTGGGGGCGGCTAGATAACCAACTTTCTGAATTAATTCCGACAGGGGCGATTTTGAGACGGCACGAAATGCCAATGTGCCGTTAATATGTGGTATATGCGGCAAGAAATCAGGAGACACATTCACGATAATTGTTGTTGGGCGTTCTGTAGCTAGTTTTTGGTATTTTTCTTGCATATGCGGGGTCAGTCCGGGAATATCGGTAATATCAGAGGCGAGGACGACGACAGATTTGTCTAAGGGTCTTTGCTTGACTTTATATAATCTTTCAATTGCTTTCTTTGACTCAGCCCGAGCCAGCACGCCATAAATAGTATCTGTCTTAGCGATGATTAGCCGGTCAGATTGGAGAGCTGAGATAACTGCATTGTCTAAAATATTTTCTACAATCATTTTTCAAATTTTACCATAAAAATAACCCCGACAGATTCGGGGCTATTCTCCTTTTTCAAATTAGTCGACGATTTCTACGCCCATTGAGCGAGCTGATCCAGCGACAACTTTCATTGCGCCTTCAATGTCAATCGCGTTCAATTGGTCTTTTTTAGCCTCGGCAATTTCTTGTAATTGCGCGCGAGTAAGCTTGCCGACCTTATCAACGTGCGGCTTACCGCTTCCCTTTTGGATGCCAGCTTTCTCGCGAATCATATCGTCAACCGGCTGGCCAAGTGAGTTCCAGGTAAATGTTCGATCTTCGTAAACTTGAATGTGAACAATCACATCCTTACCCATCATGTCTTTAGTGGCGTCGTTGAATGGATTGATAAAGTCCATCATATTTAGTCCCCACTGACCGAGCGTCGAACCAACTGGAGGACCAGCGGTTGCACGGCCGGCAGGAATACGGAGTTTCAGATTACCAATAATTTTCTTTGCCATAGTTCTTCCTTATAGTTTGTAGTGCGTAACTTGATTATTATAGCGAAAAAATCGCTAAAACGCAAGCTAGACTTTCTTTACCTGCAGTGCGTCCAGCTCGACTGGCGTGTCGCGGCCGAACATGCTGACCATAACTTTTAGAGTACCTTTAGAGGCGTCAATTTCGCTAACTGCGCCGTCAAAGCCCTTGAACGGTCCGTCAATAATTGAAACAACTTCGCCTTCTGAGAAGTCAATTTGATGCTTTGGCTCTTCGACGCCCATGCGTTTTTTAATCTTGGCAATTTCTTTTTCCGAAACTGGCGTTGGCGTAGTGTCGGCGCCAACAAATCCGGTCACGCCCGGCGTGTTGCGGATAATATACCAAGTTTCATCGGTTAATTTCATCTCTACCAGTACGTAGCCTTGGAAAATCTTCGCCTCGATGATTTTGCGCTTACCGTTCTTGATCTGGATTTGTTTTTCCTTCGGCACCATGACATCAAAAATCTTGTCGGCCATATCGACGCCATTGATGCGCTGGCGGATTGATTCGGCAACTTTTTCTTCATAGCCAGAGTAGGTGTGGATTGCATACCACTGTCGGCTGTCGTCATATCGTTTTGCGCTCATGTAAAACTCCTTTTTACTTCAAAATTTGATTAAAGCCCCAGTTAAAAGCGGCGTCAAGTAATAAGATCAGAACAATAAACACTGCCGTAAAAACAATCACAGCTGCGGTCATCGCCCAAGTGGCTGAGCGGGTTGGCCAGCGTACTAGTGTCAGTTCTTTCCAAGCACCCTTAAAATAACCAGTCAATGTTCCACGATCACTAGCTTTCTTAGCTGGTTTGGTGGCTGGTGATGTGACTTTTGATTTTGTTTTGGTGGCTTTTTTTACAGTAGTTTTTTCTTTTTTTGGCGCGTCGTCAGTAGCTTTAATCCGACGAACCGTGGTTTTGCTGCTTGCCTTGCCTTTCTGTGCCATATTTTCTCCCAATTTAAAAAGTCTGTTTTTCACAGACTGTCAATAGTTATTGTAATCTATCCAATTGAAAATAGCAAGTTGACTCAGATTTACCCGCTGTCATTTCTTAAACTCCTTTAGCTTAAACCCGAAAGTCGAGCCATGGTTCAGCCGACTTTCCACTTCAATTTTACAGCCTAGCTTTTTCGCTAATTTTGCCGAAACATACAACCCCAGTCCTGTGCCCTTGGTCTCGCGAGTGCGATAATCTTCAGCACGGTAAAACTTGTCAAATATTTTTCCTATGTCAGCTTTACTAATGCCAATTCCCGTATCAATTACCTTAAAAACTATTTCGCCAGTTTTATTCTTTTTTATAGATAGCGTTACAGAACCTTTTGGTGTGTAGCGAATAGAATTGGTGATGAAGTTTTGGATTAGCTCTTCCAGATAAAGCCGCGAGGCCTTGACCGACCCGAGACGTCCGCCAATATCGAGATTAAATGCCAAGCCTTTCTCTTCTGCCTGTGGCGAATATTCGGAGTTTATCTGAGCAGCAAGCTCTGTGATATTAATAATTTCTGTTTCATCAGCGATTCCCCGCTCGGCTCGTGACAGTGTACTAAGGTCATTAACCATCCGCGCTAAGAATAAGATTTGCTTATGAGATTCATCAATAGCTTCGGGAATTTTCTTCATCATATTATGCTCAATGAGCAGTTTGGCATTACTGAGCGACCCTTCGGCAATGGTGATTGGAGTGCGCAGCTCGTGGCTTACCACGCTGATAAACTCGTCGCGCTCTTCTTCCAGGCTTTTCATTTTTGTGATGTCGCGCAGAATCAGTACGTAGCCATCGGGTGTCATTTTATCACCGCCCTGAACTGGAGCAAACGTCACTTCCAGGCGTACGTAATCTTTATCGTCAATTGGCATAATAATATCATCACGTTGGCGAATCGTTGAAGATTTGGTCAGCTCCTTAAAAACGTCAATTGGCTTTTTATTGGTTGTCTCTAAGTTCAGCACCTGGCTGATGTGCTCGCCGTCGATGTCGTTGTTTGTGTCAATTAGATTAAGAGTCGCTGAATTATAGGTGTTGATAATGCCGTGCTCGTCGGTACTGAGAATCGCATCAGTAATATTATTTATAAGTGTAAGCATTCTTTGGTGCTCACTAATGCTTCTGCGTTTGCCTTCATCGGCAGCCTTGCTATCAATTCGTGCCAGCAATTGATGTAAAATAACCGTTATACTACCTAAGATAATACTAAGAATAACCAACAAAATAATGAACACCCACATGGCTTAAGTATAGCATAAGCAAATCTATTTCTATACGTGCGGGGAGTGTTTTTTTAGCTCATTGCGGTGGATTTTATAATGTGGGTCAAACTTTGCGACTTCTGCCCAAAACCTTGTCGAGTGGTCCATATGTCTGGTGTGGCACAATTCGTGAATAATAACATAATCAATAAGCTCAAACGGCAGATTCATCATACCAATGTTCAAACTAATCGTTCCTGACGAAGAACAGCTCCCCCAGCGGCTTGAGGCGTGGGTTATTTTACAACGAGAAAACGAAAAGTCGTGTTGTTGAGCTAAGAAAGATAAGCGCCTGGGTAGATATCCTTTTGCTTCTTTTCGGAGAGCAACGAGGATTTTATTGCGGATTAGTTGCTGGTTGGCGACAGATTCGATTTGTTCGGACTGGTTAATTTCTGCGATGATTTGTGTACCAAGGATTTTTACGCTGGAGGGTTTGGGAGTTGGCTGGATTAGGAGATGGTGGCTTTTGCCAATCTGTTGATTTTTTATGTAGGAAAAATTCACTTGGTGCTGGGAGACTAGCTCGCGAATTTGCTTGCGTGAGGTTTTAACAAGCGTCTTTGCAGCGAGAATTGGCGCATAAAGCGGCATGGTAACTCGCAGACGACCATCTGGAGCAATCTTCAGGCTGATATTTTTTGCCAGACTTTGTCGTTTGACTACAATTTCTCCGAATTCTGGATCGGTGATGACTGGCATGATTATCCTATGCTAATACGATTGGCGACAGCGCGGCGTGGTGTCTCAGGACGGCTGGCGCTGAGCTGCTTGAGAACGGTACGCGCTTGGGTACTAAAAGTGTGGCGACCACTAATGACAATATACGATTCGCTGCTGTGTGGCGCGGAAAATTGCTTTAATCGGCGGTCGAAGGAATCATCGTTTCCGTTATATACTTTTATCCAGCGTCGTTTGGCGGTTGCAGAGTCGGTTTGCACCCACACGAAAAGGACTTTATAGCCATATTCTCTTGCCAGGCGACTAATACGCATGCGGTTGTTGCGTTGATCGGTCGCGCCGTCTAAGATTATTGTTTGTTTGGTTTTTAAAAATTCTTCTAAGATTGCTAATGTTGCATCTGAGGTGGTTTTTGTGTTATCAGTGAAAACCTCAAACTGGCGAGAACTTACGACAGGAGTATTAAAAATCTTTGCAAATTCTACCGCAAATTGTGTCTTGCCTGAACCTGGCGCACCAACCATGGCAATGATATGAGGAAGCGAAGGTGATAGAGGTTTCATATGGAGAAATTATAGCAGATTTTTGACTAATAAAAAAGATTCCCTTTTTTGTGAGAATCTTGGCAGGAGTGGAGGGACTCGAACCCCCGACACCTGGTTTTGGAGACCAGTGCTCTAGCCACCTGAGCTACACTCCTATGACGTACATTTTAACACGAATTTGCCTTGTCGCAAACGCTAAAATTGTGAAAAATAAAAATTCCGTGAAAAAAATACCAAAATCCCTTGAAAAAACATAAGCGTCGTCCTACAATGAAAACAGAGATGAAGATTTTAATGCTTGGGTGGGAACTTCCTCCGCACAATAGTGGCGGACTTGGTGTGGCTTGCTATCAGATGTCGAAAGCTCTCGCAGCCCAAGGCGCTGACATTGATTTTATTGTTCCCTATAGAGCGCAGCATCCAGGAATTGATTACATGAATGTCTATTCGGCAACTCCATTGCCACCAGATTATTATGATTTGGGTGCTTATAATAACGGTTCGCCAGAAGATCGGGAAAACGCTCAGGATGAACATGGACTTTCTCCAATGCGTGCTGTCC
>CAUQXD010000018.1:0-13186 GCA_963521995.1 uncultured Candidatus Saccharibacteria bacterium
GCCTTGCACCATGTAGAACCAGCTTTCTGGCTTGTCGTCATACTTACCAGCCAAGATGTCGGCAGCGTCGCGAATGGTATCTTCCAACTTGACGTACACGCCAGGGTTGCCGGTAAATTTCTCGGCCACGTGGAATGGCTGCGCCAGGAAGCGCTGAATGCGGCGCGCCCGAGCAACGATTTGCTTTTGGTCGTCCGACAATTCTTCCATACCAAGGATGGCGATAATGTCCTGCAATTCTTTATACTGCTGCAATACTCGCTGAACTTCGCGCGCCACGCGGTAATGTTCCTCGCCGACAATTTCTGGATCCAATGAATTAGAGCTAGAATCCAGCACGTCGACGGCTGGGTAAATACCAATTTCCGTCAAAGCACGGTTCATCACGATGGTCGCATCCAGGTGAGCGAAGGTCGTCGCTGGCGCCGGGTCGGTCAAGTCGTCGGCCGGCACATAGACTGCCTGAACAGAGGTAATTGAACCCTTTTTCGTCGAAGTAATGCGTTCCTGCAACGCACCCATTTCTTGCTGCAAGTTCGGCTGATAACCCACGGCACTTGGCAAACGACCAAGTAGCGCTGACACCTCGGCACCAGCCTGTGTGTAGCGGTAAATATTGTCGATAAACAGCAGCACGTCTTTACCTTCATCACGAAAGGCTTCAGCCATCGCCAGACCCGAGAGTGCCACGCGCAAACGTGCTCCAGGCGGCTCATTCATCTGACCAAACACCAGCGAGGTCTTGTCCAGCACACCCGCTTCTTCCATTTCGTAGTACAAGTCATTTCCTTCGCGGGTACGCTCACCAACACCGGCAAAGACCGAGTTACCAGAGTGGAACTTAGCGATATTGTTGATTAGCTCGGTGATCAGGACAGTTTTACCGACACCAGCACCAGCAAACAGACCGGCTTTACCACCTTTGGCTAGCGGCGCGATCAGGTCAACAACTTTAATTCCAGTTTCCAAAATCTCCGTCTTGTTCGATTGCTCAGACAAATCCGGAGCAGGGCGATGAATTGGTGCAGTTTTGCCCTTTGGTTGCGGTTTCTCGTCAATCGCTTCACCAACCACGTTGAACATGCGCCCCTGAGTCTCGGCGCCCACTGGCACGGAAATCGGCGCACCAGTCGCCACCACGTCCGCACCGCGAGCCAACCCGTCAGTCGACGACAGAGCAATCGTCCGCACGGTGTGCTCGTCCAGGTGCTGTGCTACTTCCAACACCAGCGTCTCTTTGCCGTTCTTGACATGCAACGCGTCGTAAATTGCCGGCAGCTTAACATCGCGCGGAAACTCCACATCGACCACCACGCCAACGATTTGAATAATTTTTCCTAGTGTTTTACTCATCAATTCCTCCTTTTACTATCTCGATTATCTCGCCATTCTTAATACCTTTTAGCGATGCCACTTCATCAATAGATAATCTCTGTATATATGCTTGCAAAAATTTATACACCTCGCTATTGCTAATGATGAGAGTAACTCCAGGCAAACGAACTGCGTCCTCATAAGCAGATGCGATAGTTGTTAATATCTTATCTAGCGGCCTGAGCTCACGCTCTGGTCTCGGAGATTTACCGTGCCACCCATTTCTCAACCAGTACATTAGTGCGTCGATATCAAAATCCAGCCATCGCTCATCAACACCAATTTGTACATCATCGGATCCAGCCGTTTGAGCTATTTCCTTAGCGGCATCCCTTGCAACAAGAAGCGGTGAAGTAATGATCCTATCAATTGTTAAATTTTTATCCAAAATACCCCGTTTAGTTCGCTGAATAGCTTCAGTGCGCAAGGATACTTTTCCTGAGAGCTGATCTTCATCGTAGCAAGCAAAATACACGCTCATTGTTCCATCGCCTCCACGCCGCCAGAAATTTCCGCCAGCTCCTGGGTAATCGCACCCTGACGAGCTTTATTCATCGCTAGTGTCAGATCGTCCACCAGGTCAGACGCGTTGTCGGTGGCATTTTTCATAGCCATCATCCGCATAGAGTGCTCGCTGGCGCGGGCATCCAATAGCGCCTGCAGTAATCGCGCACCCGTCAAACGATTCGCTACAGCGTCCAATACTTCCGGGATGCTCGGCTCATACTTGGCATCCGAAACTGTGTTAGAAACTTCACTCGGATCAATCAGAGTCTTCGTGCCAGCTGGCAACAGGCGCGATAATTCCGCCGTCTGCACCATACTATTGACAAATCGCGTATAAACCAGCGTCACCGCGTCAACCTCGCCATTCTCAAACATGCTAATGGCAGTATTCAAAATCGTATGAAAGGTGAGTCCAGACGGCTGATCCGGCAGGTCCTCGTACGTACCGATAATCTTCGTATCCTTCAAGCGCGAGGCAAACTGCGAAGCCCGCCGGCCGATGGTCAAGGTCAAGTTCTCAATGCCGCACTCGTCGTCGCGCTTAAGTAGCTCCAGATATTTCTTCAGGACATTGGTGTTATACGCGCCGGCCAGGCCCTTGTCGCTAGCGATGACGATGATCAAGCGTTTAGTGATTTTACGGCGCTTAAACAGCGGGTGATTGTCAGTCGCACCCTGGCTGGCTAGGTAGCTCAGCAATTCCTCAGCCGCCATGGTGTAGGGAGCTGAGGCCTTGTCCGCCTCTTGGGCGCGGCGCATTTTGCTGGCCGCCACCAACTGCATCGCCTTGGTGATCTGCTTGGTCGAGTCCACCGAGCGAATGCGATTTTTCAGCGCACGAGTACTAGGCATGGATTACTCCTCAAACCCTTTCGCTGCCACCTGCGTTGCGTCATCAATAATTTTCAGCTGCTCGTCAGTTGGCTTGGCGCCCTTGTTTAGTTCACGCATAGCGTCTTTGCTATTTTTCCAAAGCTGCGTCAACAGAGTAGCCTGCGCTTCCTTGATCTTAGCAACCGGCACATCATCAAAGGCGCCGCTAGTCACCGCGTGGATGCTGACAAATTGTTCCCAGACACTCATCGGCTGATATTGCGGCTGCTTCAATAGTTCAGTCAGGCGTTGGCCGCGGTCAATTTGCGCCTTGGTCGCATCATCCAGGTCCGAACCAAATTGGGCAAAGGACGCCAACTCACGGAACTGGCTCAGGCCCAACTTCAGGTTACCACCAACCGATTTGACAGCCTTGGTCTGAGCAGCGCCACCAACACGGGAGACCGATAGGCCTGCAGAAATCGCTGGGCGAATACCTTGGTAGAACAGGTCGGTTTCCAGGAAAATCTGACCGTCGGTGATGGAAATCACGTTGGTCGGAATGTACGCCGAGATGTCGCCAGCCTGCGTCTCGATGATTGGCAGGGCAGTCAGTGAGCCGGCGCCCAATTCGTCCGACAACTTAGCTGAACGTTCCAGCAGGCGAGAGTGCAAATAGAACACATCACCAGGGTACGCCTCACGTCCCGGTGGACGGCGCAGCAAGAGGGACATCTGGCGGTAGGCAACCGCGTGCTTGGTCAAATCGTCATAAATCATCAGCGCGTGGCCGCCGTTGTCGCGGAAATATTCACCCATGGCAGTACCAGCATATGGCGCCAAGTACAGCAGGGAAGCCGCGTCCGACGGGCTGGTAGCCACCACGATGGTCTGCTCCATCACGCCTTCTTCTTTCAGGCGGTCAACCAACCTGGCAATCTTTGATAATTTCTGTCCAATCGCCACATAGACGTTGACCACGCCGGTCTTTTGCCGCGCCTGGTTGATCATGGTGTCGATGGCAATGGCCGTCTTTCCGGTCTGGCGGTCGCCGATAATCAATTCGCGCTGCCCGCGACCGATTGGGAACATGGCGTCAATTGACATAATACCGGTCATCAGCGGCTCATGCACCGACTTACGGCCCATCACGCCGATGGCTGGCCGTTCAATCAGCCCGCGCTGTTTGGTCTTGATAGCCGGTCCGCCATCGAGCGGCCGACCGAGCGGGTCAACCACCCGGCCGAGCAGTTCCTCGCCAACTGGCACATCCAGCACCGCACCCTTGCGGCGGACGCTGGCGCCAGCCTTGACTTTTTCTTCACCGCCAAGGATCACCGCACCGATTTCATCTTCCATCAAGTTCAGCGCAAAGGCTTTCACCACGCCGCCATCAGTTTCAATTTCTAGCACTTCGCTGTAGCCAGCTTTGCTGAGGCCGTGCACCCATGCCACGCCGTCGCCGACGCGGATGACCACACCAGCATCCTCTAGTCCTTCCGTCTCCTCCAGCTGCGCGATTTTTTCCCGCAGGCTTTTGGCTAGTTCTGTCACATCAATCTTGCTCATTTTTCCTCCTAGATTTTCTTCGCCCGCAAGTCGTTTAATTTCCTAGCAATTGTCGCGTCCATCACTTGAGTTGGCGTGGTAATCTTCACCCCGCCGATCAACTCGGAACGGATGATTTCGCGCAGGCGCACCTGAGCGATGCGGTCACTCGAAACTTCCGTATCAGGAGATTCGACATGCTGAGCGGCGTGGTCGCTGACATCTGTTTCGAGTACGCGGGCTTCGCTCTGAGCGTCCTTTCTGGACGCTCGGGCTGCAGAGCGACCCTCCACAGATGTCAGCGACTCCATACCCGAGCTAGATGATAGTAGCCGTTTAATTGCATCCTTTGTCGCCTCGCCCAGCGGCGTTGCGCTTTCCACCGTCGCTACAACTGTCCCGCGCTCGGCCAATTCCACCTCAATGTCCCGCGCCAACAATTCGACTTCGCGCTCATGCTTTTCATAAATCAAAAACCCAGCAATCTCTTCCAGCACCGCATCATTTCCCGCCAGCAATTGCTCGGCAGCGTACTTGGCCAGCTTTCGCCTGGACACCAGCCGCATTTACTCAGCCTCCTTCAGCGCTGTTGAAATCAGCTTCGCATCCTTTTTAACATCAAGTTTTTCGCCCAAAACTTTGCCAGTCGCCTCCGCCACTAATTCCAGTGTCGAGTTATGCAATTCTTTCTTCGCATTTGCAACTTCCTGAGCGATTTTATCGTGCGCTTCTTTAATCAAAGCCTCGGACTTAACGGCTGCTTTTTTAGTAGCATCCTCGATAGCTTCGGCCGCTTCTTCGCGAGCTGACGTCACAATCTTATTAGCCTCCGCTCGAGCTTTTCGCATCATCTCAGCAGTCATTTCTTCGGCTTTATCGGCATTTTCTTTAGCAGATTTCGCCGCCAAATCAGCCGCCCGCAAATCTTTCTCGCGCTTGATAAGCATCTCCATCATCGGCGGATAAGCAAATTTACGCAGCACAAACAGCAAAATCAGAAATGCTACCGTCTGAAGAGTCAGCAACGTCCAATCAATTCCTAGCGAACTCAGCAAATCGGCTTTTTCCGAAGCGCCAGAATTGGCAAATTGTGTTAATATTTTCTCCACAATTTACTCCCGAAAACTACATAACTTTGCCGACGATTGCCGCCACGAAACCGATAATCGCGATCGCGTCGATGAAGGAAATACCGAGGACCATCATAGTACGCAAGTCGTTGATTTTTTCTGGGTTGCGGCCAGCAGCGTTCATAGCAGCTGCACCGACGATTGCCGCACCAGTTGCTGCAAATGCCGCTGGGATTGCGTAGGTAAGTGTGAATGCTAATGCTTCCATTGTTAATATTCTCCTTTAATTAATTGTTACCTAATTTAATCACTTTCTGCCGCCGCCAATTTTTTAGTTTCGGTAGAGGAGTGAACATCATCAATTGGCTCGTGCGAATCATGGTGAGCCAGCCCCAGGGAAATAAACACTGTCGATAACATAAAGAAAATATATGCCTGAATTCCGCCAATAAACAACTCGAAGAAATAAAACGGCTGCAACGCCACTGGCGACATAAATTTCGTCATATAAGCAATAACCGCCAGAAGAATTTCGCCGGCCAGCACATTGCCAAACAAGCGAAAACTCAGACCCAGCATTCGCGAAAATTCCGCCACCAGCTCCAGAATACCGACAAACGCCATAATCGGATCGCGCAGCGGATTAACAAAATATCGGCCCATATTTCCCTTAAAACCCAGGTATTTAAAGGCGTAAACTTGCGCTGCCACAATTGTCACAATTGCCAATCCAAACGTCATATTAAGATCCGCCACGCCGCCGCGAAACAGGGGAGTGTGGTGTTCGCCAATGGTAATCGGACCAACAATCGGCAAAAGCCCCAGCCAATACTGCGCGATAATAAAGAAGAACAGAGTAATGCACAGCGGCGCTACTTTTCGCGCCCATTTCTCATCAGGAATAACTTGACCAACTGTGTCGTACAACCCGTCAAACGTCCACTGAACCAGCCTCGTCGCGAGGTTATGTTTCTTTTTCCCTAAAACCGCTGCTCGCGTCCTAAACATCAGCCATACCAGCACAACCAAGCCCAGAATTCCTACCAAATGCGAATTGGTAATTGATACGCCAGCCACATTAAAAACTTCATCAACCTTCACCGAAATGTGCGGTCCGGCATTTGCCATATAATTAATCATTCTTTGACTCCTGTTGTTTAATCTTGGCAACTTGCAGCCAGACGAGAACTGCTGCAACGATTACGCCAATAGCAATTCCTCCAAACGTCAACCACGGTTTCATATTGATTGCATTATCCAACCACAGCCCCAATAACGTCAAGCCAATCGTCGGCAAAAACACCCTCCAAGTCGTCCCCACCATCGTCTTCATCAGGAGCGTCGCAGAATTGTCCGTCTTACTCACAGAAATATCAGTTTTTTGCACCATTACTTTTCACTATATCAATCTGTTATACTATTTTGCAAGATGCCACGGCGAAATTATCCAAAAAATACTCAAAAAACCCAAAGATTATCTCTGATGTCAGTCTCTCAGCACACCAATTGTAAGAAAAAACGCCGCTTCTCAACAGAGGCGAAGGCCCATCAAGCATCAGAAATCCAAGAACTGACAAACCCAAATTTATCAATTACGATTTACCATTGCGAGTGGTGTAAGGGGTGGCATTTGACCTCAAAAAATTCCCATTAAACATAATCAGTATGCTATAATTATGACTATTGATAAATAAGGGGAGAGAATATGAGCGAAGACACAACCAACAACCATCAAGCTGCCAAAGTTACCGTCTATAGCACCAGTTGGTGCGCTTTCTGTCATACAGAGATGGAATGGCTGAAAAAGCTCGGCATTGATTTTGTCGCCAAGGATATCGAGGCCGATCCAAGCGCCAAGGAAGAATTGCTCAGTAAAAACGGCGGCAATTTCCAAGGCGTGCCAGTGACTGACATTAACGGCGAGTTGGTACTTGGTTTTGATCGACCAAAACTGCAAGACTTGCTGCGCAAGAACGGCTTGTTGGCTGATTAAAAATAAGTGTTTGAATACGAATTATCCCGCCTGACAGTGGCGGGATTTTTATTCTGCGCCGATTTGCACCACCTCACCGTCAATTGCTTGGCGGAAATAGTTGTCGTGGCTGACATAGAGGATAGCGCCAGAATATTTCGCCAGCGCCGTCTCTAACTCCTCAATGCTTGGTAGGTCAAGGTGGTTGGTTGGCTCGTCCAAAATTAATAGCTGCGGGTCATTCGCCAGCATAGCAATGATCTGAAAGCGGGCTTTCTGACCACCCGACAGGCGCGCCAGTGGTGTCATCCGATCCGCTTCGGTGAACAGATAATCGGCTAGCAATTGGCGAATTTTCGTATCAGAAATCGGTAAGTCGCGGCTAAGATATAATTTCTCAATCGCCGCCTCCAGCGGATCCGCCAAATACCGCTCATCAATCTCTTGCTCGTACACACCCACCCGTACCTGCGGATCGAGGAAGAGGTTGCCAGAAGAGAGGATAGGGGTGACGGCTGCGCCACGCTCCTGCGCTGGAGTACTCTTTTCGCTTGTATCTCCACTGGAGGTACTACGCGAGCGTTCGGCTGAAACGTCCGCTCCTCGCGAACGTTTCGCAGCCTCCAGCGCAGGAGGTGCCTCTGTTGCTGGCGCATCTGGCACGAGCGGTGTCTCAGATTCCTTCTGAGCGTATTCGAGCTGGCTCGTCAAACTCTTTTTCTGAAGGCTTTGCCTTTCCGGCAAAGGCGCGCCAAGAGCGTCAGCTGGATCAGTTGGCGGCGCGCCGGCCTGAAGAGAAAGATGTTTGCGAGACGGGCGAGCCACATCACCGCTTGCCAACAGCATCCGAATCAGCGTCGTCTTACCAGCGCCATTACGGCCGCACAGCTCCACCGCCTCACCCTCGCGCAAATCAATATTCACCCCCTCAAACAATATCCGCTCGCCAACCCCAACTGCTGCATCCTCAACTCGCACCAGCACATGCTGGCTGCGGCTAGTCGCGTCCTTCATCGATAGCCGAATATTGCGCGCCTTGAACTTGCCGTAGCGCTCAGCCGATTTATAATCAAGCCGCCCGGCTGACTCCTTGTCAATCCAAAACGTCGGCTTGTCCATCTCTGATAATTCCGCCAATTCCGCCCGCGCTTCATTCTCCAGCCGCTTAAACTTTTGGATAGTGCCGGGGTTGCGCGACTTTTCCTTCAGCCGCTGATAATCCAGCACCTTTTGTTTGAGGTTAACCATCCGTTTCTCAACTTGCTCAAAATTGTTCATGCCCGCCGCCGTCGCCTGAGCATTTTGCCTGAGGTAAGCGTCATAATTACCGCGGTAGCTGACCGCTCGACCGTCTTTGAGCTCAATAATTCGATCCACCCGACCCAGCACATCGCGGTCGTGCGTGATGATCAGCATGGCCTGGCGCGGCTGCGAACTCATCCAATCGATGAATTGCTGCTTGGCCACATAATCCATGTGATTGGTCGGCTCGTCAATCAGCGCCAAATGCGCCCCCGAGTGCATAATCTTCACAATCTCCACCAGCCGCTTCTGACCGCCCGACAGGGAACCAAGCGGACGGCCGCCGCACCCGCTCAGCTGAAAATTATCGAGCTCTCGGGCAATCTTCTCCTCAATCTGGTAAAACCCTTTCTGGTCAAATCGCTCCAGCGCCTGGGTATACTCCTCAATCTTGCGCATATTATCACCCATGGTCTCGGGGTACTCATCGATGATTTTCTTTAAGCTCGCGTATTCCGGCAGCCCCGCCAAGATGTAGCTCAGCACCGTCTGATCGCCCAAACCATGATGCTCCTGCGCCGTACTGGCCACGGTGATGCCGCGGCGAAAAATCACCTCGCCGGTATAATCAGTGTCCGTGCCCGCCAAAACCCCAAACAGTGTCGACTTGCCGACGCCATTGCGGCCGACCACGCCGATCTTCTCGCCATCATTCACGCTAAACTTGACGTCGCGCATCAACGTCTTGTCGCCAAAACTCTTCTCGGTGATGTGAATGTCGGCTATCATTGGGCTATTGTAGCACAAATACTACCCCAGAAGAGGCCGCGCATTTCTATGGAACAACACGCACTGCACCTGCTATAATAAAAACCATGCCAAAGTCAAAAACCAAAAAGCTGGTCGCGCAGTCCGTCGTTAATCGCCGGGCCAGGTTTGACTATGAGCTGGGCGAGGAAATAATTGCCGGGCTGGTTTTGACAGGAATGGAAGTACGCGCCGCCAGGGAAGGGCACGTTCAATTGAAGGGTGCTTTCGTCAGTTTGAGAAATGGCGAGTTATGGCTGAACAATGCCAGTTTTTCGCTGCGGCTGAACGAGCGCGGGCAAGCAAATACCCGCAGCGTCGATACTTCGGCGCGGAAATTATTAGTCAGCAAACGGCAATTAGCACACTTTACCGAGGCTAAAAAGCAGGGCATGACCATCGTGCCAACGAAATTATTGACTGGCGGCAAATTTATCAAGATTATTATCGCCCTTGGTAAAGGCAAGAAAACCTACGACAAGCGCGAGACTATCAAACGCCGCGACCAAGACAGAGAAACCAGGCGGCTCATCGCCAACCGATAAATTTGCCAGAGAATCCCGGCATTTTCTGAAGACACCATACTCGACTTATTCCAAATTTTTCCGTGTCTCTATCAGGCTTTGATAGAGTTTTTCAAGCTTCTTCACTTGGCTGCGCTCGGTAAATTTACGGGCAAGTTTTTTACTTTCAGCGCTAAATTCCGCCTGTTTTTTCGGGCTTTTCAGAATTGAGATTACTTTTTCAGCCACGCTTTCTGGAGTATTTTCTGCGAAATAGCCATTAATTCCATCCTTTACAACCTCGGAAACTTCCGTATCGATGATAACTATTGGCTTACCAGCGTGCGCAGCTTCATGAAGAACCCAACCCTGAGTGTCTTTTAACGATGGAAAAGTAAACACTTTCATCACTTCATATACCACGCCCAAATCTTCGCGCGGCATAGCTCCGGTGAATATAATCCTATCCGCGAAATTCGTTTCAGCGGCCATTTTTTCCAAAGTTTCCCGATATTCAAAGTCGCCGACAAACAACAACTTAGACTTCGGCCTGGCTTGGGCGATAAACTTATCAAACGCTTCGATGAGAATCGGCAAATTCTTCTCCTCGCCTAAGCGCCCCACAAAACCAAATACTTCATCAGTTTTACGCAAACCCCATTGTTTCCGAAACTCTTTTATCCGCTCCGTCTTCGGTTTCGGCAAAGCGTTAACCCCATTTGGCATTAAAGTAATCTTATAGCTGTAATCTTCTGTTTGCCAAGATTGCAACTGGTCGCGGCTTTTACGCGACAGCGCGATAACCGCATCCGCCTTGCTATATAAAATAGTAATGACGCGCTCAATAATATCTTTATTCCATTTTGTTACGCCGTTGCGTGGACGATACAGCTTAGCAACCTCTAACAAATCTTGGCCATTCAACTTAACAGATAGCGGAAAAACTATCCCCGCCAAAGCCAAAGCTCCCGGCAAAACCGCTGGATAATGATCAACAAATTCATACAGATCGGTACAATGTTGAACAACAAGCGGAATATTATTTTTATTCGCCGCCTTTACACCCAACAGTCCAATTTGCGAAGGGGTAAAAATATGCACAACATCCAGATTCATATTAGCAATTTGGCGCTGCACCACTGGAGGGAAGAACACCGACGTATCATAATCATCAAAAAACGCGCCCTTAATTGAACGAAAGCGAATAATCCGGCTATTGTCGTCTTCGTGAAGCAGTTCAGCTTGCTTAGATGGGCTAATAGACTTCGCAGGACAAAAGACATAGACCTCATGCCCTAAAGCCTCCAGCTCGCGCTTTAGCGACTCGACTACATAAACGATACCATTGATAGACGGCCTATAGCTATCCGTAAAAAGTCCTATCCTCATAGCCTCATTATACCATTTATATCAAAGATCGATAAAACTCGACCAACCGCTCAGCACCAGCACTGCTGTCAAATCTCTTCGCAATCCGTTTAGCTCCGCGCTGCGCCTCACTATACGCCTGCTTATCTCGGTGTAGCATATCGATCAAGCTTAAGAACTCATCGTCCGTTTTTGCCATAATAGCGTCGCCCTTAAATGTGTCATCATATTGAGGAATGTCGCGCAGAACAATTGGCAATTCAGCACCAGCAGCTTCTAAGACGCACATAGGATGGTTTTCTTGCATAGCAGGAAGAACAAACAAGTCAGTAGCCACATAATAATCCCTAACATCCTCCAGAGGAATAACGCCAGTCACCGTAAGGTTATCGGGGGCACTTTTTATCATATGCTGCATAGCACTATGATCGGCTCCCAACTTCTTAAACGGAATTCCTCCCACCCAAAAGAATTTTACGTCCGGCATCTGCTTGGCGGCTTTTATTAATACATCAAGCCGCTTACGCGGTTGTACTTGGCCATTGCCCATTACTACAAAATCACCATCTTTCAAGCCCAGCTTTTTTCGTGCTGTTTTCTTTTCCATAGCAGTATGTTTATATCTCGACATATCGATTGTATTGTAAAACACCTTAGTCTTAGGAACATTCATGTCGTTTATAAGCTCCTCGGCAACCATGCCAGAGCAGGCCAAAACCAAATCTGCCTTCCTGTAAAAGAACTTCAACCACATTTTACCTAAAGGCTTCCAATATTTTGCACCCTTAATTGAGCCAATAAAACTATCTGGCACAATATGAGCTGAAACTACTTTCTTGCCGCCTTTCTTTATCAAGCGTCGAAAAGAATACAGCCCCATGGTTTGGATATGAATTATATCAGCAGGACGATCGGTATTCACCTCAATATCAACATCTTTTCTTTTTCGCAGCGCGTCCGTAATCTCCTTATATGCTGTATGTACACCATGACCCTGAACAGTAAACTCGCTTTCGGAAATCATATTAACAGTCAACTTTTTGCTATTGTTATTACTCATAGCTACAGTATATCAAACTATTCTTCTGACAATATCAGCTTAGAGATCAATTCCGGACTATCCAGCACCGACAAATGTCCTGTATTAAGCTCCACAAATTTATTAATTTTCACCCCATTAGCACCAGTAGGACGAGTAATTTTATCAAATCTCCCCACGATCAATCCCGTAAATTTGCCCTCAGGAATAGTCATTTTCTCTCTCCTGGAAATATCTCGTGCAATTTTCGCCTGCTCCAAATACTACCGCGATGTCACACACGTTTTCCTTGTCAGCCACTTTATTAAGTTTATTGTGCTTTTTTGTCTATTTCTTATCAAGCACATTCCGCGAAATACTGAAAAATAATAGTTTAAATAGATGTGTTGATTTATCCTACGAGCATGATATAAGAGTGAAGAAGAAATCTTTGTTACAATTGGCGTTTCAAACGGAGGGTTGATATACCAAATCTTTGGACACTCTGTCTTACTAGCCGCCAAGCAGCCTAGGGAATGAGCTACTATCTCATTAATCCGTAGACCTCTTTGCTTAAAGGTCGGCAACAAATTTCTTGCCCAATATTCAATATCACTAACTTCCATATTCGCAATCAATTGGCTTTTGCCATGTGACGGCAAATCAACAAACAATAAATTTGCATCATCTCTTAAACGGTAGGCCAGCGGAATCATCCCGTGAAAATCACCACCTATACCATGAATTAGCAAGATAGTCTTATTTGAATTACCATTATAGAAATAATAGGCGGTTCTCACACCTCCTACATTTATAAAATCGCTTGAAATTTTACTTAAAAACTCATCGTACATCGATAGCATCTTCATTAAATTATAGCACCACTGTATAATGACTCTATGAGACTCTTTTCCTGGAACGTCAATGGCATCCGCGCCGTCATCAACAAGGGCGAGTTTGCCCG
>CAUQXD010000019.1:0-13112 GCA_963521995.1 uncultured Candidatus Saccharibacteria bacterium
TCACACCCTTATCACCACTGACATGGCACCGTTTTGTTGAGCCGTACCTGCCTAAATAACAGAATAGCTCGCCGCGCTGCGCTGCTTGAAGCGACCGGTCAAGTTTCATCGATACTCGCACATTTTCCATTGGTACACGCCACTCATTACCGATGACATCCCAATAAAACTCATCGCGGCCCGTATCTTTATAATGCTTAGTCACGTCGCGTTGGGCAAATTTGATGATATAGGTTTTTTCGCCCCTGACGTAGGTGTCCTTATCACCAATCCGCAGTTCATTGCCATTCCAAGAATGCTTCAACGACACACCCCGCTCATCAGTCACCGACTTTATAGAAAAACTCGTTGAATGTCCGTCGTAATTTCTCACAAATATCGGCGCAATACCGTGATTTTGATTCGGCGGAAAATTAGCAGTAATTCGCCACGTCGCCGCCAACGTCGAACGATTCTCGCCGTCGCGGCCCAATGAATACTCCGCATCAAATTTAGTGATGGTAAAATTGTCCGTCTGCGCTGCAAACGCCGCCTGGCCAGATCCAACCAACAAAGATCCAGCGATTAGTATCCCCAATATAAGTCGCTTCATACTCTAATTATAGCAAACTAAAATCACGCTACAATTATAACTTCACCTGCGGATAAATCGCCCGTGTCGTCTCGTCAATCTCATGACGCAGCTGCGGGAACGGTACACCTTCGCGCGCCGTCACACCTTCAAAAATCCAGAATACCCGCTCAGAGTAACCCCAACCGCAAGCTGGCGGCATACCGTACTCCAACATCTCCACATAGTCGATGTCCAACATCATCGCCTCATCATCACCCGCGTCGCGCATCTGTTGCTGCTCAACAAAACGATTCAACTGATCAATCGGGTCATTCAGCTCAGAGAAGCCATTGCCCAGCTCCGACCCAGCAATCACTGGCTGGAAGCGCTCGACGGCCTGCGGGTTATCGGGGTTAGTCTTTGACAGCGGCGAAATGAACTTCGGCGTATTCACCAGCCAAACTGGCCCAGCCACGTTTTTACGGATATTCTTCCACAATTTATCAATACCGCGCGGTATGGAATCAGTCTTTTCCACCTCTAGATTATATTCCTTCAGCTTGGCGGCAACTTCCTCAATCGTTGTATTATACACATCAATGCCATAATGTTTTTTGATCACTTCAGCATAATCCCAGACTTTCCATTCACCGCTCATATCAACATTGAACTTACCGAGTTGGAACTGCAATGTACCGAACGTCTTCTGTAAAACATCCTCATACATCGCCTCCATGAAGCGCATACCAGCTCGCCAATCCCAATATGCCGCGTACCACTCCATGGCGATGTGCTCCGGCAGATGCTCGTCCGAATAATTCTCGTTACGAAAGCGCGGACCCAGGTCGTACACCTTCTCAAAACCAGCGCCAATCAACCGTTTCAGCGGCAATTCATGACTAATCCTTAGGTAAAATTGCTGATCATCCAGCGCATCCATGTGTGTCACAAACGGGTTGGCGTCCGCCCCGCCAGTGGTATGCTCCAGCACTGGCACGTTGACCTCCGTAAAGCCGTGCTGGTTCAGATAATCACGTGTCGCCTGCCAGAACTTGCTGCGACGAATAAACCGCTGACGCACTTCTGGATTGACATTCATATCAACATAGCGGCGACGGAAACGCTCTTCTTTGTTCTCGAGCTTTTCAGGCATCGGCCGTAGCGACTTGGTTAGTAGCCTTAGCTCACGCACACCAACCGACTTCTCGCCAGTCTGCGTTGTCGTCATCATGCCACGCGCCTCGACAAAATCACCGGTGTCCAGAAGCTTCAGCTGCTTCATGCCCAGCATGCCGCGGCTAGCATCCAATTCCGCCACATCATCGCGCTGCAAATATAGTTGCACTTCACCAGACTGATCGCGCAGTTTGATGAACGCCAGCTTACCAAAACTGCGAATTGAAGTGATACGTCCCGCCACAACTACTTCCCGGTCCGCCAGTTCATCATAATGCGCTAAAACCTCGCCACAACCATGCGTCCGCTCCGACCGCGCCGGATACGGATCAACGCCTAGTTCTCGCAGGGTTTCTAGTTTTCGCAAACGTTCATTTCGATAATCTTGTAATGTCGCCATAACAGAGATAATTATACCACACTCACTCGAGCCATGAATTGCCGACGCCTAAAAAACAGTAGAAAACCGCGTTACGATATCGACTTAACAATATAAACCATCTCTGCCTTCGGCGTCTTAATCTTCACCTCGTCGCCAACTTTCTTGCCCATCAACTCCTTGCCAATTGGCGATTCGTTAGAAATCTTACCCGCCAAAGGATCAGCTTCCACCGGCCCGACCACCGTGTAAGTAACCGTCTTATCAGTGGACTGCAGCTCTACTGCGCTTCCTAAAACCACCGCCGAGCCATCACTCGACTGAATTATCTCGGCGCTCTGCAATATATCTTCAATTTCCAAAATTCGTGTCTCAACCAAGCCCTGTTCCTCACGAGCAGCATCATACTCTGCATTCTCGCTTAAATCACCAAAGTCCCGGGCTGTTGCAATTTTCTCAGCAATTTCCCCGCGCCGACCCTTTAATTCCGACAACTCAGCCTCTAAGTCAGCCTTTCCAGCCTCAGTAATCTGATAACTTTTCTTCATAAATACATCCTCCTCTACTACATATAGCGGTTTTAGTTTAATGTTATACACCAGATATAGTGTTTTAGCTAGTTTCAAGTAAGTCTATCTGAGTATAGCAATCAACCCCACTTATGTCAATACAATAGGTCTACCGTTCCGAGCAAAACTCGACCAACTGTTGGTAAGCCAATTTCTTCGTCTCGCCAGTCGCCCGCTCGGTTAGTTCAAACAGTCCGTCGCCATCAATTGCCCGATCACTAATCGTAACCCGCCACGGTAACCCCATCAGCTCGGCGTCAGCAAATTTCACGCCCGGCCTCTCGTTCCGATCATCCAGCAGCACCTCCACGCCTTCGTCAGCCAGCTCAGCGTACAGTTTATCCGCCAATTCCCGGCCCTTTTCGCCGATCGACACCACATGAATTTTAAACGGTGCAATATTTTCTGACCAAACTAGTCCTTTGTCATCAGCAAATTTCTCAACAATCACGCCCATCACCCGGGTGATACCGATACCGTAGCTACCCATGTAAGCGTACTGCTCTACACCCTCAGCGTCAGTAAAGACCAGGCGCATTTCCTCGGACTTTTGCGTACCGAAGTTAAAGATGTTGCCAACCTCAGCAGTTTTAACCCGTTCTAACTCGCTGCGGTCAATACCCAGCTCCTTAACAGCGTCATCCAAAACTTCCTCGTTCACGGCAATATTTTTGCCGTGATGCAGATAAATATAATCCTCGCCAGCGTCACAAATCGTCTGAAATTCGTGGCTAAATTTAGTGAAAGCTCCGCCCGAGGCAAACGTCACATACGTCTCATCGCCGATACCAAAGCGGTCGTAGCAGCGCTTATAAGCCTCAATCGCGGCGTTGTAATAGTTATCCAAATCTTCTTTACTGGCATGCACCGAGTACATATCTTTCATAACAAACTCGCGGCCGCGCATAATACCGCTTTTGGCGCGCAGCTCGTTACGCAGCTTGTTCTGGAACTGGTAAACGCTAATTGGCAGATCCTTGTAGCTCTTCAAATAATTACGCAGCAAATCAACAATCGGCTCTTCATGCGTCCAGCCGAAACCGACCTCAGTGCCGTCTTGCAGACGAGACTTAAACCAAACATCAACCAACTCGTCGCTCCAGCGTCCAGTCTCCTGCCACAAGTCCTTGCTCTGCAGCGTGCTCATCACCAATTCTTGGCTGTCAATTTTATTCATTTCTTCGCGGACAATTTGCTTGATATTCTCAACCACTTTTAATCCCAGCGGCAAGTATGAATAAACGCCCGCCATCGTTTTATGCACGTAGCCAGCACGAATCAGCAGCTGGGCGTTACGCGCCACTTCACCTGCTGGTGCTTGTTTTAAGGTTCTGGTAAAAAGTTGTGTCATTCGCATATTTTTCCTCCTTACATGAATGGCAATAAAGCGTTGACTTGATTTATTAGATTCGTGTTAACAAATAGAAAATAGAAGGCTATCCCGTTTTTCATCATATGCATCAGGACTGGCACCCAAATAGCACCGGTATATTCCCGCGCTGCGCACATCACTAGGCTTAACGTAAATGTATCAACTACCACCGCCCATTGCAATGGTAAATTTGGACCAGCCCACAGATGAGCCAAACCAAACGCCACACTCGTTATTAAAATCGATAGCCAAATTGAAAAGGAATTGCGCAGCTTCCCATAAAGATATCCACGATATAAAAGTTCCTCGGCAATTGGCGCCAAGACTACCATTACGATAAATGCTAAGAAAAATTGCCAATGTGTCGATAGCATACTCTGGCTAAACGGTAGCGATTGCTGCTGCTGTATATTTACCGAGAAAACGCCGCTAGCAATACTCATCGTGACCATCGTTAGCAGAAAATATGCCACGAACGCCAGCGGCGAGATAAATATTTCCAAAAAAGTCGGCCAATCATTTACCCCCAAATCACGAAGAGACGTTTGGCGATTTTTGATATACACTGGAACGTAAATTACCACAGCCAAAGATACGACATACGTAACAATTGAAAAAATTGTACTAAAAATGACTGGATTTACGGAACCTAATGGCGCACCAATTCGAGACAATTCTCCAACCAAAAGCGAAAGAGCTAGCTCTACCACTAAAAATACACCGTAAACCCATACCGGAAGAGCCAACAGCAGCCACCACTTGCGACCTATTATTTTCTTAGAAAAACTTCCCAACATCGCTTACCGTCACTAAAATTGTTAATACTAATAAAATCAACATGCCCGTAGCTTGAATGTTTTCTTCGCGCTCTTTTGTTAGATCCTTCTTAAACAAACGAAACCCTGCCATCGTGAACCATCGACCGCCATCAAGCGCTGGAATCGGCAAAACATTCATAACCGCCAAAGTAAGTGAGATGATTGCTGCTACAAAAATAACCTGTGTTGCCCCAGAGTGAATGACAGACGGGAATAATATACCTAATATACCAATTGGACCCGCTACATTCTCACCAACCGACGCCAAATCAGCACGCGCAGCCTCCCTTGACTCTGTCGAACCAAAAAATTGCCCAAAGAATCCACCAACCGTCTTTACTAACAGCACACCAACACCCTTAACTGTTTCGTACGATAATTGCCCTGTAATTGCTGCTCCCATAATAGGTGCCGACCATGTACTATACGTTTTTTCCGTCTGACCCGGCACTACACCCAAATAACCACCAGATTTTGCCGCCTGTTCAGAATTTAATTGCACTTCAATTGATGATTCTTTACCGCCGCGCCGATACTGAATAGCTATTTTTTTACCAGAATTTTTTTTGGTTAAGTCTGGCAATTTTTCTGCTTTATTCAGCGGCTGATTATTTATATTTAGAAGCTGATCATCGACTTCTAGTCCTGACTTATCTGCTGGCGATCCTGGCGTAATCCGCACCACTGTCACCGGCGAACGTTGCACTTCCGTATCGAATGGTAATTGAACTTGGTGGGATAATACTTTTGGTAAGCCAATTACAGCTAAAATCGTAAATAAAACGATTGCCGTAAGCCAATTCATGAATACACCAGCGAACAAAATCTTGGTTTTTACCCAAAACGTCGAACCACCATAAGTGCCTTTACCTTTTGCGGAATCATATTCCCCTTTCAAACGTACAAAACCGCCCAACGGTAGCCAATTTAGACTAAACGTTACATTTTCACCCAAAAAACTTCGTTTTACTTTCCACTTCTTTGCGGCTGGCGGAAAACCAACCCCAAACTCTTCAACCTTAACACCGTTTCGTTTAGCGACCATAGCATGCCCCAGCTCATGTAAAACAACCAGTAAAATAAGTACAAATAGTCCTAGAATAATCCCCAGAATCAGCATCATCACCCCCCGAACCGCCGGTTCCGATGTGCATACTCATCCAAAATCACCGTAACATCATCAGTCGTCATATCTGGCCAATGCTTATCAATAAACATCAGCTCGCTGTACGCCGCCCTCCATAGCATAAAATTACTCAGACGCTGCTCGCCGCTAGTTCGCACTATCAAATCACACGGCGGTACATCTGGCACATATATATTCTGCGCTACCAACTCCGGTGTTACATCTTCAGAAGAAATTCCAGATTGAACAATTTTTTTAACCGCATCGGCAATCTCCAAATGTCCGCCATAATTTAAACATAATACCAAATCACCGCCCCTTAAATCTGCTGTTTTTGCCTCCGCATTATTAATCGCCTCGACCAGCGCATCAGATAATCGTTCTTTGGAGCCAATCACGCGCAATCGTACATTATTCTCGATAAAAATCGGCACGTCAGCCTTCAGCATCTTTAATAATAATCCCATCAAATGCCCGACTTCTTCTTCTGATCGCTTCCAGTTTTCCGTACTAAAAACGTAAGCACTCACACATTTTACGCCTTGGTGAAGCGTCTCTAGAGCTACATCTTTTAGAGCATTGTACCCAGCCAAATGCCCCTCATACGCTGGCAATCCATGTTGCTTTGCCCAGCGGCGATTACCGTCAACAATAAAGCCAATATGCCGCGGTAGTTCTGCTTTTTCACTCATTATTTGTCCTCCACTCATCAATTAACCTAATGTCCCGCATATCTTTTTCGCGCCCGCGCCAATCCTTCCATTGTCGCAGAAAATCTAAACCAACAAACTTCACACCATCATATTCCACCGAACATTTCAACAGATCCTCATAATTAAGCACCCGCCCGTCAAATTCCCAACCATCCCAAATTTCCGCAGATCCGTCGTGCTCTACAAAGTATCGGCGCTGATTTTTATCGCATTGCTCAATCCAATCTGGATCGCTAGCAATTTTTTCTAATACTTCACCGTCAGCTACTAAATCAACATCCGCAGCTTTACGAAGTCCTAATTGATCCAAAATACCGCTGCCAATTACAATAATCCGATCTAGCGACAGTCCTAATTCTTTAACGCGCTCGGTAAAAGCTTGACTCATTAGACTGTCAATACATCCTTTTCTTTTGCCTTAAATGCTTCGTCAATTTGCGCCTGCATTTTACTCATCAATCCGTCAATCTCCTTCTCTACCAGTTTCAAATCATCCTCGCTCAGCTCTTTAGAATCCTTCATCCGTTTAGCATCCTTCAGGGCATCCTGACGAATATTTCGCATCGCAATTCGAGCTTCTTCAACTTTCTCGCCAACCTGCTTTACCAGCTGACGGCGACGCTCCTCAGTCAGAGAAGGCACCGGCACGCGTACTACTCGCCCATCATCAGATGGGTTAAATCCTAGACTTTGATTATCACGAATGGCTGAAGTAATTGCGGTAATATTTCCTGGATCAAATGGTGTCACCAACAACATTTGCGCCTCTGGAGCAGTAACGTTCGCCACTTGATTAAGCGGCATTTTGGTACCATAAGCCTCCACCATAACACCGTCCAGCATTCCAGAGTGCGCTCGGCCTGTTCGCACCTTTTTTAACTCGTCCTGAAAAAAGCTAAAAGCCGCGTTCATTTTCTCTTCATAAGGGTTTGTGTCAAACATATATTCCTCCGATTATCTATCGCTATTATAACAGACTTCCGCCAACTTGTCTGTTTATTTTCACGCCCTGTCCCATGCTATAATAACAGAGTGATTTCTAAGATTAAGCTATATAATTTCCGCTCTTATCCCCTACACGAAACTGCATTTGGCAACTCTGGCACCGTCATCATTGGACCAAACGGTACTGGTAAAACAAACTTGCTTGAAGCGGTCTATGTAGCACTACGTGGCAATAGTTTTCGTGGCAGTCTTAGTGATTGCATGGCGTTCAACACCCCTCAAACAATTATTCATCTGGAGGGAGATTTTGGTGAAAGACGAATTAAACTAGGCACTGTATCAGGAAAAATTAGTAAAGAATTCATCATCAACAATAACAAGTCGAAAATCCTAACCAGGAAAAATCGTCTTCCTGTAGTCCTATTTGAGCCAAGTGAACTACGTCTGATTTCCTCGTCGCCATCCAGACGACGCGATTTCCTTGATGGACTAATTGCCCGACTTGACACTAAATATGACACAAATTTGCGGGCATTCAATCGCACATTATTACAGCGCAATGAACTCTTAAAAAACCACCAAGAAAATTATTCAATCTGGCGCGACAATCTGTTTGCTTGGGACATAAAATTTACTCAATATGCCGCCAGTATTGCTCAAAGAAGAGCCGAATTCCTCCAGACCAACCAACAGTGTATAAAAAATTTATACGAATCTTTGGCCGGAAAAAATACGCAATTGTCAATTGAGTATAACGCGGCGGCAGCGCTAGAAAACTATGATCAAATCCTATTTGACCGCTTGTCAAAATCTCGTGAATACGAAATTGCTGCCGGATTTACCTCGACCGGCCCGCACCGCGAAGATTTTACCATTTTTCTTCACGATCAGCCTGCCATTAAAATCGCCTCCCGAGGCGAGATGCGTACCATTATGCTGGCCTTCAAGCTGTTAGAACTGGAATTGCAAACAAAAATTAACCAATCAAGACCGCTAATCCTACTAGATGACGTCTTCTCTGAGCTAGACGCCACTCGCGAAAAGCTCCTCCAAGAGACCATTCAAAACCATCAATTCATCGTCACCACCACAGATGCTCGACACCAAAAAGACGGCTGCCTAATCATCTCCACACAGTAAAATCCGCCCTCCCAGAAAGAAGGCGGATCATTGTTATTTTTATATTACTTACTTTTGAATAGCGTCGGAATTTTCCACTAATTCGCCCAGAACAATCGCCACATTATCCTCGATAATTTCATCATATTCTGGAATATGTTCGCGAATCCACGCATCAATTTCCTCAGCCGGCGCATTACTAGTCTGTAATTCCACCAGCTCTTTTAGCTGATCATCGCTTAGCGATTCAACAACTTCCTCACTAATCCGCTCGTTAATTGTCTCCTCTACGTGCTGGATCAGCGCCTGCATCTGATCGTCTGGCAGACTAATGCCGATTGAATTCAGCTGCGCCTTGGTAACTATTGTTGCTTGAATACTTAATTGAGGTTGGTCGTTATTCATGATTTTATGATATCCTTTTTATTTTTTATTATCAATTATGCTTAATTATTACTATTCGACTCTACTGGATCAAGTCTATTGGCGACTTTCCTAGCAACCTTGCCAATTCCTGAAGAAATCTTCTTACCAAGTTGCTTCATCCAGTCAGCGCTCTTGCCGGCAACTCGCGCAACTTTCTCTTTGGCAGATTCCCACTTATCACCAAAATACTCCCTACGAGCATCTCTTCGTTTATCCTTACGCTCCTTGGCAGCTGCAGCACGATCTCTTATCTGCTCCCTGGTTTTTCCTATGGAAGCATCAAGCTTATCAATCGTTGAATTAGTCAACCTCACCTCTTTTTGAGCATTTGCAGTATTGGCCATTGCAATCTTCAACCTAGCAATCTTCAGTGAGTGAGCTAACGCGGCCTCTTCAAGCCTTAGTTTAGACAACTCCGTAGGATTTCCTTGTGCAGCCTTCTCAAGCTCGGCATAATTATCTTCAGCTTCCTTAAGCTCTTGACGAGCCTTAGCTTCTGCCTCTCTAGCCTTTATTAACTCTTGCTTTTTCTCTTCTAGTTCTCGCTCCGCCTCAGAGACTTTCTTTTCTTCTTCCCTAATTATTGACTTATCTGTCGCATTATCTTGCTCATCCCGCTCTCGCGCTTGGCGGTATTGTTGCCTTTCAGTCTCACGCTGAGCACGACCCTCCAGCCTCTTAGCTTTACGCTCACGAGCCTCTGCCGCTTTTTGAGAAATAAGCTCATGACCACCCGCAAATAATTCCGCAGCCTTGGCTTTTGCTGCAGTATAGGTGTTGCCGACTTTTTCCTTAGCCTTCCCAGACCATTCAAACCCATAGCTCGCGCCAACATAAAAGCCCTCAGACATTTTTTTCCACGTCTTACGAAGACCTTCCTTCACCTTGTCCTTTAGTGCGTTCAGCTTTTCCCTACCATCAGTAACACGCTGTTCGCGTGTCATTGGTTTTTTGTTCGCCTTAGCCGCCGCGTCCTCGGCAGTATTTACTACTTCACCTGTATTAGGCGATGGCGTGGTAGATCCTAATTTTTCGCTCATACTTTTCCTTTTTATTTTTACAATTGTCTGTTGTTTTACTGTCTGATATGTAATCATACTAGCACATATTTGCGATATTGTCAATATACTTGTAGTAAATATTGACAAAATAAAAAATCGGCCGCATTGCTACAGCCGATTTATTTCTGTATGTGAAAATTTATTCGCTTACACCCAGCTCAATTCGCTTAAATTGGCGAACCACAATGTTCTCACCCAATTTAGCAATCGCTTCCTTGACATGTTGCTCAACAGTCTTAGAGTCATCCAAGATGTATGCTTGGCTCATCAACACCTGCTCAACAAAATGTTTCTTCAATTGACCTTCAACAATTTTTTCTCGCATTTCTTCAGGCTTGCTTGCGAGTGCTTCACTAGTCATCAGCTCAGCCTTCACCCGCTCCACTTCCTCAGCTGGAATATCCGCCTCAGAAACATACTTCGGGCTCATTGCCGCAATTTGCATGGCGATTTCGTGTGCCAATGTCTTGAAATCATCAAGTCGCGCCACAAAGTCAGTCTCACAGTTCACCTCAACCACCACGCCAATTCGACCAGAGTGAACATAGCTCTCGATCAAGCCTTCACGTGCTTCACGGTCGCCTTTTTTCTCAGCCTTAGTCAAACCTTTTTTGCGCATCTCTTCCAGTGCCTTGTCAAAGTCGCCATCAGCCTCAACCAACGACTTCTTTGCGTCAGTCAAACCTACGCCAGTCAATTCGCGCAGTTTTTTAATGTCGTCAACAGAAATACCCATCCTATTTCTCCTCTTTTTTCACTAGTTTTTCTTCAGGTTTCACACTACCCGCACCTTCGGCAACAGCTTCGGTGAAGTAGTCTAGCAACAATTGGATACCCTTGATAGCATCGTCGTTACCAGGGATGACGTAGTCGATGCCAGTTGGATTGACATTGGTATCAACGATAGCAAATACTGGCACACCCAAAGTCTGAGCTTCACGTACTGCGTTAGCATCAGTCAAGGCGTCAACCACGACCACTGCGCCTGGCTTGCCCATCAAGTCTTTGATGCCGCCATATTTAACGTTCAAGCTATCGATTTCCTCTTGGAAACGCTGCACTTCCAGCTTGTTGTAGCGCTTTTCGAGGTCACCTGACGCCATGCGCTTTTCCAAGTTCTTCAGCTTCTTGATCTGCTGAGCAATCGTCGCACCGTTAGTCAACATACCACCAATCCAACGCTCAACTACGTACGGCTGACCGATTTTCTCAGCTGCTTGACGCACAACGTCTTTAGCCTGCTTTTTCGTGCCAACAAATAGTACTTTGCGGCCTGACGCTGCGATTTTTGTTAGTTCTGGCAATGCCTTGTCTAATGCCTCAACCGTCTTGACTAAGTCAATAATGTGACTGTCCTGACGCTTACTGTGAATATACGGCGCCATCTTTGGGTGCCAGCGGCTGGTTTTGTGTCCAAAATGAACACCCGACTCCAATAAAGCCTTAATGTCTACCTTTACAGACATCTCTTTCTCCTTTTACCTCATCCGCTCACGATTATGGAGTGTGAAACGGATTGTGTCATTAAAATTAGTTACCTGCTGATTATACCACTAATACTCATCAAGAGCAACCGCTCCTTGACGAGATTGAACGAATTTTTCCAATTCCTCGCTAAGTTCTATTCTTTCTAAACTGGTATGTAGAGGTGGAGTTATAGAAGACACTCTTTCAATACCACCACCTTTAGTAAATTCAAAGTACTCAACTCCATTATCCGAAACGACGGCACCATAAGTACTAGTCTTAAGGCTCAAATCTTCAATGGTCATAGGCGGAGCTGGCTCACCAGATACGTTTGCCGATAGCTTAAAGAATAGCAATGAAACTTTTTCTCCCGAAGGAGCTCCATCTTCTATACATATACGACGTGCATCAAAGGCTACAACCGAAGTATAGACATCCAGCGGCACCTCTCTATACGAGTCCTGAACTGTCTCGTGCGGCCTAAATAATTTTGCAGTTGCCTCTTTAGGCTTACCTGGTGCCTGGTCGACTCTAATCCCAAACTCACCGCCAACTAGCGCCATCATATGTTCTGGCTCCCCCGAATTATATAGCTCAAAAGATTCGGTTTTATCGGGATTTTCTAATATCTCCCTTACCTCTCCTGCCACCGCCAATTCCTTAGAGCGACGAAGAGCCTCTCCTACTAAATATTCCGAGCCAACGTCCCTACTCCTATCATATATAACAGAACCTTTTTCCATAACACACACTCCCCCTAAATTAGGATATCTCATTTGTAATTATGCGCTATTTTTTACTGATGCGTCAAGATGCCCGCACGCCCCATTGCAATACCAGCGGTTTTTTGCTAAAATACCAAGGTTATGAAAAGCAGTATTCACCCACAGAACTATCGCCCTGTCGTATTTAGCGACGATCAAGCGGGCTTCGCGTTCTTGACCCAGTCAACAGCGCAGACAACAGACACCATCAAATGGGAAGACGGTAACACCTACCCTCTCGTTAAAGTCCACATTTCGTCGGCTTCACACCCATTCTTCACCGGTGAAGAAAAGATTATCGACACCGAAGGTCGTGTTGACCGCTTTAAGGCGCGCCAGGCAGCAGCTGAGGCTCACAAAGCAGCCTTGGCAAACAAAGCTAAGAAAGCTAATGCCAACAAGACCGCAAAGACTGATACTCTACAATCAGACAAAAAGGCTAAAAAGTAGCTAGTAAACAGTAGGATCCTATGTCTTAAATCAAAACCGTCTCTTTAACAAGGCGGTTTTGATTTATTCATTTTCTTTAATATATTCTTCTACATTGAAAAGTGGCTTTTTGGATTCTTCATAATTAAATAGTTCACTCAATACACGTTTTTTTTCTGGAGAATATTGCATACC
>CAUQXD010000020.1:0-12891 GCA_963521995.1 uncultured Candidatus Saccharibacteria bacterium
GGTTGGTGACGATCAGATCCAAATTATACTCACGCTCCAGCCGCTCGCGAATGATATCCATATGTAGCAGCCCCAAAAAGCCGATTCGCACACCATAGCCCAGCACCGGCGAATTCTCCGGTTCAAACTGCAGCGCCGAATCACTCAAGCTCAGCTTTTCAATAGCCTCTTTCAGATCATTGTAATCTTCATTGCTCACCGGAAAGAAGCCCGCGTAGACGAAGGGCTTAACTTCTTTGTAGCCTGGCAGGGGCTGGACAGTGATATTTGACATATAGTCAATTATACCACCCTCCTGGCGTAGAATGATGCACTCCTCGCGTACTGTCGTACCAATCAAACACAAAAATATCTATAATTCACAACAATCTAGCGATCAATCCTCTATACAACGTCTTTAACAGACCGCCGCTTGGAATAAGCCTGCCGCTCGCCATAGCCGATACGTAGCAAAATGGTTGGATATTCTCCGTCCAGACCCAACGTCCTTGCCATTTCTGAGGCAATTTCCGCTTCTTCGTTTGGCTGGTTCAGATAGGCGTGCGCAACCCCGAGTTCCGTAGTAGTCAACAAAAATCGCTGCAGCATCCGACCCAAACTCACCCATTCGCGCCGACTATTTTCTCTCGTCGTAAAAAGAACCAGATGAGAAGCCGAAGCTATCTTTTCACGATCGGCCTTATTCTGAGTCTTGGCATTGATAGCCATCGACATGATCGGCTCAGCCATCCAACGTGGCACATTAGGCGCACCAAGCACGACATAGCTCAGCCCATCAAGTGTTTGATCTTGATGTTTTTTGTTAAATCGCATCCAGCTTTTCAGCTCAGCCTTAAATGCCTCATTTTGCATTTGACGCGTATTGCCCTGAAGAACGTATTGCTCAATATCATTAAACTGTTTAGTTTGACGCGCATAATAATGAACCGAAATCCCCTTTTCACTGCAGACAGATTGTAATTTCTTTAGCGAATCTAGGGCAATTTCCTCACCAGTATAAACACTGCGGTTAGTCTGCCGCGCGTCTATCTGATTGAACAATGGGCTTGGTTTGACGCCTGCCTCTTCCGCGAGCGAAACCGTGATAACCCCCTTATCACCAACCGAAACGGCAGATTTATAGCCCTTAGTTTGCGCCGCCAAGCACAGGTTCTCTGCTGCACAGCCCAAACTAACAAACAACTCCCTGTCGTCAGGATCGACCACTGGCAACCTTCTGTCAAAATCAGGATGAATTTCTACCGCCGACTCGTTCTGACGAAATTTCCACGGCTGGGTATTATGGCCTGACGGCGCCTTGACAGCTTGCGCAACCAAAAATTCAAAGTTAGCTGATGATATGTTGTTACTGCGAGACATTCTTACCATAATTCTATCCAATACGCGAGCCTTCCCATCTCGTTAGCTACTTCTTATAACCAAGTATACTCGCCCTATAGGAGCGAGGTCAATCAATATCGCTGAGACTAAGCTTTCAGCCATTCTTCTTGAAATCCTTGTAATCTTCGTTGGATGCCAGGAAAAATATTATTAGATTCTAACTATTTGATATTATATCAGCTCAGCGTTTTCGTATAAACGCACAATAAATCGCTCCTTGCACGCCTATTTATTCTCAGCGAATTATTCCTTGCGCATACTGCGGCCTAATTTATAACTGCTCAAAAATCTTATGAGCTTGATTCTTGCCAATAGTCTGAATCAATTCAGCATAGCCCATCCACCGACCACGTTTTGTCTTGTCACGACGATAGTCCTTCTCGTCAGTAATGTCACCCTTAACTATCGCATCAACATTATGCCAAGCAATCCAAGGTGTATCATCGCTCATAAAGCTGTAGTCTAAATGAATATGATTTTCGTTGACTAGTTTATAGCCTGACGATGAAAATCCGCGTGCATACAACTCGCGGAGAATAAAGTCTGCCAGCTCGACAAAACTGTCAGCCGTAACGTATAAAAAGTCATCATACTCCTCGCCAAGCTCGTACGATCGACCATTCATAAAAACACAATGCAAATCATCGTCGACAACTTTTTCATCCAGCCACACGCGGCGGTCGCGTATTACTGGAACCACCCGACATCTAATTTTCTCTGTAAAGTTTTTGAAGTTACTCATAATTGCCAACAACAGATATATCAATACCTATTTCGTGCATTTTATTACATCTGCACCTCTCAATAATAGTATATATTATTTCCACTGCCGCGTGCTATTGATCTTATGTTTTTCAAAGTAAACTTCCGCCAAGTTGACATCGAATCGGTTTGCTAGCTCCATCAAATAATTCAGTACGTCCGCAAATTCCTCGCGCAGATTATCATGGTTATCAGGTCTTTTTTCTCCCTTAAATCCCGTCTCTTTGCGAATCGCTTTTGCCAGCTCGCCAACCTCCTCAGTAAACAATAAGAATACTTCAGTGACAGAATTTTTATCCCATCCCTTCTCTTTACACGTTTGATCGAGGTGTTTTTGTAATTCAGTTAAGCTGATTATTTGCGAGCTCATAACTTTCTCCTTATCGCTAATTTTACTCAAAATATTTCTTCAACGTCACCGTATCGCCTACCCGCGCCTCACGCGTAGTCTTCAGGTTGGTGACGATGTAACCAATTTCACCGGTATCCAGCGACGGGTCGGGGATCATACCGGGACTGAGATGGCCAACTTCCAACGCCAAGCCATTCGCGCCAGTTGCCATCATGTGGATTGATTCACCTTTTTTGATCTGGCCGTCAACCACTCGCACGTACAAAATCACACCACGATAATCATCATAATAACTATCAAAAATCAGCGCCCGTGTTGGGTCGTCCGGCTGACCAATTGGTGCTGGAATTCGCTCAACAATCGCCGCCAAAACTTGATCGACATTCTGCCCTGTTTTGGCGGAAATATGAATAATCTCGCTTTCATCACAGCCCAGCAAATTGATCACCTGCTTGGACACCCGCGGCACATCGGCAGCCGGCAAATCGACCTTGTTGAGCACCGGGATAATCGTGAGATCTTGCTCCATCGCCAAGTAAACATTCGCCAGCGTCTGCGCCTGAATGCCCTGACTAGCGTCGACCACCAACACCGCGCCCTCGCAGGCTTGCAATGAGCGGCTGACTTCGTAGCTAAAATCGACGTGACCGGGTGTGTCGATGAGATTGAGGTCGTAGGTAGTTGATTGAGCCGACCCATTCACGCCAACATCTGCACAAACCCGAGAATTAGGCTGCGCTAAGCGGGTGGCAGTCGATGGGGTAGCGCCCGCTTCTGAAGAAATCTCTGATTTTTCAGAAGAAGGGACGGATCGACTGACAGGACCCGCGTCTAGCGACCGACGTGAAGACTCTGCAAGAGTCTTCGACGATGAGAGTGGTGATGCGCCATTAGCTTCCACTCCCTGATATTCATATTTCATCCGCACCGGGGCCAACTTAATAGTGATACCTTTCTCGCGCTCCAAATCCATCGAATCCAGCAGCTGCGACTTCATCTCGCGCTTCTCTACCGTCCCCGTCATCTCCATCATCCGGTCCGCCAGCGTCGATTTGCCGTGGTCAATGTGAGCGATGATGCAAAAATTGCGGATATTATTCATTAGCGCATAATCTCCAATCGGCCAAATAACATCTTCCTTAAGCGCGTCAAGATTGGATCAATTTCTGGCAATTTCAACCACTTTGAGAACATGGCATACGCGCCAAAGCTAACCAATGAAATCACGACAAACTTTGGAAAAGCGCTAAAGAAACTATCGTCATGATAACGAAACGGCAAAATGAGTACACTAATATAACAAACAAATCCAGTCAACACACCAGCAATAGACATCTTAAAAATCGCTTGCATGAAAGTCAAATTAAACATCTTTGGCATTTGACGGTTCATAACCGCTAGTAAAATCACCACCTCTAAAACCGCCACTATTGATTGCGCCCATGCTAGACCATAGGCGCCCATCCCCAAAGCCATCGACAAAACAATAGCCAAAATAATATTTAAAGAAATTGAGAAAATTGAAATATATAATGGAGTTTTCGTGTCTTGGCGAGCATAAAATGCCCGTGCTGCCATGTGGTAAATCGTCCGAAACAAAATTGCCACCACTAAACACCCCAAAATACCCGCAATTAACTGATTGCCGCCATTACGAATAAAATGCACAACATAACCGCGCGTAAAGAAAATTATCACCGCCACTGGCAACGCCATCCAAAAAATAATCCTCAGCAAGGACCGCAGATCCTTTTGAAACAAATCATCGCGCCCCTCGCCCAAATGCTCAGTAAGCTTGGGGAAGGCAGCGTTAGAAATTGCCACGCCGATGAGATTAATTGGCATCAAATGTAAGGTTAACGCCTGTTGATACGCCCGAACCGTACCGTCCGCCAAGCGCGACGCCAAGTTAACTTCGACCAAACTCACCACATAATCCATCCCTTGATCAACCGACCTTGCTGGCAGTAGCGACAAAACTTTCCTAAATCCTCTATTGCGCCAATAGATCTTAAAATTATAATCAAAGCCCAGACCTGCTAGCCCAACCGCGCTCACAATCAGCTGCAAGAATGACCCCAACACCACACCAAGCGCTACGCCCATAATTCCACCATCAAATATTTGCCAACCAAACAAATTAATACCATTAGTAAACCACACCGTACCAATAATAATGCCGATATTGTAAATCATTGGAGCCAGGGCACAGAACATAAACCGCCCGACCGCCTGCTGGATACTGGCAATTACCGAAGCAATGGCAAAAATAAACGGATTAACTGCGATAACCCGCATCATGCTCACTGCCAAAGCATGACCCGACTCGCTCAAGCCTGGCGCGATTAAATATTTCATCAATGGATCGGCAAAAATAATGATCAGCACTGATGCGATCATCGTTACTAGCGCCATAAAATTGATCATACTAGAGCTAATTTGCCACGCCGACTGCTTATTTCCCTTGACCCAACGTTCATTAAAGACTGGAATGAAAGTCACACTGAGCGCACCAGACACCAGCACAGCGAACATAAAATCTGGCACCATAAACGCTGCCGTGTAAGCGTCTAGTCCAACTGGATAACCCGCCAGCGCACCGTTTTCGCTCGGCATATAAGCAGAGTTAAGTAATCGATCACGGAAAAATCCCAGCAAGCTTGACAGTAGCGTTGAGCCAGCTAAAATGGTTGCAGCTAACTTGACTGTCAGCCGCTGATTTATCTTATCGACAGTTCTCCGGACGCGTCCCATAACAATTTACGCGTGTAATTTTGCTTCCTTTGGCAGTTTAGTTCCTTTAAGAATCTCATCCACTGCTGTTTCTTCTAATGTCTCGTCTTTTAGCAGCGCCTCAGCCAATTTGTCAAGGAACGGACGGTTAGCTTTTAGTACCAGCATTGCCCGCTGCTTGGCCTCGGTGATCAGCTGCGACACTTCCTGATCGATCAATTTGGCAGTCTCATCCGAGTACGGCCGCTCGCGGGTCATCTTATCAAACATCAGCCCGCCGTTGTCTTCGTGGAATACTTGGTCGCGCAGGCTCCTACCCATGCCCTGCTCGATCACCATATCGCGGGCAATCTCAGTGGCTTTACGCAAGTCTGAGCCAGCGCCAGTCGTAATGCCGTCATCGCCGTAAATGATTTGCTCAGCGATCCGGCCGCCCATCGCCCGTGCCAAGATATCCTTGAACTCGTAGACGTTGGTGTAGCTCTTATCCTCTGGCGGCAAGAACCAGGTGACACCGCCGGTGCCGCCGCGCGGAATGATCGTTACCTTGTGAACCGGATCAGAATCTGGCAAGACGTGGCCGACGATGGCGTGGCCCGCCTCGTGATACGCCGTCAGCTCTTTCTCATGGTCGTTCATCACCTTGGCCTTGCGCTCTGGGCCGATCGCCACCCGCTCAAATGCCTCGGTCAGTTCATCGTTGGTAATCTTCTTTTTGTTGCGCCGCGCCGCGATAATTGCTGCTTCGTTAGCCATATTGGCGAGATCCGCACCAGAAGAGCCAGCCGTCTTGGCGGCCAATTTATCCAGGTCAACCGTCTCGTCGGTCGGCTTTTTCTTAAAGTGAACTTTGAGAATTGCCTCGCGGTCTTTGCGCTCCGGCAGGGTAATCGTCACTCGCCTATCAAACCGCCCCGGGCGCAGCAACGCAGGATCCAGCACATCCGCCCGGTTCGTCGCCGCCAGCACGATCACATTAGTATCGCCGTCAAACCCATCCATTTCCACCAAAATCTGGTTCAAGGTCTGCTCGCGCTCGTCGTGGCCACCGCCCATGCCCGAGCCGCGCTTGCGACCCACCGCGTCAATCTCATCGATAAAAATAATACACGGCGCATTTTTCTTAGCCTTTGAGAAAAGGTCGCGCACCCGGCTAGCACCAACACCGACGAACATCTCCACAAACTCTGATCCAGAGATTGAGAAGAACGGCACGCCCGCCTCGCCAGCTACCGCCCGCGCCAGCATGGTTTTACCAGTACCCGGATTACCGACCAGCAGCACGCCTTTCGGAATCTTAGCGCCCAAATCCTTGTATTTTTTCGGATGCTTTAAGAAATCGACAACTTCTTGCAAGTCCTGCTTAGCATTATCATTACCGGCGATATCCTCAAACAGTACTTTCTCTTTATCCTGCCCATACAGACGCGCCTTGCTCTTACCAAAGCCCATCGCTTGATTATTCTGCCCTTGGGCCTGGCGCATCATAAACATAAAGAACGCTACAATAATCAATACAGGCACCACCATCACCGCCAAATTCCAAATCGTCTCACCAGTCGTTGACGGTGGGATCACCTTAACCTCAACCTTTGCGTCCTTATTTAATCCCTGTTCATAAATACTACTAGACTCTTTGACTGACCGCTCAGTAGGCTTAGATTGGTCTTTCACAGTCACCTTAATGTCATTACCCTGAATTTCTAACTGAGAAATTTTGCCCTCATTTGCCCGACGCACCACGTCCGACAATGATACTTCTTTAAGATTCGAGGCAGGGAACAGTGTTGCATAAAAAATCAACGCTACAAAAATTATAATCGCCCAAAATAGTCCAAATCGTACTACCTGCTTAATTCCATTCTTTCCGTTTCTCTGCGGCATCTTAACGGCCATGCTCAACTATTCCTTTCACCTATACTAATCAACTCGGTCTATTATAACATTTTTTAATGTCAATTTCATCACTATACCGCCACCGATTTGCCAGTGCGAACCAGATTTTCCGGTTTTTATAGCAATTAACGTTCGCTCCAACTGAGAACTCAGCAACGAAACATCGTAATGTCGTAAAATATAATAGTATATTAATTCTTGTGCGACATTATCATCAATCATCGTCAAAAAATACCGATTAGACATCTCCCTATCAAACCTCTCTAGCGCTTGCTCAATTTCCACCCTCAATTTTCGCTGCTTACGCCACGCTTCATACACACCAATCTTCTGATATTCGTCCAATCCACAATTTATTTGCCGACGAAGCACGTTACGCTGATAAATATCGCTTTGGTTCGTTTCATCTTCACACCACTCTAATTTCTGTCGAGTCGCATATTCGTAAATTCGCTGCTTTGTCCAACCATTCATTGGCCTCACTACTCGCGCATCACTCATGCCAGCCAGACCTCGCCACCGAGAGCCACGCTTCAAATTCATCACCACCGTCTCGATAACGTCATCTCGATGATGTGCCGTTACCACCACGCCATCAAAATCTGCCGCTACCTCACGTAAAAAATCATATCGTCTTTGACGCGCCAGTTCTTCGCTAGCATCAACACCCAGCTTCTCACGCCTGCAAACAAACTGGAGCTTATATCTCTCAGCTAACGCCTCAACAAACCTAGCGTCACTCGCTGAATCCTCACGAATACCGTGATCAAAGTGCGCCACTACTAAATCTTTTTCCGTCCGCGACATTAAATCCAGCAATACTACCGAATCAATCCCACCACTGACCGCGACAATATATCTCACATACCCATTATCTCACAAAATGCTTATACCTAAAACCAATTTGGCAAATTTTATACCATCTGTTACAATCAGTGCAGTGTGGCACCGTAGCTCAGCTGGTTAGAGCGCAGGACTCATAAGCCTGAGGTCGGTGGTTCGGGTCCACCCGGTGCTACCATAAATTATCCAATCACCCCTCGTCCACATGACGGGGAGTTTTTTATAAGACTCAGATTAACTCTAGCTCATCAATCTGAACGCCGTCCAACGCAGCCAATCGCCGTGAAACAAACCCATCTAGCTCTCGCGAGCTACGCTGCCGATCCCACGTTGCTAATTCCTTTTTTTGAGTTACCTCTAAAAATTCAGCCAATTCGCTGGTGTTGATTTCCATAAAGTTTTCCTTTTTTTGTGTTAATTATTTAACTGTTTTTATACTACCATAAATTTGACAAAAAAGCAATACCTTTTTCAGTTATTATTTACCTTTTTATTCCGCTTGTGCTACACTGGTAGGGAAGGATTTATACACAAACATGACCCCTGTAACAATCTCATCGCTAGCCATCATCGTTTTTGCAGCAATTATCCATGCCAGTTTTCAGCTCAGCATCAGTGTTTTAACTTTGCTGAGCGGTCATTCAATTGGTAAGAAAACCGCCCAACGAAAAATATTTCGTATGAGTACTAGTTTTGTATTTGGTGTATCAATCATCACCTTACTACTTATCAGTGCCGTCTCTTATTACCTATCTCTATTCATCCGTCATATTACCAGCGCTGAACAATTAGTTGCAGCAATCGCCTCTGGAATGATGTTTGGCCTAGGAATTGCCATCTGGGCATTTTACTATCGTCGCCAACCCGGTACTTCATTATGGGTTCCGCGCGGCTTTGCGGATTATTTGAATAAACGAACTAAAAAAACCCGAAATTCTATCGAAAGCTTTGCTCTGGGATTAACTAGCGTTATTGCCGAAATTATCTTCATCCTTGCGCCAATCCTAGCTGCCGCGCTAGCAATCATCACTCTACCAAACCCCTTACTGCAAATCGCTAGCGTCATCACCTACACTCTCATCTCTATTCTGCCACTCTCAATCATCCTTATCCTCGTCGGCAGCGGGCATAATATTTCTAACTTACAGCGCTGGCGAGAAAAACACAAACGATTTTTACAATTCGTCAGCGGCGGCAGCTTATTGATTTTAGCGGCCTTTATTTTCGTAGATCGTGTTATCGGCGTGATTAGCTACGGGGGCAATTTATGGTAAAACCGGGGCAAATTAACGTCATTAAGAGAGGGAAGCGTCCACCAGAAGAATTTAGTCCCGACAAGCTTCACGATTCCATCGTTGCTACTTGCCTGAGCGTTCGTACACCGGAAGGACAATCCCAAGATATTGCAAAAACTGTAACCTTAGGTGTTATGAACTGGTGTGAAACTCGACCAGAAATCACCTCCGCCGACATTCGCCGCCAAGCGCAGCGTATTATGAAAGACTTACATCCTGATGCCGCCTATTTATACGAACACTATAAAACTATAATTTAGGAGAATTCATGTCACAAAAACCGACGTTTGATTATGACTGTATAATTATTGGTAGCGGTGCGGGCGGCTCACCGGCAGCAAGTATTTTGGCTGGCTCTGGTAAAAAAGTTGCTGTTGTAGAAAAAGCAACATTCGGCGGGGAATCACCAAATTGGGGAGACGTACCGACAGGGTCGCTAACCTATGCTACTAGCACTTATCAAGCCGCAAAAGACGCCGCTAAATTTGGACTGCGCACCAGCACCATTGGCTACAACTACCCTTCTCTTCTCTCCTGGAAAGACACCACTGTCAAACGAACTGGCGCAGGCGGTAACCGTTACTACTATGAAAAGCAGGGGATTAGCGTATTTGCGGGCAGTGCGCATTTTCTAAGCCCAAATGAAATCACCGTAAATCGCAGGCACTTATCGGCTCGCAAATTCCTTATTGCAACCGGCTCAGCCTGGAAAATTCCGGATATCCCTGGATTAGATAGTATATCTTATCACACCCCAAAAACCATCTTTAGCCTCACACGCCCGCCAAAAAATATTTTCATTATTGGATCTGGTGCGACGGCATTAGAGTTGGCTCATCTATTCTCTACCCTGGGAACTAAAGTTTATATAGCGGAAGAATCGGTGCGGATTTTACCAGAGTTTGATACAGAAGTCAGCGACCTATTAACCAACGATGCAAAGAAAAATCGTGGCATGAACATCTTAACTCACACCAAAGTTATTGCTATTCAAAAATCCGCCATCCAAAAACGCATTACTTTCATACAAGGACGAGTAGAAAAAACTGTGCGAGTTGATGAAGTTTTAATTGCTAATCAGCGACTAGCCACTACTGATCTGGGTCTAGAAAATGCTGGCGTAAAATACACAAAAAACGGCATTTCTGTCAGCCCTTCCCTACAAACAACTTCTCGCCACATCTTTGCTGCGGGTAGCGCTGTCGATATTAGACTCCAAACTCACGAAGTTTTAGCACAAAGTCGCGTAGCTGCCCATAATCTGCTCCATAACAACCACTTGAAAATTAATAACTCACCACATATGCAGATAGCTTTCACCCAGCCAGAAATTGCTCAAATTGGCATGAACGAACAAGACTGTCGGATAAAAAATATTAAAGTAAAAATGGCAGTCGTACCGTTAACCATGACCGTACGCAGCAATATTACTGATCAGCGAACAGGCTTCGTGAAGCTGATTGTTGATAGGAAACGAGTTATTATCGGTGGCACAATTGTTGGACCACACGCCAGTGATCTTGCATCTGAGCTGGCCTTAGCTATTCGGTGTAAAATAACCAGTGATGAACTAGCCGCCACGCCACACTGCTTTACCTCTTGGTCGGAGGCTGTGCGAATTGCCGCTGGAAAACTTCTCTAATCACCTCTGATGCGCTATAATAAGCTTTACGGGGGCGTAGCTCAGGGGTTAGAGCAGTCGGCTCATAACCGATTGGTCGCTGGTTCGATCCCAGCCGCCCCCACCAGATTGGACGTAAGATGTTATGAGTATTGAAAGACACCACCAACCAGAACAAGATAGACGACCGTGTGAGCGTTGTCGCCTACTGGGGGGGCAAGCAGCAAAGGTAACTACAGGAAGCGAGAACTATAGAAATAACTTTCTTTCACCTTTCCCAGACGATCGCACTCCAAAAGAAAGAGCTGCCCAGTGGGAAGAAACTAAAAGACACATGGATGAAGTAGGAGCCTCTTTCCCTGGAAAAAGTTTTAGCCAAGTTTACGATGAGCTCGAACACAAAGATCGCGACTTCATAGCGGCGATGCTTAAACGCTGGAAAGAATCTCAAGAGTAGAAATTGAACACCTTACCTATTTCCCCTTTGTAATACGATCACACTCTTGCCATAGTGGATGTTATTAGCTAAAATCATCCTATGAGCGAGAGGCTAAAACACGTGCCAGTACTTGACGAAGAGGTCACAGACCCCCAAGAGAAACAGCCCAAGGTATTGACAGAATCAGAAGCTCTGCGAATTGCCGTAGAAAGGTATGAAAAGCGGGGAGGCTATCATTTTCCTGCTACGAGAGTAAGAGGAGTTCATCCGCGTTTATTTACCACTAAGGATATCTGGGATTTACAGATGATGAGCTTCACGACTACATAATAAATTGTAAGCTACTAGATGCTATAAGGTTTATGTGTAACAATATCGTCCCCGATTAGTCCTGCCGTCTGCCGCGAGACAATTCGCTATATTCTGTGTGTCTCAAATAAGATGAATATTCTCCGCATTCCTGCTACAATATAGTGTGGTAGATATTGAATTTGTAAAATGAACAAACTGAAACTCAAACGATTAATTTACAGGATACAGCATGACTATTTAACACTAAACAACGTCGTTATTGCTGTCGCTATTTTAATTGCTATGAGCTGGGCCTGGGGTTCAATTGAATCAATGCAAAAGAATTATGAGCTACAGCGCTCCATTGACAATAAGCGCCAACAAGTGGAAATTGAGAAATTGCAAGTCGCCCTCCTGGAATATGAGTCAAAATACTACCAAAGCGAAGAGTACCAAGAGCTAACCGTTCGTCAACGAACCGGCAAAGGCCTGCCTGGCGAGAAACAACTTATTACACCATCAACAGACAGTGCGATTTCCGCACAAAACCCTGCCCCCAGACAAACAAGAACGGATAGTAATTTCCAGCAATGGATGAACTTTTTATTCGGTGGCAATAGCCGCAGGCGCTGAGACATTTGCAATTATTACATTAACCTGATATTATAAAATACGTGCCGCGGGGTAGAGCAGCCTGGTAGCTCGTTTGGCTCATAACCAAAAGGTCGTAGGTTCAAATCCTACCCCCGCAACCAAGAAAATAACCCCTTCTGATGAAGGGGTTATTTTCTTTTAATCGCCACCATTAATCAGCACAACATTCAAACCAACCAGGGCGCTTATTTCCTTTTGCTGTCATAGACACATCTTTACGAAGCGATTTATAATCTACCTGTCCACTCAGAATAGCATATCCCAACACCCCATAGAGGCTACAGTCAGACCTTAATGGACAAACCTTGCAAGCGAGACTAGCAACTTTGCTTAAGTCCCTAGCAACTTGAGCTCGACGCGCTACTATCCTACCCACCTCTACGTCACCATATTGCCTCTTAGCCTCAATCAAGCCCCCGAGACTGTTATACCTGCCCCTACTATCACACGCCTGTCTTAAGAAATTATTTCTCTCTGTAAAATCACCCGTAAGACAATCGCTCACCGGATGTAGATCCTCCGCCAAGTCCACCGGCAAAACGTCACCATCTTCACTAACAACATCAACAAAATGCCCTCTTCCTCTTAATATCTCTTTCACAGCTACCATTTTCATATTGTACAA
>CAUQXD010000021.1:0-12445 GCA_963521995.1 uncultured Candidatus Saccharibacteria bacterium
GCGCAGTATTTTACGGCGCACCAGCTTTGGCTTTGTCTTTCAGTTCGGACAGTTGGTGCCAGAGCTGACAGCGCTGGATAATGTAGCGCTGCCGCTGCTACTCAACGGCGTCAAGCGTAAAGAGGCTTATCAACGGGCGAAAACATGGCTGAATAAGGTTGAGTTGGGGAATAAAGCCGACAGTATGCTTGGTGAATTGTCGGGCGGACAAATGCAGCGCGTAGCGATTGCTCGAGCGATGGTGATTGAGCCAAAAGTGCTGTTTGCTGATGAGCCGACTGGCTCGCTGGATAGTCTGAATTCAGAGAGAGTTATGGAGCTATTCATTAAAACCGCCAAAGAGCACGGCACAACAGTTATCATGGTGACGCACGAGCCGACGATTGCCGCCTATGCTGATCGGGAAATTATTGTCCGCGACGGGCAGATTTCTGGTGTTGATGTAGCGGTAAATACATCAAGCAAGCCCGGTAAAACCAATGCGGGGGCTGTCAAATGAGCGTCAGTTGGATGTTATTAAAAAAGTCTGGACGCCAGTCGTTCGCGCGTCTGGGCTTGACTACGGTGGCGGTGGCGCTGGGGATCGTACTGGTGTGCTACTTTACGGCTGGCGTCAACGGTCTAATGGGGCGTGTTAATGGATTAGCAATTAATACGGCGGCGTACCAGGCGAGCCGTGGCGCACCTTTGCAAAAACCGATTGCTGGTGTCGAGCCGCTGAAAGTTGGCGGTACCCGGCGCGGTGATGCGTCGAAATGGCGCGGTCAATATATCCAGTATTACTCGATGTACGGTACGGCTAAATCACCGCAGTTTGCCAAACTGAAAACGCCGCGTCCTGGCGAATATTACTTATCAAAAGCGTTGGCTGATGCGGTTGCTGAATACCCAGAGGATAATATCTTGGCGCGTTTTGGTAAAAATACCAAATACCTCGGCGTAATTCCTAGCGAATATACCGCCAGTCCGGATGCGCTGATGATAGTGCGCGGTGCTAGCGCCGAGGAAGTGGCCGAGAGCGATGCTTTTACCAAATCTCAGGGGCAGCCATCATACTTTGCTGATGTTTATCGGACGGACGCCAACGGATTAAAATCGGATGCTAAAATAGACCCAGTTGCCATCATCGTATTTAGTGTTGGCGGGACGATACTGCTGTTTCCGATTGTCATTTTCGTGTCAGTAGCGACGCAGCTGGGCGCCGCACAGCGCGAGAAACGTTACGCTGCTTTGCGGCTGATCGGCGCAACTAAGCGGCAGGTGGGACGGGTGTTGATGTTGGAATCGCTACTGGCGTCGGTGGTGGGTGTGCTGATCGGGCTGGGCGCGTTTTGGCTGCTACAAGCGCCGCTGCAGGATTTCAAGATGGACGGCATGCGGTTTAATCCTGATGATTTGGTGCTAACTGGCACGCAATACGCGCTGATTATCGGATTGACGCTGGGACTAACGATGTTTGTCAACTGGCGGCGGATGCGCCGGGCGCAGATTTCGCCGCTGGGTGTGTCGCGTTCGGTTGAAAAGGTGAAGAAATTGCGCGCTTGGCGGGCGCTGGTGCCGGCACTTGGTATCGCGTTCTTTGCTTGGCTGTCGTCGAAGCCAGGGCGGGATTGGCTGGCGGCTAATAAAGAATCAGCTCTGCCGTCGGTACTATTGATGGCGGCGCTGCTGCTGGTGATGTTTGGGCTGATTCTGGCTGGCGGCTGGCTGACTAATAAGCTGTCGCTGTTGGCAGCGCGCTGGGCTAATAACGCTTCGATGTTGATTGCCGGTAAGCGTACGGCGGTGCATTCGCGGACAATTTTCCGTAGTGTCAGCGGCGTGGTATTGGCGCTGTTTGCGGGCAGCTTTTACTTGACGGCGACCAGTGGTATTGAAGGCTTAAACGCTCAAGCTATCAAGGATAACGGCTTTTCGCAACTGAAGCGCGGCACGGCAGTTGTTATCGGTCAGTCGTTACCGGGTGATATGGCAGAGCAGCTCAAACAGAAAACTTACATCACGTCGGTGGCGACAATTTATCCGCGCGAGGACGGCGACGCGATTCGCTGCCAGGATTTGGCGGCGTACACCGAGCACACGTGCCCAAATAACGCCCAGCCTGACCAGTTTGCGCTGCTTAATTTTGATAAGCCAGTGGTCAAAAACGTATCGCTAATTAACGATAAGATTGATACGAACGGCGCTAAAGAGTATTTGGTGACATTGAAGTCAGACAATGATATCGAGAAGCTACGAACCTTGGTGACAGCGAAAGCCAATCAGTACGATTTAACCTATGCAGTGAGTGGTACTGACTCTAAAAAGCCGCACATCAATCCGACGATTCGCGAGTTTGCTGACTTGGCCTATGTTGGTATCGGTGTGACGCTGTTCGTGGCGGTGGCGAGCTTGATCGTCTCGACGATTGGCGGACTGATGGAGCGCCGCCGCTCGCTGTATACGCTGCGGCTGAGCGGTATGCGCCTTGCTCAGTTGAAACGTTTGGTGATGGTTGAATCGGTGGCGCCGCTGCTGACCACCTCGATTCTATCGTGCGGTATTGGCGTGTGGACAGGTGCAGTGTTTACCAGCACATTCTCGACGACGTTGAAGCCGGTGTTAACACTAACTTACTTCGCTATTGTTGGTATCGGTCTGGCGGCAGCCATCATCGGTATTTACCTGATTCTGCCGATGGTTGATAAGCTGACGCGAGCGGAGGCTAACCAAACCGAGTAGCCTGTCTCCGGTCTGAGGGCAATCTCATAAAAAGCGTTCCAGTTGATGGCTGGAGCGCTTTTTCTTGCGCTGCATTGACTCAATCAAGGCGGGGCTCGGATGTTTGCAGCCAAATGCGGCCGTACGACGATGGAAGGGTGCTAATCAGGGAAATAGGTGAAACTTAATTATTGTTTTTGGAACTTCACGCGGTCGTTAATTATATTCACTTTTACTGCCATGCCGTCATGAATTCGCCCGTCGATGAGCTCTAGCGCCAGCGGGTCAAGCACCCGCTTTTGTACTAAGCGCTTGAGTGGGCGAGCGCCAAAGGCCGGGTCGTAGCCATCGCGGGCCAACATGTCGCGGACGCTATCGTCAAACTCCAGTGTGATATCGCGGCTATCTTTAACTTGGCGGGCGACGCGTTTCAGCTGGACATCGACAATTGCTCGCATGGCCTCTGGTCGAATGCGGTCGAAGATAACGATGTCATCGATGCGGTTGAGAAATTCCGGACGGAAGTGTTGCCTGAGCACCTCAAACATTTGATTATCCAGTGCCGATAAATCGTCGCCAGAAAAATCCATGATTGTCTGCGAGCCGACATTGCTGGTCATGATAATTACCGTGTTAGAAAAATCGACTGTTCGCCCCTGGCCATCGGTCAGGCGGCCGTCGTCGAGCACTTGGAGGAGTACGTTAAAGACGTCGGGGTGGGCTTTCTCGATTTCGTCAAACAGCACCACGCTGTAGGGGCGGCGGCGCACCGCTTCGGTGAGTTGCCCGCCTTGGTCGTAGCCGACGTAGCCTGGCGGCGAGCCAATCAGGCGGGCCACGGCGTGTCGCTCCATGTACTCACTCATATCGATGCGGATCATGGCGTGCTCGTCGTCAAATAATTCGCGGCACAGACTGCGGGCTACCTCTGTTTTACCCACGCCTGTAGGACCAAGGAAGAGGAAGGAGCCGATTGGTCGGTTGGTATCACTTAGGCCAGCGCGTGAACGGCGAATAGCGCTCGCCACCGCGGCGATGGCTTTGTCTTGACCAATCACTTGGGTGCTGATATTTTCCTCTAATTTAGTTAATTTGCTGGATTCAGTCTCAATCAGCCGCTCGACTGGGATGCCCGTCCAGCGCGCTACCACGCTGGCGATGTCGTCAGGGGTAACTTCTTCACGCAGCAGGCGGTCGGCTGGCGGAATGGCGGACAGTTCTTGGCGGGCGGCAGCCAGCTTTTTCTCCAGCTCTGGTAGGTCGCCGTATTTGATGCGGCTGGCAGTGGCCAGATCGGCGTCGCGCTCGGCGATTTCTAGTTGTGAGCGCAAACTATCCATTTTTTCAGTGGCGGTATTGACGGTCTGGAGAATGTCTTTCTCATGCTGCCATTTATTGTCAATCACCTCGGCCTGAGCCCGAAGGTCGGCGATTTGCTGCTTGATTTCCTCTGTGCGGGCCTTGGCGTGGTCGGATTTGTCTTTTTTCAGCGCGGCTTCTTCAATCTCCAGCTGCAAGCGGCGATTATTGAGCCGATCTAGAGCAATCGGCACGCTCTCCAGCTGCATCTTCAGGGCGCTGGTCGCTTCATCCAGGAGGTCAACGGCCTTATCAGGCAAAAAGCGGTCAGGCAAGTAGCGGGTGGACAGCCGCGCCGCCGCCACGATGGCATCGTCAGAGATTTTAACGCCGTGATGCACTTCGTATTTTTCTTTCAGACCGCGCAAAATTGCCACGGTGTCGTCAAAACTTGGCTCGCCGACATAGACCGGCTGGAAGCGCCGCTCTAGGGCCGCGTCTTTCTCGACATGCTGGCGATATTCCGCCAAGGTTGTCGCGCCGATCATGTGTAGTTTACCGCGGGCCAGGGCGGGTTTAAGCATGTTGCCGGCGTCCATGCTGCCTTCGGTTTTGCCGGCACCGACCATGGTGTGAATTTCATCAACGAACAAAATAATTTCGCCGGCGGCCTCTTCAACTTCTTTCAAAATTGCTTTGAGGCGCTCTTCGAATTGGCCGCGGAAGCTCGCGCCTGCCAGCAAGCTAGAAATCTCCAAGGAAATCAGTCGCTTGTCTTTTAGCGATGCCGGTACATCGCCTTTGACGATGCGCTGCGCCAAGGCCTCGACGATGGCGGTTTTACCGACGCCCGGCTCACCGATCAGCACGGGGTTGTTTTTGGTGCGCCGGCTGAGGATTTGCATGGTGCGGCGAATTTCCTCGTCGCGCCCGATGACCGGATCAAGTTTATGTTCCCTGGCGAGCGCCGTGATATCGGTGCCGAATTTCTCCAGCGGCTGCTCAAGCTCTTCTTGCATATTTGGTGGCATAGATCCTCCTTTGATGTTTGGGCTTTTCTAAGTCCATATTTATGTACGCCGCGGCAAGAGACAGAGCGGGGATAATTGATATGATTATCATAGCAAATTGGCACTCTCAGTGCAAGAGTGCCAGCCCAGACTACTGCTTAATAAACGTATGTCCCATATGAGCGATATGGCTATAGTTTACATCTGATATAATAATGTTAGAATCATAGCGAAAGGGATACTTCATGAACATTCTCGTTACTGGCGGTGCTGGGTATATCGGCAGCCACACTATCATTGAACTATTGTCGTCAGGCCACAGCGTAGTGGTAGTCGATAATTTGTCGAATTCATCTGTTGAGAGTTTACGCCGAGTTGAGGAAATTACCGGCCAATCGGTGCCGTTTTATGAGTTTGATCTCTGTGATCGGACGCGACTGGTGGAATTATTTAAGTCTGAGTCAATTGATGCGGCGATTCATTTTGCGAGCCTGAAAGCTGTCGGTGAGTCGGTGGAAAAGGTGCTGCTGTATTATCAGAACAATTTGGAAAGCACATTGAGGCTGCTAGATGTCATGCAGGAATTTGACGTGAAAAAGCTGGTCTTTTCTAGCTCGGCAACGGTGTACGGTGACCCGGCGCGACTGCCGATTACCGAGGACATGCCGCTGTCGGCGACTAATCCGTATGGACAAACCAAGCTGATGATTGAACAGATTCTGCGCGATGTGGCGGCGACCAAGCAGGGCTGGCAATTCACTTCACTGCGTTATTTCAATCCCGTCGGCGCCCATCCGAGCGGCCGCATTGGCGAAGATCCGTCGGGCATCCCGAATAATCTGCTGCCGTTCGTATCGCAGGTGGCAGTCGGCAAGCGCGACCATTTGAGTGTGTTTGGCGATGATTATGACACGCCGGATGGCACGGGTGTGCGCGATTATATTCACGTGGTTGATTTGGCGCGGGCGCACGTGGCGGCGTTGGAACATTTGGGCGAGCCGGATGAGTATAAGGTGTATAACATCGGTACTGGTCGCGGTACGTCGGTGTTGGAATTGGTAAAAGCGTTTGAAAAGGCGTCGGGCCGGGAAGTCCCATACCAAATCACGCCGCGCCGGCCAGGCGACATCGCCGCGTGTTATGCCGACCCGGGTTTGGCGGAGGCAGAACTGGGTTGGCGAGCGGAATTGACGATTGAGGATACTTGCCGCGACGCCTGGAATTGGCAGAGCAATAACCCGAACGGCTACGGCGGCTAATTGCCAGATCTAGTAAAAATCTTATTTTCGTAATAATCTGAACGTTTGACAAGTTCGGCGTTCAGGTTTTCTATACCGCCATATTGCTCGACCAGAGTCTCTTTTCCAGAGAATAAATTTGTTCCCAGGCCTAATCGTTCACCGTCAATCTTCACGCCCAGCGCTGCCAAGGTCGACGGATACATATCGAAGGTTGTAAAGCGGCGATTTTTTGTATGATTAGTGGTCGCTGCAGGATTGACAAAAGCGTTATAAATTGTTCGTTGATAATTAGTGCCGGCGGTTTTTTCATCATAATATGATGTCTGCATACCCAAATGATCGCCCGAGATGATAATTGTGGTATTTTTATAAAATGGCTGAGATTGCACCCATTTGACGAATTCTGCCACTTGTTTGGATGAGCAGGCGTGGACGTTATCGTACTGATTATTAAAATGTTTAGCGCACGTTTCATCCAGATAACCGTCTGTAAAATGTGTATCAGCAGTCAACATTTGCAAGTTAAACGGTTTATCTGACGCGGCTAGGCGCAAGGCTTCTTCGCGGGCAAACTGGAATAGTTTTTTATCTTCATAACCCCACCAAACTTTATAGTCGTCAGTAATTTGACCATGTTGTTTGGCGTAATTGTAATCTTGAATAGTAAAATTCCCGTGTTGTGTGAGTAGTTTATCGCGTCCGCCAAAACTTGCCTCCGAGCCCATGATAAATGTTTGATTATAACCTTGTTTTTGTAGGATCTCCCCAAGACTATAAGCGCCAGGCAGAAATTTCTTAAATTCGCCTAATGCATTATGATCACGTCCGCCTACCAGATTTTCTTTTAGAGGTACGCCGGCTGATTGGGCTGCCATACCTGCTACGGTCCAGCCAGTATTTGCCGCTGGTAATGCACCGCCCAGACCAGAAGGCTTATTGGAGAAGAATGTATTTTTTAAGGCCAATTCTTCCAGCTCTGGAATAACAGAGACGTCAGAACTACCGCCATTAGTTTTTGAAGCAATAGTGTTTTCCATTGACTCCAGATAGATATATATCAAATTGCGTTTTTTCTCTGGAAAAGTTAGCTGAGCGGTTTTTGGATTGACATAATTTTCTTCGTACAGTTTGGTCGATTGTGTTAGGGCGTGAATGTAGGCAGGAATACCGAAACTTTGAATTAGGAGAGTGAAAGCTATTAAAAACATGCTTAGCGAATAAATTAGTTTATGTCTTAGGCGTAGGTTGGGCAAAATAATTGTTCGGGGCAATTTAATTTTATTAATACAGAAAGCGAGGCTGCGATTAAGGCGGGTGATGACTTTATCAAATATTGGTAGTAGTAATATTCCGAATAATATAAAAACTAGAGGTAGGTTTTGGAAAACAGCCGACCATAAATTGTCAGATTTGCCGCCAGCCAGTCCGTTGACAAAGTAAAAAATTATTTCATCAATTTGCGAATCTTTGAAGACAATCGATTTATAGCGAGCTGCGATCAGGAAAAACGCTGCCAAAAAAAGGAGGATGGCTGCCATTAATTGAGCCCAAAAACGGGTCGTGAGTCTAATTCTTTTCACCATCCTATTATAACACTTTGCTATTCTTGAGCAGAAAAGAGTATAATAAAAGCATGAGCAAGAATAAAATGCGTCTGTTTGGGGTAAGTTGGTGGATTGGTCTGTTGATGTTTGCCGGGATGATTTGCTTGATGCTGGGTGATATTTTGCAGCGCGACGGCGTGATTGGCTCGAAAACTGACGTGCTGGTGATGGGAACAAATGCCGGCTTTAAGCCGTTTGAATATATTGATAATAATGAAATTGTTGGTTTCGATGTCGATTTGGCGCGGGAAATTGCCAAAAGTATGGGCAAGGAATTGAAAATTGAAGATATGTCGTTTGACGGGCTGCTGTCGGCGCTAGACAGCGGGCAGATTGATATGGTGGCGGCGGGTATGACAGTAACGCCGGAACGGGCGAAAAATGCGCTGTTTTCTGATCCGTATTATTCGGCGTCGCAGCGAATAATTGTTAAGAAGGGTAGTCCGATTCGCAATAGGTATCAATTGTCAGGGCGAAAAATCGGCGTACAACTGGGTACGACTGGCGATACGCTGGCATCGAAAATTGCCGGCGCGGCAGTTACGCAATTCCAGACGGCGCCGAGCGTCTTACAGGAACTAAGCGCCGGGAAGATCGAGGCGGTTATTCTGGACGACGCTCCCGCCAAGCAATACACGGCTGGTTTTCCTGGTTTGGAAATTTTGCCGGGCGCGCTCAGCGACGAAAGCTACGCCATTGCTATTAAAAAAGACAATACGGATTTACTAGAGAAGGTTAATAAAGAAATTGCCAAGATGAAAAAGGACGGCCGCTACGATAAATTAATCCGCAAGCACTTTGGCGAGGAGGCGAAGCCGTGAGTTTTTGGGAAGTGATTTTCGGCGGCGACCGCTGGTTGTTCTTATGGCACGGGCTGGAAGTAACGCTGGTTTTGACGGTGCTGTCGCTTATCTTAGGCTCGATAATCGGCGTAATTATCGCCTTAATGCGCACCTCGAATTTTCGTCCGTTTGGCAGGATGAAGGCGGGGAAACTGGCCAAGTTTAATCCCTTAGCTAGCCTGGGCAAAATCTACGTTGATATTATCCGCGGCACGCCGCTGTTGGTGCAGCTTTTAATTATGTATTACGTGGTGTTTGGCTCGTACCAGTTTATGCCAAAGATTTTTGTGGCGGCGGTGGCGTTTGGCATTAACAGCGGCGCCTATATTGCCGAGATTATTCGCGGCGGTATTCAGAGTATTGACAAAGGGCAAATGGAGGCGGCGCGCTCGCTAGGTTTGAGCAATTGGCAAGCGATGCGGCTGGTTATTTTGACGCAAGCGATGAAGAATTCGCTGCCGGCACTGATTAGCGAATTTATTGCCTTACTGAAGGAGACGTCGGTGGTCGGCTGGATTGGTTTGAACGACATTATGCGCGGCGCTGACAATATTCGTTTTCAGACGGCTACTGCTTTCCAGTCGTTATTTGCCGCAGCGGTGATGTATCTGGTTTTGACAGCGATTTTTACACGAGTAATGGCACGAGTAGAAAGGAAGTTGAAGCATGACGATAATCAGCGTTAAGAATTTGAAGAAAACATTTGGTACCAACCGAGTACTTCGTGATATTGATGTGGAAATTAACGAAGGCGAAATTGTTGTGGTGGTTGGCTCCAGCGGCTCCGGCAAATCGACATTTTTACGCTGCTTGAATTTGTTGGAAGAGCCGACATCCGGCGAGATTATCGTCGATGGTGTTAAAATTACCGATCCGCATGTCAATCTGAACGCTTTGCGCCAAACTATCGGTATGGTTTTTCAGCAATTTAATTTGTTCCCGAACCTGAGCGTGATTGAAAATATTAAATTAGCGCCTAAAAAACTCCGCAAATTATCGGATAAAAAGGCGACGCGCTTGGCGCGAGGTTTGCTGGACGATGTCGGGCTGCTGGATAAGGCGGATGCCTCGCCTGATAGCTTGTCGGGCGGCCAAAAACAGCGGGTGGCGATTGCCCGGGCGCTGGCGATGGAGCCGAAAATCATGCTGTTTGACGAGCCGACATCGGCGCTGGATCCGGAAATGATCGGCGAAGTGTTGGATGTGATTCGCAAAGTTGCTGAAAAAGGCATGACGATGGTAATCGTGACGCACGAGATGAAATTTGCCCGCGAAGTTGGCACGCGGATGATTTTTCTGGACAAGGGCGAGATTATCGAAAACGGTACGCCAGCCCAGGTAATGGATCATCCGAAAACCGAGCGCGCTAAAAAATTCTTCGCCAAATAATAATTATTACAATTCGCTTAAAATTTGTGTTTCAGTTGATTTATTAATTAGCCAATCCAGATCAATCTCCGTCAGATAGCTTGGCAGAATCCGCGTCGTTTTCGGATCAACAAAGCCGCATTCTGCCACTTCTTTCGCACCATGTGAAGTTTGCTCCAGGTTGATGTGTCGGTAATCTTGCCAGTTGGTGATGAGGAAGAAAAACTCCAATTGCTCGTTCGGGCCATGTGCGGATTGCTCGCCTGATTCGGCAAATTGTTGTATAAATAACAACTTACCGATTTCTGGTTTGACACCTGTCTCTTCAATTATTTCTCGGTGTAGACCGTCCAGCAAGCTTTCGCCCATTTCCAAACCGCCGCCCGGCGTACACCAAAAATCATGCCCTTTGCCGGTATTTGCTGTCAATTTTTGGCAAAAAATCTCGCCCTGATCGTTGATAATAATTCCGCGTACATTAACTCGTCGCTGCATATACCTCCTTTATTTGCTTATCGCCAGAGGTTCTCGTCAGTGAACATGCGCTTCAAATAATTTCCTGGTCGGGGTGACTGGATTTGAACCAGCGACCTCACCGTCCCGAACGGTGCGCGCTACCGAGCTGCGCCACACCCCGACGCTAAAAATAGTATAAGTCCAGTGGATGGTTTTGTCCAATGAGGCTTTGTGACGAATGGCTCATATTATGGTAAAATAGAGTTTGGACTTGAGGTATTAAAAGAACAAAATGAAGCATATTTTACGAATTTTTAGCGGCTACTGGCTGATGTTCATCATCTTGGTTGGCTTTACCTATGCCATGGTGATGGCGAATTTGTGGTTGCCTGATAAGATGTCGGAAATTGTCAATAACGGCATCATCAAGCAAGATATGCCGGCAATTTGGCACAACGGACTAGCGATGATTTTGGTGACGGCGGCGGGCGGACTGTGCTCAATTATCATTGGGTTCTTGGCATCGCGAATTGCCACTGGTGTGGCGCAAAAATTACGAATGGAACTGTTCGAGCGAGTCGAGAGTTTTGCGCTGGCGGACTTTAATAAATTTTCGACAGCCTCGCTAATCACTCGCTCGACCAACGATATTCAGCAAATTCAGATGACGTCAATCCTGCTATTGCGCATGGCTTTACTAGCACCAATTATGGCGGTCGGCGGTCTGCAAAAAGCCATCCATAATGCGCCAGATTTGAGCTGGATCATTGCGCTGGCAGTGTCGGTGTTGCTGGTCGTTATTGCTGTGTTGTTCGTCATTGCCGTGCCTCGGTTCAAGAAATTGCAAACGCTGGTGGATAAGCTAAATTTGGTGACGCGCGAAAACCTAGTCGGCTTAAAAGTCATCCGCGCCTTTCACAACGAAAAAATTGAGCAGAAAAAATTCCAGCAAGCCAATACCGAGCTGAATAAAATGAATTTATTTGTCAATCGGCTGATGATGCTGCTTGACCCAATCATGACGCTGGTGATGAACTTTTCTAGCGTAGCGATTGTCTGGTTTGGTGCGCATTTGATCAGCAGCGGTAACCTACAAATTGGTAATATGATGGCGTTTTTGGAATACGCCATGCAGGTGATTATTTCGTTCCTGCTGTTGTCGATGGTGTTTATCATGGTGCCGCGGGCGGCCGTGTCGGTCAAGCGGGTGGGCGAGGTGTTGGATACGCTGCCATCAATCGTTGACCCGCAGTCGCCGCAGCAATTGCCACATGACGCTACGGGCAAAATCGAATTCAAAGACGTCACGTTTACCTATCCAGACGCTGATCTGCCAGTGCTATCCAATATCAATTTCACAGCCGAACCAGGGCAGACCACAGCATTCATCGGCAGTACTGGCTCGGGCAAATCGACGTTGATCAATTTGATTCCGCGCTTTTACGATGTGTCAGCGGGGCAGATTTTGCTGGATAGTGTGGACATCAGGAACTTGAAGCTGGAAGATTTGTACGATCAAATCGGCTACGTGCCACAAAAAGGCGTGTTGTTTAGCGGGACGATCGCCAGCAACATCAAGTATGGCAACGCCAAAGCTAGCCAAGAGTTGGTAGAAAAATCCGCTAAAATCGCTCAAGCCGCCGAGTTCATCAGCGAGCTAAAAAACGGTTACAAAAATGACATTGCTCAAGGCGGCAGCAATGTCTCCGGCGGCCAGCGGCAGCGTTTGTCGATCGCCCGTGCGATTGCTGTGGAGCCGAATGTCTACATTTTTGACGATTCGTTTTCGGCACTGGATTTCAAAACTGACGCCAAATTGCGTTTGGCGCTCGCCAAAGAAACCAAGCATAAAACTGTGCTCATCGTTGGCCAGCGCATCAATACCATCATGAACGCTGACAAAATCATTGTGCTGGACGAAGGTA
>CAUQXD010000022.1:0-10133 GCA_963521995.1 uncultured Candidatus Saccharibacteria bacterium
GATTGAGGGTGCGTCGGAAGGCAAAGGTTTGGGTGATCAATTTTTGCGCCATGTTGAGAGGACGGCGGTGTTGATGCACATGATCGATGCGTACAGCGATGACCCAGCGGAAAAATACCAAAAGATTCGTCGCGAGTTAGAGAAATATTCGGAAGAATTGGCAGCGCGTCCGGAAATCATCGCCCTGACGAAATGCGAAGGGCTAGATGATGAAATCATCGCCATGCAATCGACAGCGCTACACAACGTGGCGAACGGATCGCCAGTGGTGGCGATTTCGTCGCAGACACATGCCGGGGTGACGGAATTATTGCGTCTGCTGCGACGCGAGGTTATGAAATATCGGGCGCGCGAGGCCGAAGTGTCTGAGGAAGAGGCTGATGATTTGCCGGTGATTGCGTTGGATGCGCGAGCGGTGTCTGATGCCTGGACAGTGGAGAGAGCTTCTGATGATGGATTCAATGAAGCTGATGAGAATGAAGCTGCTCAGTTCATCGTCCGCGGCGCTAAAATCGAGAAATTTGCTCGCCGCACCAACTTTGACCAGTTCGAATCGGTCAATCGCCTGCGCGACATCATGCGAAAAATGGGTATTACTCACGAATTGCTGCGTCAAGGTGCAATGGGCGACAGTTTGGTACAGATCGGTGAGTCGATGCCTTTTACGTTGGTTGAGCAATAAGCAATAGATTTGGGCGTCGCTTGGCGATTTTGCTATACTATAATCATGGCGCAAACATTCTTTTTCTACGACCTCGAAACCAGCGGATTGAATCCGCGGCAAGATCGGATCATGCAGTTTGCTGGGCAGCGGACGGACATGAATCTCGAGCCGATTGGTGAGCCGTATAATTTGTTGGTAACGCTGAATGATGATACATTGCCAAGTCCTGATGCGCTGATGGTGACGGGTATCACGCCGCAAAAAACGGTCGAGGAAGGTTACACCGAAGCGCAGTTTGCGCGGATGCTGAGCGAGGAAATTTTCACGCCGAATACCATCGCGGTTGGTTTCAATAATATTCGGTTTGATGATGAGTTTATTCGCCATTTGCTGTGGCGTAATTTTTACGATCCGTATGAGTGGAGTTGGAAAGACGGCCGTTCACGCTGGGATTTGCTGGACGTGGTGCGGCTGACGCGGGCGCTCAGGCCGGAGGGAATCGATTGGCCGGTTGATGACAAGGGTGAGCCGAGCAATCGCTTGGAATTGATCACCAGCGCCAACGGTATTGCGCACGAAAATGCTCACGACGCCCTGGCAGACGTGACGGCGCTGATTGCCGTGACGAAATTAATCAAGCAAAAACAGCCACAGTTGTATGATTATTTACTCAAAATGCGCGATAAAAAAATGGTGCAGCAATTGGTTAATGTGGACGATAAAAATCCGTTTGTTTATGTCAGCGGGCGTTACGACAAAGAATTTGCTAAAACCACAGTTGCTTTTCCGCTGACGACTAGCCGGAATGGCGGCGTGGTTGTCTATGATTTGCGCTATGATCCAACACTGTTTGTTGAGCTGGATACGAATGAACTAGCGGCGAAAATTTTTGCGTCGTGGGAAGAACGGCAGGCAGAGGATTTCGTCAAATTGCCGGTCAAAGAGTTACAATACAACCGTTGTCCGGCGGTGGCGCCGCTGGGCGTGTTGGAACAGGGCAATGGCTGGCAGAAGATTTCACTGGACGCTGAGACCGTCCAAAAGCACCAAAATATATTGCTAAAACATCCAGACTTTGCGGAAAAATTGCGCAGTATTTTTGAAAATAAACCAACATTTAAGAAACTACCTGATCCAGAAGCGCAGTTATATGATGGCTTTTTGAACGACCGCGATCGTATCCGCGTTGAGGCAGTGCGCAATGCTGATGAGCGCGAGTTGGCTGATTTTCATCCGGAATTTCAAGATGAGCGCTTGTCGCCGCTACTATTACATTACAAAGCGCGCAGTTTTCCACGTTCGCTTAGCGAAGATAATTTACGGCAATGGGAAGCATGGCGAGCCGGGCATCTGCAGGCGCAATTGCCAGGGTTTATGGCGGCCTTGCAGCGCTTGGCACCAACAGCAGATAACGAGCAGCAATTTATATTGCAAGAGCTGCAACTATGGGCAGAAGCGGTATTGCCAACAGCTGATTCATAATTGAAATAATTATGTCAAAGACGGGGCAAGTTTATGAGACTCAACTTTAGATACCGGTTCGCTCGTTTCTATTTGATACAGAAGATAGACCGATAATAATATTAATTCGCGCTTTTGATCTGGCGTAAAATAACGAACTGCCCGATTAATCCGCCGCTGGGAAATTTCGCTAGCTATATCAATAATTTTCCAAATTGACGCTGATAATGATTTTCTTGCGAATATCGCCAGTGGTATGATTGCCGTCCAAAAAACAATCATTACAGTTGATGGTAGACTGATATTAGTAAAGGGAATTTTACCAAGGAAAAGAAAGAAAAATAGCTGGTCAACGATAAATGGTGCGAGTAGAATCGCTCCGAAGATTATGCCCAAGTAAATGCCCAGCTTCCTCATGGGTCTAACTGTAACAAATAAGAGGCGGTCTTGCAATCATAAGCATAATATGTTGTAATTTCAATTTCTGCCAACACTGGGTCTGGAAAAATCTCCGCAAAACCTGTATAATGTAGCGGTTATGGTAGAGGTAATTCGCGTCAAAGGCGCTCGTGAACATAATTTGAAAAATATCGACGTGGAAATTCCGCGCGATAAGTTAGTGGTGATCACTGGTCTGAGCGGCAGCGGTAAGTCATCGCTGGCGTTTGATACGATTTATGCTGAGGGGCAGCGCCGCTATATGGAAAGTCTGAATTCATATGCGCGTCAGTTTTTAGGGACGATGGACAAGCCGGACGTTGACAGTATCGAGGGGCTAAGCCCGGCGATCTCAATCGACCAAAAATCAACCAGCCGCAATCCGCGCTCGACCGTGGCGACGGTGACTGAAATTTATGATTATCTGCGCCTGCTGTTTGCGCGAATCGGTACGCCGCATTGTCCAGCGCTCAAGCCGGACGGGACGCGCTGCCACAAGCCAGTGTCGCGCCGCACAGCCGAGGCGATCATTCAAGAGATTGCCAAACAATATGATGGCGAGCGGTTGCTGTTACTAGCGCCAATCGTCAAAAACAAAAAAGGTGAGTTCGCCCACATCCCGGAGCAGTATCGGCGGCTGGGTTACGCGCGGGTACGGGTTGACGGCGTGGTGTACGCGCTGGATGAATTTCCGCAGTTACAAAAAAGTTATAAGCATAATATCGAGCTGGTAGTTGATCGCTTGGCGATGAACAATGGCTTAATGAGCCGATTAAGCCAGAGTGTTGAGCAGGCTCTGGAACTGGGGCAGGGTGTCGTCGAGGTGCTGGATGCTGACACCGACGAGCTGAAGACATTCTCGCAGCGCTACGCTTGTATTGACCATCCGGACGAGGAGATTCCGGAACTTGAGCCGCGGCTGTTTAGTTTTAACGCACCGCAAGGAGCCTGTCCGAGCTGTACGGGACTCGGCAGCCGGCTGGAAGTTGACCCTAATTTGGTGCTGAATGAAAATCTAACGATTTCCGAGGGTGCGATCCGACCGTATAACCGCATCAATGTTGATAATTTTTATATGCGTAAGATTGCGGCGGTGGCTGAGGCGCACGGCTTTAGTATCCGGACGCCAGTCAAGCAGCTATCGGATGAGGCTCGCCAAAAAGTGCTTTACGGTACGGGCAAACAAAAATATCAGGTGCAGCTTGGTAATGGGCGGCATTACGATACGACATACGAAGGGGTAATCCCCAACCTAGAGCGGCGTTGGAAAGAAACTGATAGCGAATTTATGCGCAAGGACATCGAGCGGTTTATGCGCCAGCGGGATTGTTATGTTTGCGGCGGCGCGCGGCTAAAACCGGTTGTTTTGGCGGTAACGGTGCAGGGTCTGAATATCATGGATATTTGTGATCTTGGCGTTGATGACGCGCTCGATTTGTTCACTCACAAGTTAACATTGAATGAGCAGCAGGCGATGATTGCGCGGCTCATTTTGAAAGAGATTACCGCCCGCCTCGGCTTTATGAGTAATGTCGGGCTGAATTATTTGGAGTTAGGGCGCGCCGCAAATACACTGAGCGGCGGCGAGGCGCAGCGAATTCGGCTGGCGACACAAATTGGTAGCGGCCTGCAGGGTGTGCTGTATGTGCTGGATGAGCCGTCGATTGGCCTGCATCAGCGAGATAACGATCGGCTGATTGCTACATTGAAGCGTCTACGCGACCTCGGTAATACGGTGCTGGTAGTCGAACACGATGAGGATACCATTCGCCAGAGTGACTTTTTGATTGATATGGGGCCGGGTGCTGGTGCTCATGGTGGCACGGTGGTGGCGCTAGGTACGCCAGATGAGGTCGCCAAATGCACCGATAGTATAACCGGGCAGTATCTGTCAGGTGCAGAAAAAATTGCCGTACCAAAACATCGCCGCCAGGTTGATGCGAACCGTCAACTAATCATCCGCGGCGCTCGCGAGAATAATTTGAAGCATATCGACGTGGCGTTCCCCTTGGGCCTGATGACAGTGGTGTCAGGTGTCTCAGGCAGCGGTAAGTCGACGCTAGTCAATGATATTGTCGCCAAAGAATTAGCGGCACGGCTTAATCGGGCCAGCGACGTGCCAGGGGTACACGATAAAATTGAGGGTATCAAGCAGCTAGACAAGGCCATCGTCATTGATCAGTCGCCAATTGGTCGTACGCCGCGTTCTAATCCGGCGACCTACACTGGTATTTTTACGCCGATTCGCGAGCTGTTTGCCAGTACACCCGAAGCTAATGTTCGCGGTTACAAAGCGGGGCGTTTCAGTTTCAATGTCAAAGGCGGCCGCTGCGAAAACTGCCAGGGCGACGGCGTGATAAAGATTGAAATGCATTTTTTGCCGGATGTTTATGTTCAGTGCGATGAATGCCACGGCAAGCGCTACAATCGCGAGGCGCTGGAGATAAAGTATAAAGACAAAACCATTGCCGACATACTGGACATGACGGTCGAACAGGCGGCGACGTTCTTTGATAGCGTGCCGAATATTGCTCGCAAGTTGCAGACTCTGGTGGAGGTTGGGTTAGGTTATATCAAGTTGGGTCAGCCAGCGACCACTTTTTCGGGCGGCGAGGCGCAGCGGATCAAACTGGCGACCGAACTCTCGAAGCGCTCAACCGGCAAAACTATGTACATTCTGGATGAGCCGACGACCGGTCTGCACTCTGCCGATGTCAAGCGACTGCTGAGAATTTTGCAGCAACTGGTTGAAGGTGGCAATAGCATGATTATCATCGAGCATAATTTGGATGTCATTAAGTCGGCTGATTGGATTATTGACATGGGCCCTGAGGGCGGTATCGGCGGCGGTACGGTGGTAGCTAGCGGCACGCCGGAAGATGTCGCTAAAGTACCAGAATCGTTTACCGGCAAGTATTTGAAGAACCTGCTGTAAAAGATACTGAACAGATCGCTTCAAACAACTTGACAGCACAAGAGAAATACCGTTTGCAGCGCCTAGCCAAATTCAGTCAAGCTAATGTGGCGTAGTTGGCAAGTTGAGGGGCAACAGATTACAATCTATTTTTTTCGCCGGCGCGTAGTTTTTGATAATAAAACTAGGAGTTGCTTTTTCAGCGCTGCGCGAGACGAAGGTTTCTTAAGAGCGTGAATAATCATCGGCAAAACGGACAAGAATATGATAATGAGCGCGGCGATTTCAATATTGACTCCTGCCTTGGTAAGGAATTCTCCAGCGTAAAATCCTAGATAAACGAATAGCGATGACCATAAAAATCCACCGATTAAATTAAATACCAAGAAAGTCTTATAATGCATTTTGCCAGCACCAGCGACAATCGGCGCAAATGTGCGAACAATTGGCACGAATCTAGCTAGGACAATAGTTATTGAGCCGTGCTTACTGTAAAATTTTTCAGTTTGCTCCAAATATTTTTTCTTGAAAAATCGGGAATTTTCTTTTTCAAACAATTTGCGGCCAACTTTATGTCCAAAACTGTAGCCAACGCTGTCTCCCAGCACTGCTGCTAGGAATACCAGAATTGCGAAAATATGAATATCGATATGTAGAATGTTTTGCTGAACCATATATCCAGCGGTAAATAACAGACTGTCTCCGGGAAAGATAAATCCTATGAGTAGTCCTGATTCCGCGAAGACTACTAATAAAATTGCTAATATACCGAAGCTAGTAATCAGATGAACAAAAGATCCCATAGGCCAATTATAGCATGATTAATACGCAAGGAGCTTAATTACTCTTCAATAAACCCGCCTGATTGCCGCGCCCACAATTTAGCGTAAACGCCGCGTTTTTTAGTGAGCAGTTGATCGTGCGAGCCGTCTTCGACGATTCGTCCGTTTTCCAGGACGACGATGTGGTCGAGTTTGGCGATGGTAGACAAGCGATGAGCGATAACGATTGAGGTGCGCTTCTTCATCAACGTCTCCAGAGATTTTTGAATCAATGCCTCCGATTCTGAGTCTAATGCCGATGTTGCCTCGTCAAGGATTAAAATTGGTGCGTCTTTCAAAATTGCCCGGGCAATGGCGATGCGTTGGCGCTGACCGCCGGATAACTTCACGCCGCGTTCGCCAACCATCGTATCAAAACCGTCGTGCAATTTGACGATGAAATCATAAGCGCCGGCTTTTTTGGCTGCTTTTTCGATTTCGGCATCAGTTGCATCAGGGCATCCGTAGGCGATATTTTCGCGGACTGAGCGGTGAAATAGTAATGGCTCTTGCGGTACGTAGGCAATTTGTTCGCGTAGGCTTGCCTGAGTAACGCCAGCGATATTTTGCGAGTCGATCGCAATCTCGCCCGAGTCAATATCGGCAAATCGCAGCAACAGTTTCGTTAGCGTAGTCTTGCCGGAACCGCTTGCTCCAACCAAGCCAATCTTTTCACCGGGTTGAACAGTGAGCGAAAAATCACGAAACAGCGTGTCGCCTTGACCTTCGTCGTGCGTAAAGGTCACGTTGTTCATGATAATACCGCCGTGTTTAACTTTTAATTTTTTATCGCTACGATCAACCAACGTCGTTGGCGTCTTAAGAATTTCCACCATGTCATGAGCATCGCCCAGGACGCGATTATAGCTGCGCATAATACCGTTCATATTCCACAATTCGTGCGCCACGCTGCCGGTGTAGGTGATGATGAGATACACTGCTGCGACTGACACGACATTGTGCTGAGCAGCGTACACCGCAAAAGCGATTGCACCAACTTTGATCGCCATGTTAATGGTCGAGTAGACAGTGCTGACTTTCAAAAACCCGCGCATCGTGCCAAGGCTTGCGCCGCGCCATGATTCGACTGCCGTCACGAAACGTTGCTGCTCTGACGCTTCAATGCCAGACGATTTTACTGCCAAAATGTTTGAGATGGTGTCAGCTAATTGCCCGCTGACGGTATTGCTGGCTTTGGCTTCTTTTTCATTGAGCGCTGCCATCGGCTTGGAGCCAAAATACACAACGACGCTGAAAACGACTGAAAGTATGAATAAGAATAGCGCATATTGCCATATCAAGGTCGACAGAATAGCGATTGAACCAACCAGCGAAATGATGAGTGGCAAAATTGACCAGATGATCGTGTCCCAAAACCGCTCAACGGCACCGCTTAATTTATTGGTTTGGCTGACCAGCGAGCCACCAAATTTATTAGCGTGGAAAAACATCGTTTGATTGGTCAGTTTGCTAAAACACTGAGAATATAAATCGCGCTGCAAAGCGGTCTCGAATGTCCATGCCATGTATAACACTACGCGCCAGCCGATGACACTTGACCACAACTCGCTGGCGCCATACAAGGCAATGAGTACCCATACGTTTTCGGCGGTTTGTAAGTCGCCGTGTTGGATGATATTGAGCAGTCCGGCGATGACGAGTGGGCCGATGAAAATACTTACTGCGAGGGTGACGATCGCGAAAAAGATTGTGAGATTACGGCGATGCTTATAGGGAACCGACACCTGCCAAAACAGGCGTAATATTTCTTTATTATTGATGTTATTTTTCAAGTCAAATCCTTTCGTTGATAATTCATGAGGCTACAGAGTTCCCTCGTCAAATTAGTTACAATATTATTGATTAAACGATTTAGTATAATAGAGGAACTCGACTGATGAGCTCATAAACTTTGATAATTATATGGTGTAATCACCCATAAGTCAATTATTATGATGAGAACTTGCATGTTTATTGTAAATACTTTACAATAGTAACATGACACGCATTGTTAGACGAACAACCAAGTATACGAATGATGTATTGGCGATCTTGAAAAAGAATCACCACGCGACGAACGCTCAAATTGCTCAGGAACTACGCAATATTCATGCGGAAGTGAGCGACACGACGGTGCATCGGATCACGCAGCGGCTTCATGCTGATGGCTTGATTGGTTTGGCACCGTCGACGAAGAAAGGTTGTTTGCGTTATGATAGTTGCACGGCAATGCATGATCATTTTGTGTGTGATAATTGTGATAATCTGAGAGATATTGCAATTGCTGATGAAGTGAAAAAGCAGATTGCATGCGAGTTAGACAATTGCTATTTTGATGGACCGTTAGTAATAATGGGGACGTGTAAAAAATGCCAAAAAAGGAGGAAATAATGGCACTACATGAAATTACTACAAAGCAAGAATTTGAAGAAAAGGTATTGAAAAGCGGCAAGCCTGTGTTGGTGGATTTCTGGGCGCCATGGTGTCCGCCGTGCCGAGCGATGGCACCAATTTTACATCAAATTGCTGAAGAAACTGAGTTTGATGTCGTCAAAGTCGATACTGAAGCCAGCCAGGAAAATGCGCAGTTGGCTATGGACTATCGTGTGCAGGGTATTCCAAACATGAAGATTATCGCTGGTGGCGAGGAAGTTGCTGAGCTGATTGGCATGAAGCCAAAGCAAACGCTGATTGATGCTTTGGAAAAAGCTGTGGCAAAATAAATCATGACTACTTGTCGGTGCGCCAGGACCAAAGATAACGGATATCAAAGTTGTTTATCAAAAAACTCTTGCGATATTTGCCGCACCATCTTTTGCTGGCAACCGCCCACAAGGTTCGGTTACGCTATGCGGAGAAGTTGCTAGGCAGCATAGCTCAGAAGCGGATTATTACAACAAAAACACTACGCCGGTTTAGTAGCTCTGAGATAGCCGAATATCAAAAACTAACGCGAGACACTCAGTTTTGGCATGGCACCGGTCGTTGGCAATATGGTGAGCGCGGTACAATTGATGTTCTGAAGAGCTTTTGTGATACTGGTGGTCTCAAGCCATCCCGAGATGTGTATGCAGTTTTTGGCGGCAGTGATCAGCATATCGTACATTCGATTTCATTATGCCGGAGTCGAATGGTGGCGCGATCATATGCTGACATGCATGGTCTTGGCTGGAAAGAGAAAAATCGCTATGGCGACGCTCTGACTTGGACATCGTATTACTACAGCTTGTTTTATGCGCGACTATTTACGGTCAATGGGGTCAAAATGTTGCGCCGTTGGAAAACTTGGCGTGCATTATCGCATGATGAAAATGGCGATAATACTTGGGGAAAGAAAGTGAATAAGCAGGCACGCGATGTGTGGGATATCTTTTGTCTGGGTAGCGATATTTCGGGTAATTATCCAATTTTAATTGGTGTTAGGAGTCTTGATTCGCAATTAAAACTAGAAAAACCAATGAGTCATTACGAAGTACGCGCTGATAAACGAATAGGCGTTGCAAATATTTCACACATAGAAGTTCCTCGCGATAAGCAGGACGAAATGCGAGAGTTATTGCTTTCATGCGGTATCGACATACCAGTGACGAGCATTGAATTAGGCGAATATGTCAGTACGCAGAAGCGTTTTACTGAATTGCTCGGCTGGTAGAGAAAAGAAATTAGACTAAAGCTGACGAAGTGGATGTGATAATATTATTAATAATAATATATGAAGTCGCACACTAAACCGCTTTTATATGACCAGATCGCAGCCGATCCAATGAATGCTGATTTTGTCAATAGAGGTTGGTCGCCTGTATATTCTGCTTCGTCAAGTTCGCGAATTGTACTG
>CAUQXD010000023.1:0-9935 GCA_963521995.1 uncultured Candidatus Saccharibacteria bacterium
ATCTCGTCGCTGCCTACGGCAGCGTATGACACCTCAGCCTGGGCGGCCATCGTCTTTTTGACTACGAGTATCGTACTCGGAGTCATCGAATGGCGGCGCAGGAAGGCTGCCGAGAAGGAGATGGCAGGGTTCCTGATGAACTTCTTTGGGGTCAATGAGTCCAAGGAGAATGAGTCCGAGGAGGACTGAGGTGCTCCGCGCCAGCAGAGGACGCGCTAAGATAAATATTCTGTAAAACCGCCGGAAATCCCGGCGTCCCCGCACCGTCACGGTGCGGGGTTATTCCTTTTCTGGAGCAAGCTATTCGCTGCGCCTAAGATAATGTCCAACGTCCGCCACTAACTCAACTAGTCGATTAGAATAGCCCCACTCGTTGTCATACCAAACCATCACTTTTATCAAGTTACCGCCGACCACTTTCGTCAGCGGCAAATCAACAATCCCCGAACATGAATTGCCGATGAAATCCCGGCTGACCAAAGGCTCTTCAGAAACCCCCAAAATCCCCTGGTAAAAATTACTTTGTGCAGCTTTTTTGAATGCCTCATTTACCTGCTCGACCGTCACGTCGCGCCGTAGCAGCGCCGTCACGTCACTCAGCGAGACCACTGGCGTCGGTACACGTACACTGAGGCCGTCAAATTTGCCAGTCAGTTGCGGCAAGGTTTTAGTTACAGCAATGGCCGCACCCGTCGTTGTCGGTACCATATTTTCGGCCGCGTTGCGACCCTCGCGAAGATCCTTGGCAGGCGCGTCTTGCAGTCTTTGGCTGGCAGTGTAGCTATGCACCGTTGTCAGCATCGATTTTTCCACGCCAAATTCTGCGTCCAGAACCGCCATCACCGCGCCCAGACTGTTGGTGGTGCAGCTGGCATTAGAGACGATCGGTGTCGCGTCCTTGATCTTGCCGTCATTGGTGCCCAGCACGATTGTATCGACACCGTCAGATTTGGTCGGCCCGCTGATAACCACGCGCTTGGCGCCAGCAGTCAAGTGCTTGCCCGCGCCGTCTTTATCAGTAAATAATCCAGTCGATTCGATCACCACATCAATTTCCAACTCTCGCCATGGCAAGTTTGTTGGGTCTTTCTCTGCCAGAACTTTAACAGTCTGACCTTCAACAATTAGCTCGTTCTCACTAAAATCAACCCGCCGACCGTACTCGCCATAATTACTATCATGCTTGAGTAAGTACGCCAGCGTCTTCGTGTCCGTCAAATCGTTAATTGCCACAATTTCCAAATCACTACGCTCACGTGCAATCTTAAACGCATTACGCCCAATCCGCCCAAAGCCATTAATTGCTATTCTTGTTACTGACATATGCCCTCCCCGTTAGATATTTCGCTTTAGCTTTTCTTAATTATACTACAAAGTTGTATAATAAATACATGACGCGTGAAGAGTTACTCGCCACAGCTGGGCAAAAGTACGACGAAGTGCCGGTGCTGGTTCTGGCAAGTGCCATCGATTACGCCGCCGAAAAGCACGCCGGACAAAAACGTAAAAGTGGCGAGCCATACATCAATCACCCGCTGGCAGTGGCAGGGATCTTGATTGAGTGGGGTATGGATATTGATACGGTGGTGGCGGGCGTGTTGCATGATACGGTTGAAGATACTGACGCGACACTGGATGAACTAGAGAGTTTATTTGGACGGGATGTGGCGTTTTTGGTGGATGGCGTGACCAAAGTTTCGCAGGCGCGCGCTGGTATGCGTAGTCTGGACAGCTATTTGCCGCACACTAAGGATAATTTGACCAAGCTGATGATCGCGGTGGGCGAAGATGTGCGGGTGATTATCATTAAGCTGGCGGATCGATTACACAATATGCGGACGCTGCAATTTATGTCGCCTGAGAAACAAAAGAAAATTGCTCGCGAGACGATTGAGGTGTTTGCACCACTGGCGGACCGGTTAAACATGGGACGGGTGCGCGTGCAGCTGGAAGAATTAAGCTTCAAATATTTGATGCCGAAAGATTTTCACCGCACCAAAAGTTTAATGGACAGTCGATTGAAAAAATCGCAGCGAAAATTAGACCGCGTGCGTCGTGAAGTTGAAGCACGGCTGAAGGAAGAAAAGCTGGTTTTTCAAATGGACGGGCGTGTCAAAAGTGTCTACAGCCTGTTCAAAAAGCTTGATAAGGTCGGTGATATTGATAAGATTTATGATTTGATCGCGCTGCGAGTAATCGTTGACGATCTGTCAACCGGCTATTTGGTTCTGGGGATTTTGCACGACATGTATCAACCGATGCATGAGCGAATCAAAGATTATGTTGCCAACCCCAAGCCAAACGGCTATCAAAGTCTACATACGACAGTGCAGACACCAAGAGGACAAATCGTTGAGTTTCAAATTCGGACCAAGGAAATGCATGAACACGCTGAGCGTGGTTTGGCGGCCAGCTTCCACTACAATGAACAGAAATTAACTGACGCCTACAAAAAAGGTCGCATGGGTGCCATGCCGGCAGACCTGTCGTGGATTCGTGAGCTTCAGGAAGCAGCAGCGCTGGCTAGCGAGGGTAAGAGATTCGACTCTGACAAGTTCCGCATGAAATTGTTCTCTGACCGAATTTTCGTTTATTCTCCAAAGGGTGATATTTATGACCTGCCGCGCGGCGCTTTTCCACTGGACTACGCTTACCGCATCCACTCCGACATCGCAGCACACGCCAGCGGTTTCAAGATCAATGGCATCATGAAGCCATTCAACTATCACCTGCAGCACGGCGACACCATTGAAGTGTTGACCAATAAATCAGCCCACCCCAAGCCGGACTGGCGCGAGCTGATTATAACGCCTCACGCTAAAGACAAGCTGCGTTTGCAATTGTCGCGTAGCGGCGGCATCTTGCAGCAACTGACCGGCGGCGTTTCATCACTGTTTCGGCATCGATAGTAAATAAGTAGAGTATAAAAAAACAATATCACTCTCATTCCAGAGACTGTGACGGGCGCGATAGCCCCGTCAGTCGAACGCCACAGGCTGACCATAGGTCACCTGTAAAGAGCACTCTGGTGAGATGTGATTTGTTTTACGGTGCAAATATCCTTACGCTTGCTCGTTCCAGCGGGTGATTGAATCGCGAATGATTTGCTTGGCGCGTTCAACATCACCAAAGCCTTTGACTACTGTTGAGCCTGGCTTCTTCAAGTCTTTGTAGTGGTTGAAATGGTGCTCAATTTGCTTGAGCAGCTGTGGTGGCAAGTCTTCCAACGAGTTAATGGCATCACCAGTGTTACGGTCATCAGCTGGCACCACAATCACCTTGTCATCAACCTCATCATCATCAACAAATTCCAGCACACCAATAACCTTTGCCTCCATGAAAATGCCTGTTGTCAGCGGCTGGTCGGTGATGATCAAAGCGTCCAATTCATCGCCGTCCTCGTCCAGTGTCTGCGGGATAAAACCGTAGTTGGTTGGCTTGGCAAAAATTGCTGGCTCGACGCGGTCCAGTTGCATGACTGCCAGCTCACGGTTCCACTCAATCTTGTGGTTTGAGCCTTGTGGGATTTCAACAACGACATTAACGATGCCATTTTCTACGTCACCAGGTGTTAAAATTTGATTGAAGTCTGCCATGGTCTACTCCTCTCTGGCTTTTTCTTGTAAATATTCACGAATCTGTAATGCCGCCACCGCGCCCTCGCCAACCGCCGAAGCGATTTGCATGGTTGCACCGGAACGCACGTCACCCGAAGCAAAGACACCGGGAATATTGGTGCGCAAATGTTCGTCAGTAACAATGTGTCCGCCGAGGTCCAGCTCAACATCTGAGTCTGTCAAAAACTGCGTGTTTGGAATCAAGCCGATGAAGACGAATAAGCCGTCTGCGGTAAACTCTTTCTGCTCGCCGTTCTGGGTTGATTTGACACCGTAGAATTTGTCATTCTTCACGATAATTTCATCGGTAGTGGCGCCAAGGTGGACGGTAATTTTACCTGCGTCAACGTATTTTTGCAGTTCCTTTTGCAGGACATCGCTGGCGCGTAACTTACTGCGCACCAACAGGTCAATGTGGCTGGCGTAGCGAGTCAAAAATATCGCTTCCTGCACCGCCGAGTTACCGCCACCAACGACGATCAGTTTCTTATCGCGATAAAATGCACCGTCGCAAGTCGCGCAGTAATGTACACCGCGGCCATACAATTCATCTTCGCCCGGCACACCCAGTTTGCGATGATTTGAGCCAGTCGCTAGGAGCACTGCTTTAGTTCGCACTGGCTGACCGTCAATCGTCAACTCCAACTCTCCGTCGACTTGCTTCAGCTTCGTCACGTCACCGTACTCAATATCCGCGCCGAACCGCTCAGCTTGCTGCTGCAGCTCGGACGCCAATTTCATGCCGGTCACACCCTCGGCAAACCCTGGGTAATTGTCAATTTGGTCAGTGATGGCCGCCATACCGCCAACCACACCGCGTTCATACAGTGTCGTCGGCACGTCTTCACGCGACAGATAGATTGCTGCGGTGAGTGCGCTTGGACCAGCGCCAACAATGATAACTTCTTTAGACATTTAGCCCCCTTGACCTGTAATATCGTTTCATAACTTCTGGCATTTCTGGCTGCGGAATCTCCGCTGGTCTTTCGATAGCCATAACCACGAACTTCAGTGGTGAATTAGCAGGAATCTTATCGCCCTGGGATTGCTTACCGTAAGCCTTGTCTGCTGGAATCGTCAATTCGCGCACGCCGCCAATCTTCATGCCAACCAGGCCCTCTTTCCAGCCCTGAATCACCGACGTATTCGCCGGGCCGTCCAAATTAAGAGGCGCTTTCAATTTGCCATCAGCGATTGATTGGTCAAAAACTTCCCCTTTAGCATTCCAACCAATGTAGTAAACTGCGAATTTGGTATCATTTTTGACTTCGGCGCCGTCACCTTCCGTCAAATCTTCTTTACCCAATTTCTTAACATCGCCAGCCTCAAACTTACCGACTCTTGAACTAAACTCGGCAAATTTACTATAATATTTATTATTCAATTCTGCCGTCTGCGCGTCAACTTTCTTTTGGCGCTCCGTGGTTGCCTTCTTATAGTCTTCTTGCGCCCGCTTCAGCTCAGCCTGATCTTTGGCGTCATTGCCCGGCTGCACCATCATAGCGATAAATCCGCCGACCGTTCCTAAAAACATCATGCCAGCAATCACCCAAATCCCTATCCTTTGGCTTTTCGTCGTTGCCATAGTCCTCCTTTATTTACCTCCCCAATTATAACAATTTTTACCAAGTACAACAATCGCCCGCCTAAACCTGCGCGGCATCAAATTCTTCCGCTGCCATGGCTGCTATTTCTTCAATTATCGGCGCAGTATCTTTATCCGTCAAAGTTCGCTCGGCGCTGGTAAATTTAATACTCAAAGTTACGGTTTTTGTTGAATCATCGTCCTTCGGCTGATAAATCGCGATTGGCGTAATACTAATTTGCAATTCGCGGTGTTTCTTCGCAACTTCCTCAGCGCACGCATACACCGACACATAATCAACCGCCGACTGCATCTTCAGCGATATATCCCGAGTCGTTGACGGATAGCGGCTCAGCGGCCGGTAATTATACTCTCGATTTTCAGCCAAATTGTCCTGCAATTTTTCAATATCAAGCGAGAACGCCGCCGTGTAATTTGGCAGCTTAAAATTACGCCGCGCTGTCTGAGATAATTCACCGACGATGCCTAGCTTCTCGCCATTTTTTGCGACAATCCAAGCACTGCGCTGGCCGTCAAACGGCGCTGGCACGTCCGCGTCCGACTCTACTATTTTCACAGAATCAGCCTCAACGTTAATATCCGCCAACAGCCTATCCACTAGCTTCCTCGCTTTATAGAATGGCGCGCCGGCTCGCGGCTTTTTGCTAGCGTAAACACCGTCAACAAACGTCTGCTCGCTTGGCAGATTCTCGTCGGTAAGCGGCAATTCTTTATCGTGAATTTTGCCGATTTCAAATAGCATAAACTCATCATGTCCGGCTTTGATGTTGGCATGAACTTTGTCTAGCAAACTCGGCAGCACACTGGTGCGATAGTACTGCAAATCAGGACTTAAAGCGTTGCTCAGCCGATAGGCGCGGCTCGGGTCTTGCTCGGCGTTTTTCAGGACACGCTCGTGGACGAAACTATAGGTCAAGACTTCGTTGGTGCCAGCGCGCGACAAACTCTGGCGAATCGCTTGCTTGAGCTGGCGGCGCGGATTCCTCGGCGCTGGCTTGATGCTGTGCATTGGCAATTGGCGCGGCAGTTTATCAAAGCCATATAGCCGGCCGACTTCTTCGACAATGTCCTCCGGTAGCTCAATATCAGTGCGCCAAAATGGCACATAGATCATCATACCCTGCTCATCGTACTCATGTGCATCTTTGGCTATAAATTCGACATTTTTTAGCAGCATACTCATCTCATCATCAACAAAATGCGCCCCTAGCCGCTCTTCAACAAATCCACTCGGTACCAACAGCCCACCGCACCAATGCATACCATCAGTCAACACAGACCGCAGAGACTGATGATTCTTAAACAGCACGGGGCTGGCTTGTTCACCGCCAACCATACCCATAAGTCGCTTGAGTACTGGATCTGTTTGTGCTGGCGACTGGCCCTTATTAAACCGCGTCAGCGCGTCAGTAAAAATACCGTGACGCATGGCCGTGCGGCGCAGTGCATACATGTCAAAATTAGCGCACTCTAGGACAATATTTTTGGTATCATTTGAGACCTCAGTGTCAGCACCACCCATAATCCCCGCCAGACCTATCACACCCTCACCATCAGCAATGACGATGTCGTCAGCTGTCAGCTCATATTCTTTGCCATTGAGCAGACTAACTTTCTCGCCATCACGAGCCATCCGCGCCCCGAGCGTACGCCCACGCAACTTGTCATAATCATAGGCATGCGTTGGCTGTGCTGTCATGAGCATCATATAATTCGTGGCATCGACGATGTTGTTAATCGGCTTGCCGCCCATCGCCACCAACTGACACTGCAGCCATAGCGGACTCGGACGCACCTCGATATTTTTGATAGCTACCGCCGAAAACACCGGTGCTACTTCAGCTGCCTCATTGAACGTTTCAAGCTCGAGACCGTCGCCACCAGCAAATTCTTGAATCACATTGTACCACTCAGGACTGGTAAACTGCTGATGAAAAATCCCAGCAATCTCGCGCGCCACGCCAAGCTGCCCAAAGCAATCCGGCCGGTGTGTAAACATCTTGTTCTCAATATCCAGTACATAATCATCCAAGCCAAACGTTTCCGCGAAACCAGCACCCGCCGTTAACTCAACGCCCGCCGGCACGTCGTGTTCGTGAATCTCGATAATTCCTTCATGATCCGTACCAATCGCCAGCTCGTCCGCCGCCGCCAACATACCCTGACTCAGCACACCGCGCAGTGGCCGCGCGTCCAGCACAAACGGCTCGTCGTCATCAAAACTTGCCGGCACCGTACTTTTCGGCGGCAACCAAATAGCCCACATATCCGCATGTACATTTGGCGCGCCGCAGACTACTTGCACCAGACCGTCCTCATCGCGCGGTACATCCGCCACCGCACCACCATCATCAATCTTGGTCACACTCAGCCGATCAGCATCAGGATGCTTAGTGCATTCAACCACCCGGATGATCCGCGCGCCGCCATATTTAGCGTTGAGGTCAATCACTTCCTCGACCCCGCCCAGTTGCTGATTGACCCGCGCCACCAACTCATCTACGGGAGGTAATTCAAAATTAATCAATTGTTTGATAATGTTTAGACTGACTTTCATACTAACGCCATTATACCATTTTTTGGCAAAACAGGCGCAGCGCGAACGGTTAGCTTAATAGCTTGCTTTAGACTTACAATACCATCCATGAGACGCTTCCTCATCAATCCCGGCGCTCTCGCCTATCTTTCTATCGACGTGGACAAAGCCGAGGGTATAATCGTTGACCTGGAATCGTGCCGCCTAATATAACACACCTTTGATTCTATATCTTTACAACTTCAATAGCATGAACGCCTAGATTCTCTTTGTGAGGCGGATAAATCTTGCGAAGAATCTGGATAGCCTCAACTTTATCTTTGGCTTGCGGTACGATTTGCCGCCAATCCTCAGTAGCTAGCAGTTTCGTAAAATCACTATAGACACGGATCGATTTAATCTGCACCGTGCCAGATTCATAGCTGGTCTCTAGTCGTAATAATTCACCAGCTCGCAAGCGCTTAATACTGCCGTAGCCAACACGAACTTCCAACTTTTTACAGCCTGACATAATGGCGTCATAATATGGTTTTTTAATCCTCATCTTTCGCGTGGCTGGTTCTTTTTGAATACTCAACCCCCACTGCTGCACAATAATACCTGGCGCATAAGCCTCTGGAAGCAGGCCTTCAATTACCCAGCCGTGACGCTGCAGGTAGGTAATCTGTTGCGGTTCAGGAACGAGGTGGATGTATAGTTTACGCCCGTAGTTAACTAACACTGTCGGTAAATTGATAAGCAACGACTCAAAAGCAGTGTCTGAATTTGTCACCAGTGGCATAATTTTAATTGACTGACCTTTCTTCGGTGTTGCAACGACCACACCAACCACTTCATCGTCTTGCTCAGCAATGAAAATGAGCTTATACTTAGCGTTGACATCTCGGCTCTCACGCCGTTGGTAGCTAGCAAATAGCGCACCCACCCATGTATCATCCACACCATTAAAGTCACTGCCCACTCGCGATAAGATCAGTTGGCGCGCCGCTGCAGCGTGCTTCTCTTCATCAAATGGAACAATTGAAATAACTGATGGATCGAGAGTAGTGCTTTGGCCTAGTGGCTTATACAGCATACACTCGTCGATGCCGGGCTTGTAATGATCTTGCGCTTTGCCAGCTAGATGAAAGCCTTTGCGTAGCAGAAACTTGAGCGTGGCTTGGTTTTGGGCGGCCACCGTACAGTAAAGTTGTCGAGCATGATGCTGGCGAGCAAAATCCTCAGCATAGCTAATCAATTTACTGCCAATGCCAAATTTGCCGCGATAGTCTGGCGCAACGATAAGTGGACTAATCTTAACTGTTGCCTGCTTCTTGATAACCAAATTAATCATCCCAGCAGGATGTTGATTAATCTCGGCAATAAACATATATTGCCCGGTTGAGAATTGCCCAACTGAATCAACATTGTCGTTGATATGTGCGGCGAAAATACGCTGTGCATGCGCTTGATGATCGCCACCATAAAATGAATCAAGCGCCCGATCCATCAAATGAACAACAAAATTAAAATCGTTTTCATTAGCTTTGCGAATGGTGATAGTGACCGGGGATTTCATAGTTTTCCTAAGGTTATTGTCCAATATCCCACGTAATAATACAAGTTATCTACGCCTAAGTTTATGGTCTATAACTATGAGGTCAATACAAACTCAATACCGACAACGCTGTTCTGCAACTGCTCATCCAGCGAATAAAATCCATTCATCTGATCTTCTAGCCACTCAACACTTTCACTACCAAACTTACGCGGGTCATTATGAGAAAACAAATCATGAAACGTAGCGTAACGCAGCAGGCCAACCACCGTCGCAGTCACGGTCTGCTCAGGACTCGCGATGTCAATAAACACAATCTGATCGCCGAGCTGAATCTTCCGACGCTTCTCGTCATATAGACGCGACTCAATGGTTTTACGGCCAGATGCGATAGCGGCAAATGGTTCAGGATGCAGTTTAAGTATATGCGCAGTCATGCTAATTATTATATCAGCATTACTCCTTCAATTTCTTATCCTTCAGCTTCAACACCACATCCGCCTCTTTGGCCAGCTGCTTGCTGTGGGTGACGACGATGACGCATTTGTCGTTTTCGTGGGCAGCCCGACGCAGGATGTCGATGATGTCGGCGGCGGTGGTTTCGTCCAGGTTGCCGGTCGGCTCGTCCGCTAAGATGAT
>CAUQXD010000024.1:0-9813 GCA_963521995.1 uncultured Candidatus Saccharibacteria bacterium
TTCGCCCCAACAAAGCCTCAATTACGTCTTCCAAACTCAACAAGCCAACCGTTTCTCGAAATTCATTTACAACAATAAACAAGTGGTGTTGCGTCTTCAAAAACGCAGCCAACGCATGTTGTAGAGTCTGATTCTCGCGAATATAATAAACATCTCGACTCATTGCTGTTTCAGCACGGTGGGATTTTATTTTATGATCAATTGTCAGCAAATCTTGAATTCTCAACATACCAATCACGTGATCAATATCGCCTTTAATAACCGGAAAACGACTATAGCCTTTTTTATGAAGATAGTCGAGCACTAGCGGCCCAAGAAGTTCATCAGCCGACACAGATTCAATCATGCTCCGCGGCGTCATCACGCCCTCAATTTTCATGTCATTAAACCTTAATCCATTAGTAATCAACTTCTTTTCATTGGCAGAAAGAACCCTGTCAGACCGTGCTACCATTTCCAGCAATTCGCCCTTTGACTCAATTACATAATCATCGTTAATCACTGGCGCAACCGAACGAATTAACGAAAATAATGCTTGATGTTTTTCAATCGTCACTAAAATAAACGGCTCATATTTTTCGTATAATTGCTGCGAGTATTTTTGCCACAAACGAATCCGTGCTATTGCGCCGACCTCAAGAGCCACCACCACCGACAGCATCAACCCAAATGCCCAATGAAACAAATTTATACTAATCACCGTTAAGACAACCAGACATAAAGATGCCATCACGCGCTGTAGGGAAATAATATCTCGTAAGAATTTTCGTTGAAGCAGAGATAATTCGGCTTTTTTATCACCTGTATTGCTAAGCCGTCTTAGTTCAAATTGACTATGCGAAGACAGCTTTGGCTGGACGCCTAAAACCACTAGCAAGACCACCAGAAACGTCACATATCCAAAAATTAGCACAATCGTCATGGTTTTATTGTACCGCACTTCATGCTATACTGACTAGAGTAAATGGAGGTCAAATGAACAAGAAAAGTTGGATAATTTTCTCGATTATCGTGGTAGCAATTGTTGGTGGAATGATTTATATCTCGACGCAAAACCGCCTGGATGTAAGCGATATTAATAACGAACAATTAAATAAAACGATTGGTGCGGAATCCAGAAATGGCGATATTGCCGACCATGAATTTGGCAGTAAAAATCCTAAAGTCACCATCATTGAATACGCTGACTATCAGTGTCCTGGCTGCAGTACCGCCGGACCAAAAGCCGAGGAAACTGCCAGAAAATATAAAGACCACATACAGCTAATCTTCCGTAATTTCCCAATTGCCAATTCTCACCCAAACGCCCGAGCCGCCGCAGCTGTAGCTGAAGCAGCTGGATTACAGGGCAAATTCTGGGAAATGAATAAGCTACTGTACGCCAATCAAGATGCTTGGAAAAATGCTAACGCCGCAGATCGCGATAACGTTTTTAGGCTATACGCTGAGCAGCTGAAGCTTGATTTAAACCGGTATAAAACCGACATTGCCAGTAGTAGAGTTAAGCATAAAATTGATTTTGACATGGCGCTGGGTCGCAAGCACGGCGTTGCCGCTACACCAACTTTCTATATTAACGGGAAAAATACCGAAATGGATAATTCAGGATCGATTGAGGCAGCCGTTAAGGAAGCTCTGAAAAAAGCTGGCGTCGAAATTAAAAATTAGCCGATTTCATAAAATACCAAAATCCCGCTCCGGTGCCGTGGAGCGGGATTTGTTTATAGTCGTCCCTATTCTACTGTGAGAGCGACTGCACGTTTACTGTGCTATGTATGTTTGCCATTCGGCAGGCACCACATCCACTGCGATCTTTTTGCGCCTAGAAGACACAAACTTGATTGCTATTGGCATGTGTTTTGTACTCCTCGTACTTATGTGCAGCCCCACGCGCTTCGACCTTTATTACTTATTTATCAGCAATTTAATGCTTCGGCGCGAGACACATCAATCATGGTATCAAACGTCAATTCGTACGTCAAGCAAAACTCCACCACGATGTTTATTTTTAGATATTAGAATAAACGGATTCGCTTAGCCACAAACATAACTAGCAGAATTAATAGCACTGTAAAGCCAGTAATGACTGGGTAAGCCCAAGGTTCTCCTTGGAACGGTAAAGCAATATTCATGCCGTACATACCATAAAAAACGTTCGGAATCGCCAAGAGAATGGTGATGGCCGTTAAGACTTTCATTCGTTGATTTAATGTGTTATTAGCGACAGTTGAATAGGCATTCTGAATGCTGGAAATAGTGTGAGTGCTGGAGCTAATCGCTACAAGAATCTGTCGAATGTGCAAATCAATATCCCCTAGTGCCTCTAAATCACGCGTTTTAAATAAATGACGCCGATTTTCCATCAGCTGAGCAATCACCCGCGACATCCCCTCCAAGCTACTGCGATATTCGTTGAGCGTATCTTCAATTGCTACAAATTTAATAAAATCAGAATTCTCAACTTCACGACGACTTAATCGCTGACGAGCATCACTAATTTTCTCCGTCAATAAATGAACACGCTGCTCGTACTGAGAGATAATGTATGCTAAATTAGCTGCAAAGATTCCCGCTGGGCGCTCAGTGGTACTAAATAGAAAATCACTAACCTCCAAAGGCGAAAATTTAGCGTGCGGCGAGATAGTAATATAATGACCACCACTAATCGCGATTAAAAACGGCACTGTTTTACCAGAATCAGTTCGCCCAAACGGTATACGAGTAAAAACATATCCGATACCATCATAAAACTCCGCTCGAGGTAGTTCATGAATATCTAAAATGTCACGAACGATATTGACGGACAACGACAAAGCTTTCGCCACCCGTGACGCATCAAAACTTCCGCCCAAATGAATCCAGCCACTTTTATGCATCCGATTCACCTGCACCAACTTTTCAGTCAGCGACCTGCGCTCAAAGTAACCCACCGTCATGAGTAAATTATAGTATAAATGATAAAGATTGGCAATTAAAGCTTACTCTTATCGTCGTCGCAAAAAATAATAACCAACAACAAATGCTAGGATGATGCTGATTCCAGTAATTGCCCAAAACATCAGCGGGTTGTCATTACCAGGAACCGGCACGTTCATGCCGTATAAGCCGGCGATCATCGTCGGGATAGTCAGCGCCACGGTGATTACCGTCAGCAGGCGAATCGTTTCATTCAGGCGCGTATCCATCACTGCCCGGTAGCTATCACGAACGTTAGTAATGGTTCGCAGTAGGCTTTTACAACGCGCAATCACCTGCTCTAAATCAATCGAGATATCTTCAACGTCTTCCTTATCGTCAGCTTTCAGGCGAAGTTTTTGTGTGGCTAGTAGCCGCTCAATCGCCCAATTCATCGGAATAAGTGCGTCCAGATAATCATTTAATTTACGTTCGTATTCCGCCAAAGTCGCAATATCTTTAACTCGCAAAGTATGAATACTATCGGTAGCAGCACGCATTTGACGATTAATGGTCGCCACTCGCCGCTGATATTGCATTGAAATCGCCTCAATCATCGCCACCAGCAGCTCAATTTGCCTATCAGTCCTAAGATGCATTTTATCAATAAACGGCTGCCACAATCTCCCCAAACTATCCCGCGATAATGTCACAATATAATCTTTATTTAAACAAAACAAAATCGGCGTGGTAAAATCATTAAAATCATCATCGGTGTCTGGCAGACGAGCAATTAAGTACGTCCAATCGTTATCAAATTCAATACGCGGCACCTCATGCGGATCAAGTGCGTCACTGATCAGATCCTCATCCAGGCCAAGCGTTAATAACTGTGATATCTCCTCCTCGTGCGGACGCTCACAGCGCACCCAAGAACCTACCCGCAAAAATTCCTGCGGACTAATCACCGAGTCGTTACTGGTAGAACGGAGATATTGCAACATAGTTTTATATTATAAAATAAATACCTAACAAGCACAAGAAGCTCCTGCTTTATTACGAGGAACTTCTTGCTAGAAATGTTATGATTGGACGCGCGTACCAGCCGAGCCGTTAATTGCTTCGGCAGTTTTTTCTAATGAGGTGATAATTGCCGTACGGCCAGATTTACCACTTAAAAACGACAATGCAGCCTGGGTTTTCGGCAGCATGGAGCCAGCTGCGAATTGCCCGTCGTCAATATGTTTTTGCATTTCAGCCACCGAAATTTCGCCAAGCGACTGTTCGTCTGGTTTGCCAAAGTTGATTTTAGCAGCATCAACCGATGTCAGGATCAATAGCGTATCCGCATCCAAAAGATCCGCCAATTTGGCTGCGCCAAAATCCTTATCAATCACTGCCGCCACGCCTTTTAGCTGTCCAGTTTCATCCTGCAAAACGGGAATACCACCACCGCCAGTTGATACTACGGTAACTCCAGCACGAACCAGCGCCTTAATAACCTCAGCTTCAACGATTGTTTGTGGTTTCGGAGAAGGTACGACGCGCCGCCAACCACGGCCAGCATCTTCTTTCACCGTGTAGCCACGCTCGCTGGCAACAGTTTTAGCCTCCTCTTCCGAATAAAACGGACCAATTGGCTTGGTTGGGTTTTGGAAAGCTGGGTCGCTTAAATCAACAACCGTCTGAGTTACAACACTTATAGCACGATTATTCATTTGGTTAACTGCAAATGCATCATGAAAGGCTTGTTGCAACCAGAATCCAATTAAACCCTGGCTCATGGCGCCAGAATCTTCCAAGGGTAAACTTGGCACGTCGGCCGTGTTGATTGCCTCTTCGTGCAGGACGATATTGCCGACCTGCGGACCATTGCCATGAACAATCGCCACATTATGACCCGCCTGGATAAGCGGCAAAAGTTGACGAACTGTCTCATCGGCCACCCGCTGTTGCTGCTCAGATGCGGCTTCGCCCTGCCGTTGCAGGGCGTTACCACCGAGCGCTACTACAATAGTACGCTTCTTATCCATCTACTACAGCGCTCCAAATATTGCAATAACCGCAACGCTAATAATCGCGAATACTGCCATAATCGGCGCTGAACGTTTCAGCCAGTCGCGGTACGACACACCCGCCAGCGCCAAGCCGCCCATCAGAGAAGCAATAGTTGGCGCCATCATGTTAAGTAGACCTGACGCTGTAGCAAAGGCTGCCACCATGACTTCTTTACTTGAGCCAACCAAATCAGCAATTGGCGCAATAACTGGCATAGTTGCTGCCGCCAAACCTGATGATGATGGCACTATGAATGACATTGGCAAGTAGAACAGATACGCCAGCACACCAACAACGCCACCGCCAGCATCTTTCAACAACGCCTCACCCCAGCTGATGATAGTGTCTTGGATCTCACCGTTAGTCATCACAACAGAGACGCCGGTTGCCACTGCGATAATCAAAGCAACTGGTAAGATATCTTTCACGCCATCAATAAAAGTGTCGACTGGGAAAATACCTTCTTTTTTAAATTCTTTATAGTAAATTGCGGTTATTACAATAGTTGATATTAAGAATAGTGCGGTAATTTCATTAAAGTACCAGTCACCAAAGGCTGCGCTATGCACTACGCCAAATACCGCACCGATAATTGGCAACTCTGAAGCCCACTTAAACATGTCGGCGAATAATGTAATCTCCCAACTTCCCCAAGGAATCAGAGAAAGGACCATCAACACAAACGTAATAGCGAAGACACCCATGACGACTTTTCGTGGACCAGTAAATTTTGGTACGTTCGTCATATCCAAGGCAGCTGTAGCTGGCTTATAACGAACATCTTCCTTATATTTGCCAGCCTTCACTTTTGCCGCGTAACGCATAGTAAAGATGATTGCCGCAATTAGACACAGCACCAAAATGATGGACATAATTGGAATAACATTGCCCAATTTAATATCAGCAGTCTTTGCAGCAACACCAGTAGAGAATGGGTTAATGGTTGAACCGAGCACACCCGTACCGGCGCCAAGCACAATCACCATCACACCAGTCATTGCATTGTAACCAGCAGCAATCATCATCGGTATGACTAGTGCGTAAAACGCCACAGTTTCTTCCTGCATGCCGTAAGTTGTACCACCGATAGCAAATAGCGTCATCAAAATTGGAATGAGCCACTTTTCCTTGCCCTTCATCTTCCGGAGCAGCGCACCGAGAGAGGCGTCAAGAGCACCGGTTTTCATGGTAACACCCAGGAATCCACCAAGCACCATGACGAAAACAATCACGTCAAGCTTGTCGGACATGCCTTTAATCGGCGCAGTGAAGACATCCCATAAACCTTGTCGATCATGCTTATCGACTTCAGTCTCTTTACCATCCTTCTTTTCCTTGACAGTGCGATCTTTATTTACTACATGATACGACCCCGCGATACGATTGCCATCATCATCTGTCTTATAAAGACCTGATGGGATAACCCATGTTAGTGCTGCCATGATAATAATCACGACAAACAGAACAGTAAACGCCGACGGTGAGCGGAGCTTCTGCTTTGCTTTTTTAATTTTTTCTACCATTGCCTCGGAGCCTCCTTCACTCCCTTATTACGACAACAACTACAACGTCAAAGCCATGACGGCTTTAATTGTATGCATACGATTTTCCGCTTGATCAAACACAATCGAATGTGGCGAACGGAACACCTCATCCGTAACTTCCATGGAATCTAGACCAAAATCTTCCTGGACCTTCTTGCCAGTAATTGTCAATGCGTCGTGGAATGCTGGCAAACAGTGCATGAACTTAACTTCAGGATTCCCTGTCAGGTTAATCATGTCACGATTGACCTGGAAATGGCGCAATTGGTTGATGCGCTCAGCAAATTTGTCTTCCTCACCCATTGATACCCAAACGTCAGTGTAAATAACATCAGCGCCGCGCAAAGCTTCTTCGAAGTTGTCGGTGATGGTTATACGTGCATGACTTGATCTTGCGAAGTGGTTAGCCTTATCAACCAGAGCTTGCTCTGGATGCAGTTCACGAGGTGCCAAAATACGGAAATCAATACCCATTTTTGCCGAACCAATCATCAGCGAGTTTGCCATATTATTGCGGCCATCGCCCACAAACACCAGCTTGGTACCTTTGAGCTTGCCTACATGGTCCTCGATAGTCATGAAGTCAGCCAAAATCTGCGTCGGATGGAATTGATCGGTCAATCCGTTCCACACCGGCACGCCGGCATACTTCGCCAAATCTTCCACAGTCTTGTGTGCAAAGCCGCGAAACTCAATACCGTCAAACATCCGGCCTAGCACCTTGGCAGTATCTTCAACTGTCTCCTTCTTGCCAAGCTGGATATCGTCTTTACCGAGGTATTCCGGCGCGATACCGAGGTCGTTAGCCGCCACCGTAAAGGCGCAGCGTGTCCGCGTCGAGGTTTTCTCAAACAACAACGCCACATTTTTTCCCTCATGAATCCGGTGCGGCACGCCGGCATATTTCAGCCGCTTATATTCGCGCGCCGTATCCAGTAGTAAACGAATTTCTTCCGCCGTGTAGTCGCTTAATGTTAGTAGCGACCGGCCTTTCAAACTTTGCGCCATTAAAATACATCCTCCCGTACTAGCGGCATGCTCATACAGCGCGGACCACCGCGGCCGCGACCAAGCTCAGCACCGCTCACTTCAATAACTTCAACGCCGTGCTCGCGCAGCTTTTGGTTGGTGACGTAGTTGCGGTCATACGTGACCACCACGCCCGGCGCAATTGCCAAAGTGTTGGAACCGTCATTCCACTGCTCGCGAGCTGCCGCAATCGGATCGCCGCCGCCGCACTCAATCAGCGTGACATTTGGCAGCTCCAACGCCACCCGCAAGACATGCTCCAAATCCGTCTCATGCGTAATGCGCGGGAACGGCTGACCCTCAACCTTCTCCAGAACGAAACAGTTCATCTTACCGCCGCGATCACGAATTTCTGGATGGATGGTAAACTTGTCCCGATCAATCATAGTAAACACGGTATCGAGGTGCATAAAGGCGTGCGACTTTGGAATTTCCATAGCAATGACCTTCTTAAAGTTGGAACCGGCAAACAGCTTGGTTGCCATCTTTTCAATCGCCTCAGCCGTGGTACGCTCCGATACACCGATTGCCATTACTTTGTCATTTAATACCAATTCATCGCCACCCTCAATTGAGAATTTTTCAGTACAGTTATACCAGACTGGTACGCGATTCGCGAAGCGTGGATGATGATCGATGATATAACGCATAAATAGCGACTCACGACGACGAGCCGTCCAGTGCATCTTATTTATAGTCAGACCATTACCAATGGCTGCAGCCGGGTCGCGCGTAAAGTACAAATTTGGCATCGGGTCGAGATAGAATGGATAATGGTTCTTCTCAATCATATTATGCAACTGTTGATGCTGATCTGGCGGCAAAGTAATTTCATCCTTACGCACACCAGCCATAATCTTGCGGATCATAGCGTGAGTTGGCAAATCCAACAAGAATTGACGCAGAGTCTGAGTAACACGTCGTGAATCCTGCTTAGAAGCAGCCAACATTTCATCAACAAATTGTTCACGCAATTGGTCTGTACTGAGCGACTCTGCCACCATTTGATCCAGATACAGCACTTCAACACCATGTTTTCTTAGTACTTCCGCAAACGCGTCGTGCTCAGCCTGCGCCACCTTCAGATATGGAATATCATCAAATAAAAGACCGGTCAGATAATCTGGCGTTAAGTTTTCCAGCTCTTCACCTGGCCTATGCAACAAAACGGTCTTAAGTTTTCCTATTTCAGACGTGATGTGAATTGGCTCATCCATCACAACCCTCCCCTGTTTATATTACTAATGTTTTAATTGTAACACGTTTATGTTTTTGAACAAGAGTATATGATTGCTAGGCTGGCTTCGGTTCTAATCGTAAATTGTTGGTTATTTTTTAGCCATTCATCGACAGCTTTCTGAGCACCCGGCAACGCTTCATTGGCATAGTCGTCAACGACAATGGTCGCCGTTTCCTGAAGTTTGCCGTCGCAGACGCGGAATGAATCGGCAATTGACTCATAAAAATCGCCGTCAAAAAAGGCGAAGATGATACTTTCCGGCACGTCATCAGGAGTAAAATCAGCAAACCAACCCTTGTGAACGATCGGCAGTTTCAAGCCGGCCTTCTTAAAATTCTGGATGAAGGTTTTGCGCGGTGCCAATAGTTCGCCCGCTTTGAACTGCTCGCCGGCAGCGCTGGCGTCTAGCTGGGTTTTTTCTGGCAAGCCCATAAACGAATCATAAACGTGAAACTCACCAGTAAAATCATAGGCGTCCAGCAGCCGCCGAATAAACAAACTAGTCGTGCCGACGTAACAACCAAACTCGACGGTGTTTCCTGCCACGCCGCTTTGCAGTACTTTTTCCAATTCTCGTAGCAAGACACCGAGTTCTTTGGCATCAACTTGGTCAGAAATGATGGGATATTTGGCGAGGAGTTGATCGGTGATCATTATTAAATTATATCGCAATTATTGGATTAATGTCGTTCGCTATCATTTCCCCATACCATATTGTCTGAAAATATTTACATACTTTTGCATAAACTCTTCTTTGCGATCCGCATTATACTGCATAATAAACCGCGGATGTTCCAACGGCACGATAGTATCAAATAAATGATGCTCATTATTTATATTGGTCAAAAACTTAAAATTATCACCGCTACCGATGCAAAAGCAAACGGTTGTATCAATATTAAAATCGATCTGGCGACTCAGCGAATCTACGATAAAAGGATGTGAACATTTTTTCAGAGCTGCATTTTCATAATAATTACAATTTGCCCAATCACCCTTCAAATTTATATTTTCAATACCTAGCGGACACACAAAACTCATGTAAAA
>CAUQXD010000025.1:0-9587 GCA_963521995.1 uncultured Candidatus Saccharibacteria bacterium
CTGGGTCGTTTTGGTAAATTTTTTCGGAATTTTGTCCGGAAACATCGTCCTGATGCAATTCATGCGCATGATTGGCTAACGATGGAGGCTGGGATGATTGCAAAGGAAGAAACTGACGCGCCGCTGATTGTGCATGTGCACGCGACAGAGTTTGATCGCTCGGGTGAGCAGTTGGGTAACCCTATGGTGCATGAAATTGAACAGCAGGGCTTATTGATGGCGGATCGGATTATTGCTGTGAGTCAACTTACGAAGGAGATAATTGTTAAAAATTATCATATTCCGCCAGAAAAAATTGAAGTGGTTTATAATGCGATTGATTTGGCTGACTTGCCACCGCACAAATATGACACTAGCACCTATAGGTATTTGGAAGAGTTAAAGCATGATGGTTATACGGTCGTAGGCGCATTGACCAGATTAACGGTCCAGAAAGGTTTGACATATTTTGTGCGGGCCGCAGCTAAGGCGCTCAGTAAGTATGAGAAAATTGTCTTTGTGTTGTCTGGTAATGGTGAGCAGCGCGATGAATTAATTGAGCTAGCGGCGGATTTGGGGATTAGCGATAAAGTGATTTTTACTGGTTTTGTTCGCGGAAAACAGTGGCGTGATATTTATTGTTTAATTGACGTTTTTGTGATGAGTTCGGTATCGGAACCTTTTGGCCTGACAGCTCTAGAGGCGGCACACCACGACACAGCGCTGTTGATTAGTCGCCAATCTGGTGTCGGTGAGGTGCTGAATAATATCATGCGATTTGATTATTGGGACGTGAATAAATTGGCAGATGAAATTGTTAATATTGCTGAGTCCCCTGCTCTCCAGCAGTCTTTGAAGCAAAATGTCAAACATGAATATGCGAAAATCTCTTGGCAAGATGCAGCAAGGCGGTGCTTGAAGTTATATAAAGGAGCAATGACATGAATAAATCTCGAGGCATAACTTTATACTTACACGTACATCAACCGTGGCGAGTGCGCGAGTATAGTGTTTTTGACACAGCTTGGCGACATGACTATTTTTCTGGTGGCCAAAATCCAGCTCAAGATAATCAAAAAATATTCCAGAAGGTTGCGGAAAAATCATATTTGCCAATGAATGCCCTGCTTGAGAAATTACTGAAAAAATACCCTGACTTTAAATTGTCGCTCAGTTTTAGTGGTACGTTTTTAGAGCAGGCCGAGCAGTTTAATCCTGAAGTGTTAGAAAGTTTCAGGTGTTTGGTGAAAACCGGTCAAGTGGAGATTTTATCAAGCCCTTATTATCACAGTCTAGCGTTTTTCTACTCACGCAAGGAATTTGAAAGGCAGATTGAGCTTCATCGCTGGAAAATTCGTGAGGTTTTTGGCGCGGAGACGCGTGTACTAGCAAATACGGAATTGGCATATAGTGACGATTTGGCAAAATGGGCGGAGCAATACGGCTTTAACGGTGTGTTGGCTGAAGGCTGGGACCCGATCCTCAATTGGCGCAGTCCTAATTATGTCTATCGGCCGATTGGTACGGAGAAAATTGGACTGCTGCTTAAGAATTATCGATTGAGCGATGATTTGGCGTTCCGATTCAGTAACCGAAAATGGGTTGACTGGCCGTTGACTGCAGATAAATTTAATACGTGGGTAACTGATTCGGTTCGTTATGCCCCTCTGCTTAATTTGTTCATGGATTATGAAACATTTGGTGAACATCAATGGGCAGAGTCTGGTATTTTTGACTTTTTCGAAGATTTTGTCGGCAAGTGGCTAAGCGTGGCTGGAAATACTTTCTATACGGTCAGTGAAGCTCTGGCGGCTAATGCGCCGGCGGGCGAGATTAGTATGCCATCACCGGTAACCTGGGCAGACTCTGAGCGAGATTTAACGGCCTGGAATGGCAATAGCCTACAGAAAGAGGCCTTGCGATATGTTTATGAACTGCAGGATGACGTTCTGAAAAGTGGCGATGAGGCGCTGATCGATGATTGGCGAAAACTACAAACATCTGACCACTTTTACTACATGGGGACTAAGTGGTTCACCGACGGCGACGTACACGCTTACTTTAGTCCGTATAATTCACCGTATGACGCTTTTTTGTACTACATGAATGCTATTCGTGATATGCGCTCGCGGCTGCGAAAATAGGAATATCTTCTTGGGCAATAAAAAACTCCCTTTGGATTTGAGGGAGTTCTCTGGTGATTTCAGTAAGATTAGCTTTTACGAGCCTTAACTTCGTTACGACCGAGATTCTTCTTTGTCTCGGTGTAGGTTGCGTGCTTTCTCGCAATTGGGTCGTACTTTTTCAATGTCAATTTTCCCTGACCTTTGGTAGTACGATTTTGGGTATTAACAGTGGTGTAGTAAGTTCGGTGGTTGCTCAAGTTACTCACCAAACCAATCAGCTTTCGTTTCGTATTCTTCTTTGCCATCTCTTTACTCGTTAGATTTTATAAAATGTCTTGGCTAATTATAGCATGTGTGGAGTAAAAATGCTAGCGTGGACGTAAAGTTTTACTATAATTTACAGTTTATTATAGAGAATTGTCAATTTTACGCAGGATTCTAAGAAGTTTTGGGACTATGCTTGCTTATTTTTTAATATGACATTCTGCTCTTCGGGCGTGAATCGTCTTGATTCGCGCATTTTTTGGTAGGCTTTGTTGCGCGTCCAAGCGTCGATATGTTCGTTTTCCAACTCAGCCAGCGTCAGCTCAAAGAAGTGTACCGCCGCCGTCGCATACAGCCAGGCCAGTGCCATTTTGACGTAATAGCCGTCGTGTTTAACGTTTCGCAGCGCCGCGAAAACCTGATCAATATGTGCTTCATCCAAAAAATTAGTCATCAAAGAAATTATGCCGTAGCGCACAGTGAACTCAGCTTCACTCTGCAAGCATTCCAGCGCAAAATCCCACCACATTTCACCGGCAAAGCGCCGCTTTTTCTCGACAAATATATCAATATGTGCCCATGAATCAACGTGCGGCAGGTATTGCTTGGTTAGGTCAATCGCCATTTGATCATCGAGCCGAGCGTGTGTAATCAACAGCCCGCACAGCAGCACGTAGTCAAATGATTCATTTTGTGCCGTTAATAATTCGCCAATGTCCGCTGCGCCTACATCGGGCGCTAGCTCCCTTGCCAACCGCCGTAAATCCGGTACGCGTACACCGATAACCGGCATCTTGGTATTGACGATACGCTGATTAAAGGCGGCATAGGATTCGTTGCCTTGAGCGAAGTCTGTTAATCTATTCAAAATGTCGTCAGTCATGTAGTTAGTATAGCGCAATCTATAAAAATAAGCCCTACCGGTAGGGCTTATTGCATCATACAATGGAGCCACGATCGGGGCTTGAACCCGAGACCTCATCCTTACCATGGATGCGCTCTACCAACTGAGCTATCGCGGCATAACAGGCTTCATTTTAGCATATTAAGCCGTATTTAATCAACCAGCTACCTTTTACGGGAAGGTTTTTTAGTCGAAGCGCTAGATTCTTTTGGCAACTTTGGTGTAATAAAAGCTTCTATGATTCCCCAAGTTACGCCGTTAACTAAGAATGTAATAAAAAGAATTCCTGAAATTGATGCCGCCAAGTGCGCCGAAGAGATATTAAAGAGAGTCAGCAATCCAGCTGTTGCTAAGCCAAGAATAGCCAGGATAATATAGGCGTACTGTAGTTTCAGTCGCTGATTTTTTTCGCTATTCCAGACTGACAGGATGGATTTTGTAAACTCGAACATGTTTATATCATAGCATATATGCTTATAAAAGTCAATGTCGTTACCTTGCTCTGTCAAAAAATCGCCCATAAGGGCGACAAGACAATAATTCAAGCTTGGTGCTGGAAGTAGGACTCGAACCTACGAAGCCTTACGGCGGGAGATTTACAGTCTCCTGTGATTGCCACTACACGATTCCAGCGCAATTTGGAGCCGCTTCTCGGACTCGAACCGAGGACCTACGGTTTACAAAACCGTTGCTCTAGCCAGCTGAGCTAAAACGGCACTGGGTTTATTTTAGCAATTTTTACATTGCCTGACAAGAGTTACATAACGATTTTTTTAGGTTGTTGGATTCTACGCTGTTGTCGTGGGCGCGGAGTACCAACGGTTTTCTGGGCTGGAGCTGGTGGTGTGAGCATCTTTGTGGCTTTTTTACGCAGCTCTTCAGCAAGTTCTATCTGACCAGAATTGTCATATGCTTCTGATAAAATCATCAAAGTTTGTGGAATTGGCTCTAATTCAACGGCCTTTTCCAGAGCATTAATCATTTTTTTCGTGCGTCCCATTTTTTCTTGAACTTTGGCATAAGCAATGTAGCGTGCCGCCAAACCTTCTTCCATTTCTAGGGCCTGCTCAAACGCTAGTGACGCCTTCTCGTAATTTTCGGTTTCATAATAAATCAGACCAACATTATGCAGGCTTGAGGCACTTGGTTCCAGGCTTTGGGCGATCTCGAAACATTCGATGGCGTCTTTATAGGCTCGCTGCTTGGCGTATAGGATTCCTAGGCGGTTGTATGCTGTGGCGTTTTTCTCATCGACGCGCAAAATAGTCAACAATGCCTTCTCGGCGCGCAAATATTTATTTTCACGAATTGATTCTTGGGCAATGCTCCATAATTGGTCGAGTTTTTCGGTAATTTTAGTCGGTAAATCGCCCGTTTCTTTAATTGATGGATGATAAAAAATCGCCCAAAGCATTAAAATCAAAATGAGAAATAATCCAAACATATCGATACCATTATAGCACAAGTTGCATCAGGGCTAGACGGATGTTGGCGTTAGACTTTAAGGCGTCGGCGACGGTGATTGTGCGGCTTAGTTGCTCTTCGAGCTGATGATTCATGCCGTGAGACAAAGTTTGAAATCGAATCATATTGATGATTATATCGGTAAGCAATAACGCTTTTTGGCGATCGGTGAAGTATTTTGCGAGGCTTTTTAGGGCTGAATATTGCCTAGGAGAAACTAAAATATGCTTGGCGTCAGTGGCGAGTTGTCGATATTCTGCAAATTTCTTTGGGTTTCTTGCTAATTGCTGGATAAGCAGCGGGCGACCGGCAGCCAGAAAGAGAATTTGTTGGTTGGTGGATGGGTCAAGATTGTACTTTTCGAGTAATTTTCTATCTTCGACTAATGATGTTTTATGTAGTGTGAGTGTTTGACAGCGAGATTTGATAGTGTCTAGTAGCGATTTTTGATTTGCTACAATCAGGATAAAATTGGTATTTTTATTTGGTTCTTCTAATATTTTCAAGAGGGCGTTCTGCGATGATTCTGTCATTAAGTCAGCACTATCAATGATTATTGTTCGGCGATTTATGGCGTAAGTCCGCAACTTTATAATAAGTTCGCGGATTTGCTCAACGGAGATGGCTTGCTTATCTGGAAGTGGTTTGAGGTGAAAAATATCGCTATTTTTAGCTATTTTTTTAGCAACATTTTTACCGTCCAGTCCGTAGTCCGCGACAATTAAAAGTGCTTGAGGTGGTTTGTTTGCAATTTGGTCAATGCGTTGGAGGTCTTGTTTAGAGACGATGATTTCGGACACTAAAATTCTCCCGGAAATATGTCTTTGAATTCCTTTGGAACGGCCGCCTCAAATGTCTTTCGCTCGCCAGATGGCAGCGTGATTTCCAGTTTATGGGCGTGAAGCATCAGGCGGCTGGTGTTTGGCTTGCCGTAGACGCGGTCGCCGAGGATTGGTGTGTTCAGGTACGCCATGTGGACGCGGAGTTGATGGGTGCGGCCGGTGGTAGGATCAAGCTCAATCAGCGCCTGATTATCAGTTGACGTCAGTACGCGGTAAGTTGTTTGGGCGGGTTTGCCATTCGGGTCAATGCGGAAGGTGCTGGGCGCGGATGGGTTGCGGTCAATCGGTAGGTCAATCTTCGCGGCGGCTAGTTTCGGTACGCCGTCGGTTGCCGCGAGGTAGGTTTTTTTGGTGGTGCGCTGGGCGAATTGCCGCTGTAAATGAGCGGCGGCGTCAGCAGTTTTAGCGATGATCAGCACACCCGAGGTGTCGCGGTCGAGCCGATGGACGATACCCGGCCGGTCGGTATCTGGGGCGAACGAAGTCTTGGGGCGAATAATTTCCGCCACCGTTGGTTCGGTCGACAGTCCACCTTTGGCGTGTGTCAGGAGACCGCTGGGTTTATTCACCACCATCACGTCATCGTCTTCGTACAACATTGGCAGCTCTGCACTGGCCTGCTCCTGCTCTGGCAGCTTGATGGCAATTTCATCGGTCTCATCAACCTCGAACTTCGGCGTCGTCACCACTCGCTGATTGACCGAAACATGCCCAGCTTTGACGTATTTTTGCCAGAGGCTGCGCGAAATTGACGGGTCGAATACCGTAGACAAGTGAATGTCCAGGCGCTGCTTGGTCGGCATGACTTGAAACATCATGACAAACTTACCCTGAAACGGCGTCTCGGTGAAGCTCGGGTCAAGCGGATTTGGTAAAATCTCAGCGTTGGCGGGCTTATCGGGCCATAATTCGTCAGTTGATTCCTCATCAACAATCGAGCCGTAGAGCATGGCGAAGTGCTGTTTGTTCAGGATGAATTCTGCCAGCACGTGTGATTCGTCGGTCTGGACTTTTAGGTGGCGCAGGGCTTTGACGGGCGTGTTATCGTCCGCCAAGCGGTACAGTCTGGCGATCTTGAGGACGGTGCGCGGCGAAATTTTCACGCGGCATATCCTCGGGTATTTGAATAGTCAGGAATGTGCGGCGCTTGATTTGGCAGCGTTCCCCGCTCGGTGAGACAACTTGCCATCACCATACTATCTCCGCAGCCCCACGGCTGTTTGGACGCGGTGCAAGGTTTCGTTGGCGACGATGTTCATGTCGCGCTCGCTGGATCCCAGTTTATTTTCAATTGCCGGCTCATCAACTGCGGCCAGACGCGCTTGGAAATTCGTCAAGAATTCTGCCACTTCATCAGCCACGATTCGCTTGAAATCGCCGTAGCGCTCCATGCCAGCGTATTCGCTAATGGTCTGCTCCAAGCTGACGTCTTTTCCGCCGTCTTGGCGTACCAGCGTCAAGATCTCCAGCAGATTGGAAATGCCCGGTTGGTTTTCGCGGTCATATTGCACCTTGCCCAGTGAGTCGGTGGTGGCACTCATGATTTTTTTATGGGCCACTTGCGGCTCGTCGCCGAGGAAAATAACGCCCTTGCCGCTGTCGTCGGATTTGCTCATCTTTTTGGTCGGGTTCATCAGGTCTTTGATCCTCAGACCTTGGTCTTTGCCGAAGAATTGATGCTGCTGAGCAACTGGTTTGGGCACGACAAACAGGTCGCCAAATTTGCGGTTCATTCGCTCGGCGATGTCGCGGGTAAATTCCAGGTGCTGCGTCTGGTCGTCACCAACCGGCACGTAAGTGGCGCCATAAAGCAAGATGTCGGCGGCCATCAGGACTGGGTAGTTGAAGAGACCGACGGAAATCTGATCGCCGTGAAGCTTCTCGGATTTATCCTTAAACTGCGTCATTCGGCTCATCTCGCCAAACCCAGTGAAACAATCCAAAATCCACGCCAGTTCGCTGTGGGCTGGGACGCGGCTTTGGCGGTACAGATAGATCGCCTCGTTATCCAGCGGCAAGCCGGCCGCCGTACAAATCCGCGCGTTGTTCAGGATACTGTCATACAACTTGCTGTGGTCAATTGGCGTGGTAAAGCTGTGAAGATCCGGGATAAACAGATTGATATCATAATCGGCCGAGTGGCGCTTCGCCATATCAACAATTGGTAAGATAGCGCCAAAATAGTTACCAATGTGAATATCGTTGTTGGCGCGTACGCCAGTGAGGATGACGGGTTTGGATAGTTTCATTGTATTCATTATAGCACTCCTTTGGTTGTTAGGTAACGTAATAAAATGTTCATTGGGTCAATGGTGTTTGGTTTTTCGGCGAAGGCGCAGGATAGTTCGGTGCATCCTAATAGTACTGGCGGATGGTTTGTCGCGTTTGCCTGCTCGGATTGGGTTATTTTGGTATTTTATCCAGAGCTGGCTGCGGCATTGTCTGACCAGAAATTACTGCGCGAATTATCACTTCCAGCGCTTGTTCTTCATCTTCATCCAGCGTTAACACGGTTACTCCGGCGGCTTTCAGCGGCTTGTCATATAGTCCAGTGCGGATGGTCGTCGGCGACGCTAGCAATCGAATTGTTTTATGATGGCGGCTAACGTAATCAATTGCGGCATCCACCATGGAAGTTATGCGAATATTCAGCCGCTGTTCAATATCGGGCTGCAGTAAATGCGCGGTATTGCAAGCAATTACGATAACGTCGTCCATCGACGCGCTAATGTTTTTCAGTTCGTTTATGATAATTTCCAAGGCTTCGCTGCGCCGCGACTCATTGGCGATAAAATCAGGAACCGGCAGCGACAAATGAACGATGTACGGAAAATCCGTGCCATCCTTCGCGCCGTCTGCCAGCGCCTGCTGAATCATCCGCCGGTGTAGTTCCAAGCTTGCCTGCGGCCCCATGCCGCCGATGATAATTATTCTTTGCTTCATAATTCCTCCTTTGGGTTATATAAAAAAAGACCGCGCGCGGCATCTATTCATGGTTAGTTTTTCAGAAGAAATTTACGAACAATTCAACAAGCCGCGGCGAAAACGCGTGCTTTGCCAGGCGGTGCTGATGAATTGCCGTTTTATGGTCATGGGGTAATTATAACGCCAACGGCTAAAATCCGCAAATATTCTATAAAACAGCTCGCTTGGATATGCGCCAAACCCATAAAATGATGTAAATGGATAAACCAATTGAAAATAAAAGCGATAGGATAGCCATCGGATTTGCCTTCCATAATATTGTCCACGTTGGCGGCGAAACGATAAATTCTACCATTGCTAAGAATCCGATTTTAGTATAAATATGCAGCGATTCAGCCAGACAAACAGCGAAACCGATTACCGTGCCGAGTATAGAGGCTGAGATTAATAAAATGATATCAAGGAGCGGCGGTTTTTCTTCCTGGGTTATAAAACTATATATTAGGTAGACAATGCCCGCGCCGATGGGCCCAGTTAAATACGATACGTAGTTCCACCGCCACAACAGCAGCCATAGGCCAATTATCATGGGGATGCCTAGTAAAAATGCTAATAAAATACCAATCCAGCGCGGCCGGTGCCTACGCTTTAGATCGTAATATGGAGATTCTTGGTTCATGCTATTTAGTATAGCATTTGACAGGAAGTATGCGGTTTGGATTTGAAGGATTATTTATCTGGCGGCCGTGCTTAGCCTAAGATCTTCGACAGTTCGCTAATAAGGTCACGCAGTTGAGGGTTGCGCAAGATTGCCCGGCGGGTGGCTGGTGTCCATAACGCTGTCGTGCAAAATTTCAGCCCCCTTACTGGTGGTACGATAATATTTTACTGCCATTTGCCCTCATCATACGCCCCTAAAATCTCCCTCAAACTCACGCTATGCCGGAAGTTTATGTCGTCAATTTTGTCAAGATCAACCCACTCCGGTGTGCCGTTGGTGTAGGTTTTTTCGCTGTCGGTTATGTTGCCGTTATTGATTTGCCCGTGCAGCTGGCTGTGGGTGAAGTACAACTGGATTGACTG
>CAUQXD010000026.1:0-9511 GCA_963521995.1 uncultured Candidatus Saccharibacteria bacterium
GTGCCGACGTTGCCAAAGACTGCGTCGCGCACGGTTTCGTTCATCTGTGAGATGTACTGGTTGGCGACGGTCAGGTTGAGGCCGTACTTGCGGGCTTCGGACAGGATGGTGGCAAATGAGTCAGTGGCAAAGTTCTGGAACTCGTCAACGTAAAGGTAAAATGGGCGGCGGTCGCGGATGTCTGGGATGTCCGAGCGGCTCATAGCAGCCAGCTGAATCTTGGTGACCAGAAATGAGCCGAGGATGGCGGCGTTGTCCTCGCCGATGAGACCCTTGGACAAATTGACGATGAGAATCTTGCCCTCATCCATGATTTGGCGGATGTTGAAGGTGGATTTGGGCTGGCCAATGATGTTACGGATGATGGGGTTGGCGGTAAAGGCGCCGACCTTGTTGAGAACTGGTGCGACGGCCTCGGCGACGAACTTGTCGTTCCAGCTGGCGAATTCGACGTTCCAGAACTGTAAGACCACGGTGTCGCGGCAGTAACCCAGCGTTTCTTTGCGGAAGGTTTTGTCGGTCAGCATGCGGGTGATGTCGAGCATGGTCGTCTCTGGGCGGTCGAGCAGCGCCAGGATGGTGTAGCGCAAAATGTACTCTAGTCGCGGACCCCACGAATCGCCAAACATGCGCTTCAAGACGCCGATGACCTCTGATGAAATATTAGTTTTTTGGTTCGGGTTAGTAACTTCCAACGGGTTGAAACCAAGCGGATAGGCGGTGTCGGCCGGGTTGAAATAGACGACGTCGTTCAGCCGTGAGCCGGGGATGAATTTCATGTTGTTGATGGCGAAGTCGCCGTGCGGGTCGATGATAGCGTAGCCTTGATTGTGAAAAATGTCGCTGAGCGCGAATAATTCGAGCAACCCTGACTTACCCGCCCCCGTCTGGCCGATGATGTAGACGTGGCGCGAGCGGTCGTAGCGCAGCATACCAAACTGGTGGTTGATGCCGCGGAAATTGGTGACGCCAAAGGCGGAAATTTGGTCGTCGTTGGCGTCACTGCCGGTCAGGACAGGCAGCTTGGACGGCGGTTCAGCGGTTTTGGCGCTGGCCCAGACGATGTTTGGCGTCTCGACATTGGTGTGCGGCAAGTGAAAGACGGAGGCCAGCTCCTCAATGTTCAGGATGTAGCCGTCGCCGTAAAATGCGCGCTTGCGGTACTTGTCGAGAAACTCCTTGCCGAACGCACCCTTGACAGCGCGAAAGCCGTTGAGGTTGGTTGAGTTGAATTGCTTAAACGTTCCAACCAGTGCTTGCATTCGGAGTTTAGCGTTGGTTTGACTCTCGCCCATATATACCAGACGGATTTTTACCTCATAGCCTAATTTTGTCGCTTTTTTCTCTGCTTCAGATATGCGAGTTTTATCACGATCAGACAATTCGATGGTTTTTACATCACCAATTCCCTGTTCAGGGGGTTGCCACAATGCGCCAATTATACCGATGAGCCATTGCATGCCGCCACCTAGCCCTGGCAGTGACAATTGCCGACCGTTTTTTATATTATTAATGTAGCGATCGGCCGCGTGCTGCCAATCATCAGGAATTGGCCTGGCTAGAACCTGAATCCATAATTCTTCGCCAGTCGTTTCTAACTTTGCTAGCGTACCAGTAATGCCCGCCAGTGGATCAACTTCAAAGCTCTGAAAAGTACGAATTGGCAAAAACTCATCAGTAGTCAGGGCTAATTCAGCAGAGTAAGCAACTTCATGGTCGCGCTGGTGCTCTGTGTAATCTTCGTCGGCCTTATGGATTTGAACGGTTGGATATTGCGAGTAAATTTGCCCCTCAACGAAGCTCTGTAGTGTTCGTGGTACCCAAACGTAAAAACGGATTTGGCCATTGACTGAAGCAATTTCAAAACTGATATGCTCTTGATGTCCACCGGATAAGCGCAGCTCTCGATTATCGCGTAAGATACCATGGAGTGAGGCAAATAATTGCTCGGCCGCCAACTCCTTTTTATCGTTGGTTTTTGGGATTTCAAGCACCAATAATATACTTTCAATTGGCGTGAAATCTTCGATTTTTCGATAATTTCGCCATGTTAAAAATACAAGTACCGCCACAATCGGTAGCCAAACATACCATTGTAACAACGTGCCGATGATCCAGGAAATAAGCTGCATGCTATGTAAATTATCTCACCTCTGGAATAAGTTTGCAACTTAAACGGTTTCGTCAAAAACGTAGGTAGCTTTGGCGACGCGTTTGAATTGCGGCTTTGATTGAAGATTGAGTAAGATTGTAGTTTCTTTGACTTGTCGTTTCTCAAGAACTTGACGGACGATTTCATCGCGGCGTAGTGGCGTGTCAGAATTCTTTAAGATATCGGCAATGATGTCAGAAACAGTACCACGGCTATAGCCCCAGCTGGCAAGCGCATAAATACCTCGTCCAATCAGTACGAATCGCTTGTCTTTGATGAGCTCGTTATGAATGGCTTGGGTGGTGACACTTCGGCGATTGAACTCACTAGCTCGAATGCCTTTAGCGATGTCGGAAAAGTGCATTGGTTGTCCATTCGTGTCTAGAACGACGTAGATTTTATCGCGAATATTTTTTGGATTGACCGATGGCCATTTGGCAAGGCCCCACTGATCACGCAGTTTAGCTAGTTTTTTACTGACAGTAGCCAGCGCCGTGATGTTTGATGGATGCTCGTAATCTAGCCCTTTATGGAGTTCTTCCGCGGTGATCGGCTCGCCATGTTTTTTAATTGCCTTGACTATCTCTTCAATTCTTGTTCTAACCTGCTTTTCATTTCCAAGAGTGTCGATGGCTGCAGCTTGGTAATAGTCATCGTTTTCTGCCACGATGGTGATGTTTCCTGCTAGCTCAGCGATAAACGCTACGTGCGCGCGCTCAATTGTCGAAGCTTCCTTATCTAAAAAGTGCGATGCCAAATCCTGCATTCGCGCCACTCTTCCCATCTCGGATAAACTTGAAGTTATAGACTTTTCCATGGCAACAACTGACGGCAGTTCGCCCTCGGCAATAGCTACTCTCAGGCGTGCTAAAATTGCTTTTTCCAGCTGGCGGACGCGTTCACGGGTAATTCCAAACATGTCGCCAATCAACTCTAGAGTTTCTTTCCGATCGTATAAACCAAATCGTCGAGAAATAATTTCCTTTTCGCGCTCTTGACTTATCTTGGAAATGATAGTGTCGACGACAGAACTTAAGTCGGAGCTTCGTTCGGTTTTTGATGTTTCGTTCATGCTATTGGAAACGTCCTCTCTGCCTCACCACAGGTTACATTGATTGAAATATATTTTTAATTATACAATTGCAATTCATAAATGTCAAGGAATGATTGCGATAATTGCTTGTACAAATTATAGCATGGATTTTACTATTTTTGCAATGGATGATGTGAGAGTTTTTATTATTTAGATTTATTGGATAGTATAAAAAAGGTTAGGCTTTTCGGGCTGATGATTTGGTGTTTTTTCTAGCTGTGCGCCGGCGAGTAGGTCTTGAAGGCGCGGCTTTGAGGAGTTCTAGCGCCTGCTCATGAGTGATGGTTTTTGGGTCGGTATCTTTAGGAACTTTGGCGTTTTTCGTGCCATCGGTGATGTACGGACCAAAGCGGCCGTTGAGGACTTTGACGCCATCGCCGAAATCAGCAATGTTTTTCTCGGCTTCGGCTTGGAGTTTGGCGGCGTAGAGTTCGCGGGCTTTTTCTAGCGTGATGTGGTGCGGGTCTTCGGGCTTGATGGAGACGAAGAGCTTGCCAACTTGGATGTACGGGCCAAAGCGGCCGATGTTGGCCTTGATGTCTTGTCCGTCTTCGGTTTGACCAACGACGCGCGGCAACTTGAACATTTCTAGTGCTTGCTCCAAGGTGACCGTTTCAATTTTCGCGCCCTTTGGTAACGGTGCAAAGCGCGGCTTGTCCTCGTCGTCAGTGGCGCCTAGTTGCAGCATGGGACCAAAGCGGCCGAAGCGCGCCAGGATTGGCTTGCCAGATTTTGGATCGATGCCGACTTCGCGGTTAGCGCCGACTTTACTGCGGTCGATGCCGCCTGACTGTTCGATTAATTTGTGAAACGGCGTGTAAAATCCGTGCAGCATGGCGCTTTTAGCCAGGTTAGCGGCGGCGATTTTATCAAATTCAGTTTCGACATTGGCGGTAAAATCATAGTCAACGATTTGCGTGAAATGGTCGGTCAAAAAGTCGGCGATTAGTTCCCCGCTCGGCGTTGGGATGAGCTTGCCGCGAGTGGAGCCGGTTTTTTCCTGAACGATGTTGCGGCTGACTTCCTCACCGTTGTAACTGAGGACGACGACGTCGCGCGGCTGACCTTCGCTGTCGCCTTTTTCGACGTAGCCGCGGGTCTGTACGGTGTCGATAATGGTGGCATAGGTGCTTGGCCGGCCAATGCCGAGGTCCTCGAGTTTTTTAACCAGTGAGCCTTCGGTGTAGCGGGCTGGTGGTCGGGCGAAGGTTTGGCGGGCGGTGATGTCGTGGGTTTCAAGTGTGTCGCCGGTGTGGAGCTTTGGCAAGATTTCGTCTTTGCCGCCGCCATAGACACGCAAGAAGCCGTCAAAAGTGATGACTTCGCCTTTTGCTTCAAAGTGTAACTTGCCGTTTCCTTGGATATCTATGGAAATTGTCGTCTTCTCTAATTTGGCTGCCGACATTTGGGATGCTAGGGTGCGGCGGCGGATGAGGTCGTAGAGTTTTTGGTCGCGTTCATCTGAAGTGACGGTTTCGCGGGTGATGTCGGTCGGGCGGATGGCTTCGTGGGCTTCTTGGGCGGAGGCGGATTTGGTTTTGAACTTGCGAACGGTGGAGTAATTCGGGCCGTACAGTCGCTTGATGAAATCAGTCGCGCTGGCGATAGCCTGCCCGCTCAAATTGACCGAGTCGGTACGCATGTAGGTGATTTTACCGTCTTGGTAGAGCCGCTGGGCCGAGGCCATGGTGGCTTTGGAGCTAAAGCCGAGCTTGGCGTTAGCTTCCTGTTGCAAGGTTGACGTCGTAAACGGTGCGGCTGGGTTGCGGGTGCCAGGCGTCTTTGAGATGTCGCTGACGGTGAACGTGGCTGGCTTGAGGCTGTTCAAGAATTCGTGAGCAGCTGCTTCGGAATCAAATTTTTGATTGAGCTCGGCTTTGAATTCTTGATTGTCGTGGATAAATATGGCGGTCACCTTAAACTGTGAGCTGCCCTCGAACTTCATAATTTCTCGTTCGCGTTCAACCAGCAGCCGTACTGCCGGGCTCTGGACGCGGCCGGCTGACTTGCCTCCCGGTACCTTTTGCCAAACTACGGGGCTGAGCTCAAAACCAACCAGCCGGTCGAGGATTTGCCGGGCTTGCTGCGCCTGCACCAGATTCATGTCGACAGTGCGCGGGTTTTTGATAGCATTGGTGATGGCATCCTTGGTGATCTCGTGAAAGACGATGCGCTTGGTCGTCTCAACCGGCAAATCCAACACTTTACAGAGATGCCAGGCGATGGCTTCCCCTTCGCGGTCTTCATCGGTGGCCAGCCAGACATTGTCTTTACCAACAGCCTTGACGTTTTTCTTTAGCTCGGTGATGACTTTCTTTTTCTCTGGATCAACTTCGTAGACGGCAAAAAAATCATTCGCCACATCAATCGGCGGCGTGCCATCCTTGGTCTTTTTGACGATCGAGCGGATGTGCCCCACGCTTGACAAGACATGAAAATCCTTGCCCAAGTATTTCTCAATAGTTTTAGCTTTGGCTGGTGACTCGACGATGACGAGATTTTTCATACGTCTATTATACTACAATGGCCATTGAAATTTGCCAAATCTCCACCTGTTCAGTCTCGCTCTTTTAATATATTTTACACCTGAATCAACTATGAAAGGCGCTGTTAGTATCATTCCAACGTGTCCTATAATCCATGTTGCTTTGCTGACTTTTTCTAGGCCATTATTTTTTGCGAAGTGACTAGCAGCATAGAATATCAATGACGCAAATTCACCTGCCAGTGCTAGCTTGCCGCTTTTTTCTGGTGTTTGAGGCTCGTCTGGATTGTCAAAGTAGACCTTCACAGAACAGAAAGCATTAACGCTATTAGCTAAAGCAACTCCTCCTAGTACTATTTTTGGTGCAGCCTTTTTTTCGCACATTACCCAGAGAGTACAGGCTGCTTTAATTTTATCTCCAACGTGATCAACTAATTTGCCAAGCTCAGTCTCGCCATTAGTAGCTCGAGCTAGTTTGCCATCAAACGCATCGACTACGCTACCGAGAGCAAAAACAACAAACCCTCGGAAGGTGTCAATATCTTTAATCCCGATACATGCCGCAGCAGTGCCGAGAATACTTAATAACGTGGGTGGTATGCCTTCTAAGCTGAAGAACGGTGCGCTTTCTGCGCCTTCAGGTGAGGAAATTTTTTCGGCTTGGGGTTCTCTGCGACGTCTGAGGAAGCTCATGAAATAGCATTATATAATTAGACTATCGCAATGTCCAATTATTCGCCCCGAGAGGCTTAATCCTGCCATTAATCTCTAGCATAGTTAGTGCTGTGGCAAAATCTGACGCTGATAATCCAGACTTTTGATGGATTTCATCACCATCTCGTATCCCGTCAGAGATGAGCTTGATAATAATCGCTTCCTCTGGTGTTGAACTGAGGGACGACTCGGCATTGTCGATTTTTTGCAATTTTTCTGGAGCAATTACAGCCAAAACATCTTCTGCGTCTGTGATGAGATATGCCCCTTGCTTTAATAATGCATTACAACCTGCCGAGAGCGGACTGGTGATATTGCCGGGTACGACAAATAAATCTCTGCCCTGATTCAAAGCATGGGAAGCGGTATTTAATGTACCGCTACGCTCCGCGGCTTCGGTGATAATAATGCCATCCGCCAGCCCGCTTACTAGTCGATTGCGCTCCAAAAAACTCCAACGATTTACAATTTTATTATCGCCCGTCATCCATTCAGAAATTACTGCCCCGCCTTTCTTGATAATATCCATTGCCAGTCGATAATTAGCCCGGGGTGAAATATCGGGCAATTCATTCGGGACGACTGCCACTACTGTACCGCCGGCTTCTAAAGCCGCTTTTTGAGCAATGCCGTCCACTCCTAAGGCTAGTCCGCTGACAATAACGCACCCCGCCTTTGCTAAGGCTGACGCTAGTCGCTCGGTTACTTCTTTTCCGTAGGCTGAGGGCTTGCGTGAACCAACTATCGATACGACGGGCGCGCTGTCTTCTGGCAATTTTCCCATATAACATAAGTTTTTTGGAGGATTGGCAATATTAGTCAATCTCTGGGAGAAAATATGTTCATCTGGCAAAATTCTCTTGATTTCCATAAAAAATGTTGTGAAAAGTATTGACACTTTGTCAAATGTTTGCTATAATCAGGAGCGATTGGTTAGTGGAAGCGCTAATCAAAAGCACCTTATACCCCCTATTCTAACTATATGTTAGGTTGCGCGCAATGGCATTAAGTATTCTTACCCTCCACTTTTTGCGTCAAACGTTACGCGCATACTAACCCCTTTAACTGCCCTTTTTCAAAGGCGACCTCTGTTAAGGTGAGCACTGAATGGTGTTGATAATAATCAGGCGCGGACTTTTGGAGTTTTAGTCACGACGCTTCACTGAGACGGTAGCTCGGGTGGGTTGAAGGGTAAAAAAGCACCAGGTGATGCCCACCCTTACCTGGTGCTTTTTTAGTTGGGAAAATTATTTTTTATTTTGTTTGGTTTTTCTGACAATTGCCGCAGATTCCCTCCAGCTCAAAGTGGTGTTTGGTGACGGTAAAATTATGCTTGCGACTAAGATAGCCGACAAGCTGTTCAAGTTCTGGAGTCTGGATGGGCTCGGCGTTTTTGCAGAGGATGCAGTATAGGTGGTGATGATGTGGAATGAAGGGCTCGGCGAGTTCGTAGTAGTTTTTCCAGCCAATAGCGACAACACTGACGATATGTAGCTGATCAAAAGTGACAAGCGTACGGTAGACGCTGGCCCGGTCGATGTTTTTGCACTTTTTTGCAATATCGCTGATAGTCAGCGGAACGTCTGATTTTTGCAGCGCGTCGAAAACCTGCTGGCGCGGTTTGGTTAGGCGCAGGTTGTGTTGTTTGAATAGATCATCGAGGGTCATGATATTGCAAGTATACAACTTATTGCAACAAATTTGCAATAATTCGGAGGGTTTGGCATTATGAAAAGCTATGGATATGGCAATTAAAACAGTAATGAATTTGCACGATTTTGCACCATCACCAGACGTTAATGCGGCTTTTTCTGGCTTGGTGGCGGCAGCTGTGCAGGCGACAGCGTTACCAAATTGGTGCAATGATGAAGTGTGCCGCGAAGTGCAGCGGCGTTGTTCCCTGTCGGAATCAGAAATGGAAATGTATTGGTCGCGGCGAATTGCCAGCTCAACTTGTCCACAGCAAGAGCTGGAAAAGTTTTGGTATATTGACAATTACTGTGAGCTGGTGCGGCGTGAAGTTGGCTTGCTGGGCGGGTCGGGTTTGTCCTTGACTGACAGTAGCCGCGCGGCGATGATTGGCAGCGGTCCTCTGCCTTTGACTGCTTGGTGTTTGTGGTATCAGACAGGCACGGCGGTTGACTTGGTGGACGTGGCGCCGGCTGCTTTGACACAGTCGCGCGAGCTAGCGCGGGCGATTGCTTGGCCGGTTGGCAAGTGTTTGTTGGCGAGCGGAGCGGCGGTAGCTTTGCCGGATAATGCTTACGACGTGATTTATGTGGCTGGGTTGGCGGGCGATTCGGTTGAAGCCAAACAGCAAATTATTGATAATATTTTGCCAGCGCTTCGGCCTGGCGGGCGGATTATTGTGCGCGGTGCTCATGGCGCGAAAACATTGTTATACCCAGCGTTTGACCCGAATAGTTTGCAGCGCGTACAGCTGCTGGTTGAGTATAATCCTGACGACGATATCATTAACTCAGTATATGTATACAAGAAAGGTTAATATGAATGATACAATTGCATTATATTTGGTGAACGGCGCGCTGGGTGCTGGCAAAACGACGCTGGTCGATTTTTTAGTACAGCAGCCAGAATTTACTGGCGCGCGAGTGATTGAGAATGAGTTTGCGTCGGAAAGTGTTGACAGTTGCACTCTGGCGCAACGCGTCGATGAAGTGGCGACAATTGCTGGCGAGTGTATCTGTTGCAGCAGCGGCGAAGAGTTGGTTGATATTTTGCACAATTTTGCAATAAGCGGACGAGCGCCAGTGATTATTGAATCGACTGGCGTCGCTAACACTTTGCGGGTGGTCGAGAAATTGCTGGCTGGTGATATCTTTGAGCAGTATGATTTGAAGCAGTCGTTGTATGTTGTGGATGGAGCTGAAGCTAGAGCTAATGGTTTGGCGGAGGCGCTGCTAGCGGAAGCTCGGGCTGCAGATATGGTTTTGATCAGCAAGCTGGATTTACTGGCTGAAAATGACCGTCAGCAGCTAATTGCAACATTGTTGCAGCAAGGGCTGACGAAGGTTGTGATGATGGATCACGGTAAGTTTGATTTGGC
>CAUQXD010000027.1:0-9392 GCA_963521995.1 uncultured Candidatus Saccharibacteria bacterium
GTTTAAGGGTGCTTATAAGACCATGGACAATAATTACATGGAATCGGTTTGGTGGGCGTTTAAGAAGCTCTATGAAGAGGGTAAGATTTATGAGGGCGAGAAAATCCTGATCTATTGCACTAAGGATGCTACGCCAATTTCCAAAAGCGAGGTGGCGATGGAAAACAGCTACCAGATGGACACCGACCCAAGCTTGTTTGTCTATTTCAAATTGGAAGACGAAGATGAATATTTGCTTGCCTGGACGACGACGCCATGGACTTTGCCAGCGAATATGGTGGTGGCAATCAACCGAGATGTTGACTATTCATTAGTGGCGTATGGTGATAAGAAATTCTATATTGCAAGCGATGCTGTCGAAAGAGTTATGACCGATGAAAAACATCAGCCGCTTGAATATTCGATTGTCAAAACGATCAAAGGCTCGGAATTGGTGGGTAAGCGATTTGAGCCGCTGTTTGAGAACCGCGGTCCGAATGCTCATAAAGTGCTGCATGCTGATTTTGTGACGACCGATGACGGTACAGGACTGGTGCACATTGCGCCGGCTTATGGCGAAGACGATTATGAACTATGCCGCAAGCATGACGTGCCAGTGTTGTCGTTGGTGGATGGTGATGGCAACTATACTGAGGGCAGATGGCTCGGTCGTAATATCTGGGAGGTTAATAAAGAGATCGCTAAGACGTTGCTGGAGGAGGGTCGAGTGCTAAAAATTGACTATATTCGCCACGAATATCCGCATTGTCACCGCTGTGGTACGAAATTGATGTATCGAGCGCATCCGAGCTGGTTTATGGATATTCAAAGTCAGAAAAAAGAAATGCTAGAGGCAAATGAGCAGACTCATTGGACGCCAGATAATCTGCGGACGGGGCGATTTCATAATATTATAGAGCAGGCGCCGGATTGGAATTTGAGCCGTGATCGCTATTGGGCAACGCCGATTCCAGTGTGGAAAGGCGTCAAGAATGACGGCACGGAAGTTGTCAAGGTGATTGGTAGTTTTGCGGAGTTTGAAGAGCTGACGGGGCGTAGGCTGGATGATTATCATTTGCCGCAAGTAATGGACGTGACGTTTGAGTGTGATGGTGCGGAAATGCGGCATATCGGTAAGGTGCTCGACTGCTGGTTTGAATCTGGCTCAATGCCGTTTGCTCAGTTTCATTATCCGTTTGAGAATAAAGAAAAATTTGAAGCAAGTTTTCCTGCCAATTTCATCATTGAAGCGATTGATCAAACACGCGGTTGGTTCTACAGTTTGACAGCAGTCAATGTGGCGCTATTCGGTAAGTCTCCGTGGAAAAATTTGATTTGTACTGGGTTCATTAACGCGGCGGACGGCAAAAAGATGAGTAAAAAGCTAAAAAACTACACCGATCCGATGGAGCTGATGGATAAAACGTCGGCTGATAGCTTCCGCTTTCTTATGCTATCTAGTCCGCTGACAAATGGCGAGAATTTTGCACTAGCGGATAAGGATGTCATGGATGTGGCGCGCAAGCTCAGCATGATTTGGAATATGTATGATTTCTTCACGATGTATGCGGAAGTTGATGGTTGGGAATTTGACGGCGAGCTGAAAGATCCGCTCGGTGAGTTGACCAATCCGTTGGATATTTGGATTGTTAGCCGCTTACATCAATTGGTGAAGGATGTTGAAAAGGGTCTTGATGATTACAATTTACAAGACGCCACCAAGCCGATTTTACCGTTCCTGGACGACGCGTCCAACTGGTACGTCCGCCGCAGTCGCCGCCGCTTCTGGAAGTCGGAAGACGATGGCGATAAAAACGATGCATACCGCACGCTGCATTATGTGCTGGTGCGCTTGAGTTACATCTTGGCACCATTTACGCCGTTCTTGGCTGAGGAATTGCATCATAATCTGACCGGCGATGATGAGTCGATTCACTTGAAGGATTGGCTGCCAGCGGGCGAGGTGAATAAGGCAATGCTACGCGATATGAACGCTTTGCGTGCTGCTGTCAATGACGGTTTATCGAAGCGCGCCGCCGAGGGAGTTAAGGTTCGTCAGCCGCTAGCTTCCGCTAAACTTGTCAGCACTATTTCGCAGAATACGCCAGAAGAAGTTGCTCAGTTCCTAGTCGATATTGCACGGGACGAGCTGAATGTTAAGTCGGTGGAAGCAGTGACTGGTTCAGAACTTGATGTTCCTGAAGCGTCTGCTCAGCCAAGTGTTGTCTACGATCTCACCATCACCCCCGAGCTCAAACGCGAAGGTCTGATGCGCGAGATTGTTCGCCACGTCCAGAGCGCACGTAAAAAGGCGGGATTGCAGGTAGATGATAGGATTGAATTGAATATCGCCAGCAGCGACGCAGAAATCACTCAGGCTGTTGATGCATTTGCCGATACCATCAAAGCCGAGGTGTTGGCTGTAAAACTAGGTCCTGCGGCGGACGATATGGAAAAATACGATGCTAAAGTTGACGGTAAACCAGTAGAAATCTATCTGAGAAAGGCTGATTAGTAATAAAGAAGCTACAATAAAATGGTCTCCTAGGCGCGAGGAGGCTATTTTATTGACTTTATATGATTTTTATGTTAATATAGGGCTAGTTGTTAATAAATATAAAAATATGCAAAATATATTCAAAAAATTATTCGGTTATAAGGTAGGATTTTTACCAGTTGATCCGCTGGCGGATGGACTTGCTGAAGAGATTGCTAAGGAGCGCCGGGAGCCGCAAGCGATTCGCCTGGATGCTGATGAGGTAGAGGATATTCGTCGTTTTTGGAGTAGCGTCAACGATAGTATTGATGAGTAGTGTATAATTAGCTCATGGTATATGAGTTTCTAACGGTCTTTGCGCGCGCTGGTGGTGGTGGATCAAGTTCTGGTGGCGGAGGCGGTGCTGTTGTCCTTATTGCGTTACCAGGTATTGTTGCTGCGTCAGTCTCTGAACCGGTTAAAAAACGAACCCAATCGAAAGCGGCGGGCACGGCTGTCGGTCTTGCTGCCGGTTTGCTGGTAAGCTTGCTATATTTATTAGGCGGTGCGATATGGTTTATTATTGCGCTTATTTCAGCAGTTGTCGGCGCGGCGGCTGGAGCGCTTACTGACAAACTAGGGCGTTTTCGCCAGAATATCCAAGCAGCCAGGCAAACTGTCCAGCAAGCGGCTATGCAGGATAGTGCCTGGAATGAACAGGGGATTATTAGTTATGCGACGACGGTATTCAACCGGTTTCAGTACGATTGGGAACGGTTGGATCTGACGTCAATCCAGCAATACACCACGCCAAATTACGCGCGGCACGTCGGCCTGATGTTGTATGCTTTACAACAGATGGGACGAGTCAACCAAATGAGCAATGTGTCGATAAGCGAAGCGGTAATTACTCAAGCCTACGATGATCAGAACGATCAAAACGACCGGGTGAGTGTCGGGTTCGTGGCGTCAGCGGATGATAAATTGATTGAAAACGGTTCGCTGATTTATCGCGACACTGAGGAATTCGGCGAGCAGTGGAACTTCGTGCGTTCGGGTAATGGCTGGTTATTGGACGGTATTGATCAGGCGACGGAAGATTCGGCGCAGTTCATCGCTTCAATGCGGCAATTTGCCGCGCAATATAACATGTATTTCAGCCCCGATTGGGGGCATTTATTGCTGCCGACTCGCGGCGAGTTGTTTAAGCGCGGCTTTCAGGGTGCCGATATTAACAATCATATCATCGGTTTTTGGACGGGCAATCTGCTGGTGCAGCTGTATACGTATAATAAGCCGATTGGCGAAGATAATATGGACTATTATATCGTTGGGCAGGTTAATTTGCCAAAATCTTACGGCGGTATTTTAGTGGAGCGTCGGGATTCGCGTTTGTTAAAACGATTCAAGGCGCCGTCGGGTTATAAAAAAGTCCAAATGGAGTGGGGCGATTTTAATAAACGTTACCAGGTGTATGCTACCGATGAAAACCAAGTAACTAGCTTTGAGCTGCTTAATCCCAGCTTCATGGCGTGGCTGTACGACCAGAATATTAAGGTCAATATTGAAGTGGTAGACAATGTTGTCTATCTTTACGCCAAGATTGCCAACGGCGAGATGCGCTATGCGGAAATGATGGATATTTTACAGAAATCGCATAAAGAACTGAAGATGTAAGGAGGGAATATGATTACCAAAGCTATCATTCCGGTCGCCGGTTGGGGTACGCGGATGCTGCCGATTACCAAATCAATCGAAAAGTGTATGTTGCCGGTGGGGACGCGTCCGGTGGTTGATTATATCGTGCAGGATATAATTCGGGCAGGTGTCAAGGATATTTATTTCGTGGTTGGCGAGCAAAGCACTCAGGTACAAAGCTACTATCGGTCAAATATCCAGTTGAATGATTATTTGCGGCGCGCTGGTAAACAAGATAAATTATCTCTGGTGGCGCCGCTACGTGATGTGCGAATACATTTTTTAACCCAGCCTGGTACGGGCGGTTACGGCACTAGTATTCCAGTGGGTTTGGCCAGCGAATTTATTGAGCCAGGCGAATCGGCTTTCGTGGTGATGGGCGATCAGTTTTTCTGGCGGGAAGATGGCGGGTCGAACGCGGCGGATTTGGCGGAGTTGGTCGAGTCGCGTGGTTTGACTGCTGGTCTGCTAGGCAATCCTGTTGACGAGGAATTCATCCCACAAACTGGTATCATCGAGACGGACGAGCAAGGCAATTTTGTGCGAATCATTGAAAAACCGAAACTGGAGGAAGCGCCAAGTAATCTCAGTAATTCCAGCCTTTACGTTCTCAATAAAGAGATTTTCGAGTTGGCGCGGACGCTGCCTGCCAACCTGCAGCGCGGCGAATTTGAGCTTACCGATGCTATCAACGCGTATATCGCCGGTGGCGGCGTCATCGCGGTGGGCGAGGCCAAGGGCGACTACATGGAATGCGGTTCGCCCAGCGGTTGGCTACGCGCCAATAACGCCATGGCTGAGTTACAGAAAAGTTAGTTGCATGTATCGTCTGTCTCTGTTATAATTGGCTACTGATAGTAAATATATTTTAAGGAACGAAATGAAAGCAGTCGTAAAAATCTCTGGCAAACAGTATGTTGTCAGCGAAAAAGAGTCCCTCTTGGTGGACCTCCTCCCTGAAGGTACAAAAGAACTCACTCTCGACGCACTTTTAGTGATTGATGGTGATAAAACAAAAGTTGGCACGCCGACCGTAAAAGGCGCGGTGGTAAAAGCGAAAGTCGTTGAGGCGGAAGTCAAGGGCGACAAAATCCGCGTCATCCGCTACAAGAGCAAGAAACGTGTACACAAAGAAACTGGTCATCGCCAGAAATACACTAAGATTCAGATTACGTCAATCAAATAATTGAAAGAACCGCTTCCATCAAAGAAGCGGTTCTTTTATGTCTGTTATTTCTGTTACGCTCATGCTATAATTAATGTAGGTAAAAGGGGAACGAATGACAAAAATCATTGCGGTGACAAATCAAAAAGGTGGCGTCGGCAAAACAACGACTTCAATTAACGTGGCATATTTTTTAGCAAAGGCTGGCAAGAAAACCTTATTGGTTGACTTTGATCCGCAAGGGAATGCCACTAGTGGACTTGGTATTGATAAACAGAGCTTAGGTGCGACAATGTCTGAAGTGGTTATGCGGCAAATTGATCTTGCTAACATTGTACTACCGACAGAATATAAAAATCTATCAATTGCACCGGCGACTCCACATTTAGCTAATACAGAAGTCGAGTTGGCTCAGGTAGAAGGGCGTTTTATTCGGTTGCGCGAGGCTCTACGGAAAGCGACAGAGTATGACTATATTATTATTGATAGTCCACCAAGTTTGAGTTTGTTGACGGTTAATGGTATGGTTGCAGCTAATTATGTACTGCTGCCAGTTCAAGCAGAGTTTTACGCTCTAGAAGGTCTGGGTCAGCTACTCGAAAGCATGAAACTGATTAAAAAAGGCCTTAATCCGCCGTTGGAGTTACTGGGGGTTTTGGCGACTATGATGGATTCTAGGACGACCTTATCTGGACAGGTTCACGCTGAAATTAAAAAATATTTCCCAGATAAAATATTTAAGAGCAGCATCCCGCGGAATATTCGTTTGGCTGAGGCGCCAAGTCACGGTGCGCCAGTGGGGGCGTATGATCGGTTTTCAAAAGGTTCTCGGGCCTATAAAGCATTAGCAAAGGAAATTATAGAGAGGGTCGAGCGGTGAAAAAGGGTTTAGGCAGGGGTTTTGAGTCGTTAATTCCAACTAATTTGATTGATGAGACGTTCGACCCGACAGCGCAGCAGGACGTGAAAGTATCTCGTCTGAGGGATATTGTAATTGATAAAATTATTCCAGATCCAAATCAGCCGCGGCGGTTTTTTGACGAGACAGCTTTAAGCGAGCTGGCAGAGTCGGTGCGTGAGCATGGTGTAGTGCAGCCAATTGTGGTGACGCCAAAGGACGGCAAGTACTTGATCGTGGCGGGTGAGCGGCGATGGCGCGCGGCAAAGAGGGCTGATTTAACAGAGGTGCCGTGTATAGTCAGAAGTATGAGCGATCAGAATCGGTTGGAAATTTCGTTGATTGAGAATTTGCAGCGACATGATTTGAATGCATTAGAAACGGCCACGGCTTACCAGAAACTACGAGATCAATTTAATATGACGCTAGAGGAGATTGGTAAGCGTTTGGGGGGCAAGTCTATTAGCGCCGTCAGCAACACACTGAGGCTGTTGAAGCTCCCAAAAACTGTACAGCAGGCATTGTTTGAGGGGCGACTGAATGAGGGTCAGGCCAGGCCTTTAATTGGCTTACCTGAAGATGCGGCAGAGGATATTATGGAGCGGGCGATTCGCGAGGAGTGGTCGGCGCGGCGAATTGAGCAGGTGGTGACGCTATGGAAACAGGCAAAGGCTAGTCCAATTGAAAATAAACGTCGTCCAGCGGATATGCCGCATGCAGATGTCGTGGAGAGCCTCTCTAAGAGGTTTGGTACCGGTGTGAAGATTCGCACTAATGGTCGCGGAGCTGGTCAAATTAGCATCAAATTCAAGAATAACCTTGAGTTTGAGCGAATTCGTGATTTGCTAGAGAAATAAAATCTGTTAAAACGAGCGAATTTTATTGAATGGAAATAGGCGCAGGCTGACTGGACCAACAATATCGTACAGGGGGATTGAGCCCATGCAGTTTCTTGAGTCGCAGGAATAGCTACCCTGGCGGTGATCGCCCATAACAAATATAGTACCAGTAGGTACGGTTGTGTCAACATCACCGGAGGTCGGTTGTCCTGGTTCGTTTTTGTTTACAGAACTATCGGGATTAAAGCCGTTTGGACTCTCTTTATTGTAAACTGTTACGGTACCATCCTTTACGGTAACGCGTTCGCCAGCAAAGGCAATAACTCGCTTAACGATATATTCATCCTTACCGAGTGAGGCGTTGAAATTGGGATTTTTAAAAACAATAATTTGACCACGGCTTGGGACATAGTTTTTGTTCTGTAATTTTGAGGCAGTAACCGGTAGACGATTAACAATTAGGCGATCTCCGGTGTACATTGTTGTTTCCATGCTGGCACCTTCGACGTTGAAAGTTTGGAATACAAATGTGTTCAATAAAATTGTACCAACCACTACGCCGACAACGAAAATGACCATTCCCAGGCCATCATGTAACTTCGGATGACGATCCATAAAAGTCGCGTCCATTACTTCAATTATAAGCGTTTTGTGTGCTATAATCAATAGATATGAAATCACGCAAACAGTCGATGGACGGTTTTGTCGCCAGACGACCGCAGCGAACTTCGTTGGGGGAAATTTCTAGCAAAAAAACGACGACAATCGGGAATTTTCGTAATATCGAAAATAGGCCAGAAGTTCTGAGTGATGCCCGCCAAAATACTCGACCATTGACGTCTGCTAATAGTGCGAATAAATTGAAGCAGAATATTAGCGAATCGCTGGCAGCGATTGATAAAAATGCTAAGCCGTCACACCGACAAGAGCGCAAGCAAAAGCGTAAGAAGAAGTTGATTGTGAGAATTACGCTGGCGATTGTTGGGGTTATTGTGGCTATTGTGGTGGGATGGTTACTTCTGAAGCTGTGGCAAACTATGAATAGTGTGTTCGGTAACGGTAATATTTTAGACCTTTTCTCACAACAGAAATTAAAAGAGGATGCTCATGGGCGAAGTAATGTTTTAATCTTAGGGACAACTGACGATGATCCAGCCCATCCGGGTGCAACACTGACTGACTCGATGATGGTCCTTAGTGTCAATCAGACAAAAAAGGACGCATACATGTTCAGTATTCCTCGTGACTTGTATGTTAAATTTGGTATGGCTTGTAATTCTGGCTACGCTGGTAAGATTAATGAGTATTTTGGTTGCGTTAACAATGGCGATAGCCAGGAGGCGGAGTCTGAGCGGATGGAAAAAACGAAGAAGTTCATCGGCGATATCTTTGGTATGGACATTCAATATGTGGCACATATCAACACGGCGGTAATCCGTGATGCAGTGAATGCAGTTGGTGGCGTCACGGTTAATGTCCAGAGTCGTGATCCGCGCGGAATCCTTGATCCAAGTATGGACTGGATGTGCCGGGCTAAGGAGTTAAATGCGAAGCAGCGTCGCGAACGTTGTCTGACTGGCCATTATATGCAGTTGACTAATGGTAATCATGATATGGATGGTGAAAAGGCGATGTGGTTCTCTCGGGCACGCGGTCTGGTGGCACCAACCTATGGATTGGAACAATCGAACTTTGACCGCGAAAAAAACCAGCAATTGGTGCTAATGGCGCTGAAAAGTAAGGCGACTTCCACTGGCACGTTGACAGATTTTGGTAAGGTGACTTCACTGATGGACGCTATGGGCAAGAATCTGCGGACAAATATTGATACGAAAGAAATTCGCACAATTATGAACTTGGCGTCAGAGATTAAAGAGTCTGATATTCATCGATTGAGTTTTGTGGAAGAGGGCAATAAGTTGATGACGACCGGTTCAGCTGGTGGCGCAAGCATAGTTCAACCATCGGCAGGATTACATAACTATAGTGAGATTCGCTCATATATTAAGGATGAAATTTACGCAACGCCGCTATCAAAGGAAAAAGCAACGATTGCCGTCTTAAATGGCAGCGGTGTAAGTGGTGCTGCTCAGAAAGAGGCAGATAAATTGATGGAGATGGGCTTAAAAGTTGTTCATGTTGGTAATGCTCCAGGTAATGAAAAAGTAACAAAAACTAGCGTTTATCAATTGCCGGCTGGTAAAGAAAAATCTGCCACAAAGGCAAAGTTTGAGGAGTTATATGGTTCGGTTTCATCAGATTCATCAAAGTATAATTTAAATGTTGATGCGCAATTTATCGTCGTGGTGGGATCTGGTTCGTAGTTTGGTATAATAG
>CAUQXD010000028.1:0-9153 GCA_963521995.1 uncultured Candidatus Saccharibacteria bacterium
ATGAAACTTGACCGGTCGCTTCAAGCAGCGCAGCGCGGCGAGCTATTCTGTTATGTCGGCAGGTACGGCTCAACTAAACGGTGCAATGTCAGTGGTGATAAGGGTGAGACTGTTACGAATGTGAGCCGGCTGAATCGCCGGGAAGGCGTGACGATGGCGGTTGGTTTTAATAGCGGTACGTTTGCTGGATATCAGGAGTCATTGGTTGAGAGGCTGATAAAAATTTGGGCAATGGTACAGATACCAGCAAGTATTTTGGCAGTTATTTTGATGATTTGGTGCGGTTGGCGATACCGACGATTGTTTGGTAGGAAAAATGAATTAAAGCCAATTCCACCAGAGTACCTGCCGCCGAATCAAGCGAGCGTGCTGGCTTCAGCGTATATCCTGAAGAAATATGACGCCTTGATGGTTAAGGGTTCGGAAAAGGTAGCTCAGATGTTGGATTTGGCGGTGCGTCACTATATCAAGTTATATGAAGTGAAAAAGGCGTCATTTTTGCGGTCAGCGCAGTACGAAATTGAAATCGTTAAAGATTTGAAAGAGTTGAGACCTGAAGAGTCTGAGGTTGTCCGAGATATGTTTGGCTCGTCGATGCCAAATCCAGGCCAGCGACTGAATCTGAAAAAGTTGCAGAATAGTATGTCATATGCGGCGCGGACACGCGATGATGATAAAAATTTGAAGAATTTGGTCCGTGGTAAATATGGCTTGTGCGAGCAAAAATCAGTGAATAAACGGATAGTACAGAGGTGGGCGATGGGAGTTGGTGTTATTGGCGTGTTGCTGCTGTCGCCGCTTTTACTGGCAGTGGCAGCAATGTTATTTTCATTATCGTTTGGTTGGTCGCTGACTGATGAGGGCTTAGTGCTCAGACGATATTTGTCAGGGTTAAAGATGTATATAGGCGCGGTTGAGGCCGAGCGTTTACGGATGCTTCAGAGTCCTGAGGGCGCGGAAAAAGTGAAGATTGATATGGCTGATGAGAAACAATTGGTGAAATTGTATGAGAGAGTATTGCCGTATGCGGTGTTGTTTGGCCAGGAGAAAGAGTGGAGTGCGCAGCTGGGTAAGTACTATGAGCAGGTTGGTGAGCAGCCGGATTGGTATAGCGGCCAGGGCGCGTTTAATGCGGCGGCATTTGCGGCTGGGATGAACAGTCTGTCAAGCGTGGCTAGTAGCGCCAGCGATTACTCTTCGACCTCTGGCGGTTCAACTGGCGGCGGCTTCGTTGGCGGCGGAGGCGGCGGAGGCGGAGGTGGCGGCTGGTAACCGTGTCTGATATTTTATTATTGGCGATGGCGGCGGTGCTGCTGGTGCTGTCGGGCTCGTTTTCGGGACTTAATATTGGGTTGATGATGGCACGGCCGGATGATTTGCGGCGTAAGGCCAGGCAGGGTGATATGATCGCTGCGCGAGTCTACCGCTACCGTAAGGACGGCTACTATCTGATCTTTTGTATTTTACTGGGTAATGTCGGCGTCAATACGGCGATGTCGATTTTGCTGGGTAATATGACGAACGGCGTGATTGGCGGGTTGATTGCCACATTACTGATCACCATGTTTGGCGAGATTTTACCGCAGGCGATTTTTACTCAGCGCGGTTACCGTTTTGTGCGGCATTTCTTTTGGCTGCTGGATGTGATTTATGTATTATTTTGGCCGCTGGCCCGGCCGATGTCCAAGCTGCTGAACCGTTGGCTAGGCAAGGAAACGCCGCAGCTGTATTCACATCAGGAGCTGGAGCAAATTATTCACGAGCATGCTGAGCGGTCGGATAGTCCAGTCGATTACGATGAAAGCCGGATTGCTTCGGGTGCGCTGCAATTTAGTAAAAAGACGGCTGGCGATTTGGTGACGCCGATGGATGAGGTATTTACCGTGGATTTAGACGATGAGCTAGATGCAACGCTGCTGGCTCAGATCAAACACGCTGGACATTCGCGGATCCCAGTGCGGGCTGATGGGCGGCTGGTGGGGATTTTATACGTCAAAGATGTGGCGGGGCGCGAGCTGCCGCTGCCGGTCAGTCAATTGTACCGCGATAAGATTCATGATATTGACGCGCGGTCGCGGCTGGACACGGTGCTAAGCCGATTTATCCAAACTCGCAATCATTTGTTTGTGGTGATGGATGATGAAAGTGAGCTAGGGATTATCACGCTGGAGGACGTGATTGAAGAGATTTTGGATCAGGAAATTGAGGATGAATACGACGAGGAATAGGGTAGGTAATCTCTCGGCTTGCTGTAAAATAAAAATAAAAATCGAAGAATTCTAAGGGTTAGGTTGCTATTCAGGTTGTAAAATAGTCAAAATAGCTTGACATTTAACAGTACCTTGTATAACATAGTACTATGTACAATAAAACTATAAGGAGTAAGGCATGAGAAGAATCGATATTATCAAGCGGGCGGGACGGAATCTTCGCCAGTCAAAGGGTCGGACGATTTTGACGTCGCTGGCGATTTCTGTCGGGGCGTTTACGATTGGCTTGGCGCTGATGGCTGGCGAGGGCGGTCGGTTATACACCAATAGTATGGTTGATGCGGCTGGCGATAAAAAAGTTATTATGGTCGGTAAAAAGGTGGAATCGGAAAAGAAAGAGGAATTGCCAGAATATGGTAGTTCGGCAGAAGAGGCTGACAAGAATAAAGCATTGGCAGCACGCAGCAAATATTCGCTCAATGACAAGGACCTGGAGAAGATTCGACGAACACCGCACGTAAGAACGGTAACGCCGGCGTATTCAACTGATGGCGTGGCGTATGCTAAAAGCTCAGCCAGTGATAAAAAATTTGCATTGACGGTGGCTGTTAAGATGGATAGGACTCGGGTGGAATTGGCAGCTGGTAAGTTGGAAGATTTTATGCCAAAGCCAGGTGAGATTATCATTCCGAATGATTATGTGAAGCAGTTAGGCTTTAAGGATGCGCAGTCGGCGATTGGTCAGACGATAACCTTGGGTGTGCGCAGCGCAGCGCAGGGCGGAGATGTCGCCAAAGAGGTATCGTTCAAAATTGCGGCGGTGGACAAAAAGTCAGATACTGTTTTGTTCTATGAGCCAATGCTGAGGATTTCGACAGCTGACGCTAAGGCTATCTATGAATTTAGCCACGACAAGAGCCAACCACATCAGTACTCAACAGCGATTGCTTTGGTGGATGACGAGAGCAATGTTGATACTGCTAAAGATGTGATCGGTAAGGATTACAGTGCGTATTCAATTCAGGATATTCGAAAAACGTTGCTGACAATGGTCAATGTGGCTCAAGCGGCACTGGCGTCATTTGGTGGATTAGCATTGCTGGCCAGCGTGTTCGGGATTATTAACACTATGTATATTTCGGTGTTGGAGCGGACTAGCCACATTGGTTTGATGAAGGCGTTGGGGATGAGCGGTCGTGATATTGGTAAGTTGTTCCGTTATGAAGCGGCGTGGGTTGGACTGCTGGGGGGGTTGATTGGCGTCGGGCTGGCGAGTTTGGTGACGCTGCTGAACCCGGTGATTACTAATGCTTTGGGCCTGAGCGCAGGGACGAATTTACTGGTTATCAATCCGCTGCAGATTGGGCTACTGGTATTTGGACTAGTGGTGATGGCGGTGATCTCTGGCTGGTTACCAAGTCGTAAGGCGACAAAATTAGACCCAATTGAGGCATTGAGGACGGAGTAGGAGAGAAACTATGATTGAACTAAAGAATGTGACGAAAATTTACGGCAAAAAGAAAAACCAATTCATGGCGCTAAAGAATGTCAGCTTGACCATTCCGACAGGAGCCAGTGTGGCAATTCTCGGTAAATCTGGTTCGGGAAAATCAACGCTGATGCATGCCATTTCAGGCCTAGATAAGCCGCAAAAAGGCCAAGTTATCATTGACGGGCAAGATATCTTGCAACTAAAGTCAAAGTGTGTCGATGAATTTCGCGCCAAAAAAATTGGCTTTATTTTCCAGAGTTTCTTCGTCCAGGGCAATGAAAGCGTGATTGATAATGTCAGTTTACCACTGGAAATTGCGCAGCTGCCGCGGAAAAAACGGGCGCATAAAATCAACGCGGCGCTTAAGGCGGTGGATTTGTACGATAAGCGCAAGAATCGCGCCAAAGACCTGTCAGGCGGGCAAAAGCAGCGCTTGGCCATCGCTCGGGCGATTGTCGGTGATCCACAAATCATTTTCGCTGACGAACCGACTGGTAACTTGGACAGTGAAACAGGCGCGAAAGTGGAAGAATTGTTGTTTGATTATAATAAGCAAAAGGGTGTGACGTTGATTGTGGTGACACACGACGCTGATTTGGCGAAAAAATGCGATCATCAAATTATCATCAAAGACGGTCGCGTCGAGAAATCAACTGTACCAGGAGGGATAAAACATGGACGCTAGTGCTTACGCGGAAAGCTTAGCGATTCAGCTGCGCAAAGGCTTTCTGGTGTATTGTGTGCTGCTGGTGTGTGCTAAGCAGCCGCAATATACCGGCGACATCGTTAAGCAATTGAGTGATTCGGACTTAATGGTAGTGGAGGGCACTATTTATCCACTACTGAGCCGTTTACAAAAATATGGCTATCTCAAGCACGAATGGCAAGAGAGCGAGCAGGGACCGCCGCGCAAATATTACTCATTGACTGACACTGGAGCGCAGCTGGTGGATGAATTGAAAAATCGTATCAAAATGTTGAATACTTCGCTAAAAGATCTTGAGAAAGGAGCAAAGCGATGAAAGAAATAACCAGAATCCATTTGGCAAAAACACCGTTTAGCGTGGAAGTTGACGCCAAAAAATCGTTGGAAAAATACCTCAATTCAATTCAGAAAAACATGCACGCCGAGCCAGAAGCCATGCGCGAAATCGAAGCGCGAATGGTGGAGCTTTTGGCGGAGCGCGGCGTGTCGAAAGACGGCGTGATCAGTCACGATGACGTTTTGGCAGTGCAAAAACAAATGGGCGAGCCGCGCGATTTTTCGGATGATGCCAGCGAGGCGATTGATGAGATAGAAGATAAAGATATTGACGATAAGCCAGCGAAGCAACTAATGCGCGATCCGGATAATGCGATTATTGGCGGCGTATGTGCGGGCGTGGCGGCGTATTTTAATATCAATCCGCTGTGGGTGCGGTTAATTGCCATTATATCGCCGTTTATGACGTTTGGTACGGCGGTACTGATTTATGTTGTGATGTGGCTGTCAATGCCGCCAGCACGAACGGCGTCGGATAAGCTTCGGATGCGCGGCGAGCCAGTGACTTTGGCTTCGTTAAAAAAAGCGGCAGTCGATGAGGCCTCGGCAATGACTGATGGCGGCGGGGCAACGGTTGTTGCTAAGATTTTTCGCTACTTTGCCGGCGCACTAATTTTCTTGATGACGCTGGCTGTGTTGTTTGGGCTGATTGTTGGCGGGGTATTTGGCGTTTCGTTAGTTAATTTGCTTGATGGTTTGAGTGCGCAAATGTGGGCGTGGGGACTATGGTTCTCGCTGGCGATTGGCGGTATCGCGGCGGTAGTGCTGGGAATGGTGCTGGCGCGCAGCGTGTTTACCTGGACGATGAACCGCGTATCGATGATTACGACGATTGCAGCGACGATTGTTATTTCTATGAGTATGGCAAGTGCCGGGATTTTCGGCATGCAGACTGGCTCGGAATTTTCTTATGAAACGCAGCACTTGACTAGGAAAATGGACGTTAAAATGCCGGATACAAACGGTGTCAAATCAATTGTAATTGAAGGTGCGATGGGTAGCGTGGTTCGTACGGATTCCGACAAGCTGCGAGTCGAAGCCAGTTATCTGAACTTGCCAAGCGTCAAAAAACCGACTATCAAAGCTCGCCGCGACGGCGACCGGCTAATATTGTCCGTCGATGAAGAATGTCCGCGAACGATGTTCTTTGGCGGCTGCCGGGTGTTTAGTACGTTAGCCAACTTTAAGATATATGCGCCAGCTAGTATTAACGTTAACGTGAACGGACCGGCGCGTTCATATTACGAAGAAGGCATACCGAAAAATACGCACATTGATGCTGAATCTACCAAAACAATATTTGAATGATTGTCCTGCTAATGCTACACTTGAAAGATGAAAGGTAATTTTTAAGCGTGGCTTGGTGGCAGGCGATTGTCCTTGGTATTGTTGAAGGAATTACGGAGTTTTTGCCGGTTTCTTCGACTGGACATTTGACGATTGTCGAAAAATTGATGGGGATGAAAATCGACGATCCGAGCGTGGTGGCATTTACGGCGGTGATCCAAATTGGGGCAATTTTGGCGGCGGTAATTTATTTCTGGAGCGATATTTGGCGGATTCTGCAAGCCTGGTGGCGCGGGCTGTGGTGGAAGCGAGCGCGCCGGAAGTTTGATTATAAATACGGATGGGCGATTATTATCGGCTCAATTCCTATCGCTGTCGTCGGTTTGCTATTTAAGCACGAAGTTGAGACGGTGCTTCGGAGTTTGTGGTTTGTGGCAATCGGGCTGATTGGCTGGAGCGCAGTGATGTGGCTGGCGGATAATCGGGCGGCAAAAAATAAGCGCAATGAAGTTGAGACGAACTGGAAGGATACGCTGGCGATTGGCATGGGGCAATGTTTGTCGCTGATTCCTGGAGTCAGCCGCTCTGGCGCGACAATCTCTGTTGGTTTGTTCCGCGGATTTGACCGCGTGTCGGTCACGAAACTGAGCTTTTTCTTAGGAATTCCAGCTTTGGTGGCGGCGGGACTATTGGAGGTCGTCACTAAATATAAGCACATTTCTGGCGGCGTGGGTTGGACATCAACTATCATTGCCACGGTAGTTTCTTTCGGCGTGGGATATATGGCAGTGTCCTGGCTGCTTAAGTTTATCCAAAGTAATAATTTTCGCTCGTTCATAATTTATCGATTTGTGCTGGGGTTGGCGATAATAGGGCTGCTGGGTGCAGGTATAATCTCTCACGTTTAAGCAGAAGTTGTTATATAATTAAGACATGTTAGACATCAAATTTATTCGAGAAAATGCTGATTTGGTGCAAAAGTCGGCAAATGACAAGGGGTACGCGGTCGATATTGCAACAATGTTGCAATTGGATGACGAGCGCCGCGATTTGCAAAAACAAGTTGAGGCATTGCGCGAACAGCGGAATGCAATTTCAGCCAAGATGAAAGGCGGCCGCCCGGATCAGGAGCTAATCGACCAGGGAAAACAGCTGAAAATTGAGTTGGCAGAGCGTGAAGGCTACTTAAAGTCCACTGAGGAAAAAGTAGCGGCAATCCTGAAAAACGTGCCGAACATCACCTTTGACGACGTGCCGCTTGGCGGCGAGGAAGATTCGGTTGAGGTAAAGGTCTACGGCGAGCATAAAACGGGTGCCAAGGATCATTTGGATTATGCTGTTAGCCGCGGCTGGGTGGATTTTGAGCGCGGTGCGAAAGTGGCTGGTGCGAAGTTTTATTACCTTAAAGGCGATTTGGCGCTGTTGGAAAATGCTATCACACAATTTGCGCTGGATTATGTCATGAAACAAGGCTTTACGTTCATGACCGTGCCGCACATGGTGAATATGCGCACGGCTGAGGGCGCTGGCTTTACGCCGAAGGGCGAGGGTAGCAACGAATATGTGGTTGAGGGCGAGGATTTGACGCTGATCGGGACGGCGGAAATGCCACTCACTGGCTACCACGCTGATGAGATTTTGGACGAGAAAGATTTGCCGCTGCTCTACGCTGGGTATAGCCCATGCTACCGCAAGGAAGCGGGAACGTACGGCAAGCACACCCGTGGATTGTTCCGAGTGCACCAATTTAACAAATTGGAGATGTACGCGTTCTGTTTGCCGGAACAGTCTAAGGAGATTCATGAAAAAATCCTCAGTGTCGAGGAAGCGTTGTGGCAGCAAATCGGTATTTCGTACCACGTGGTAAATATCGCGGCGGGTGATTTGGGTGCGCCAGCTGCCAAAAAGTATGACATTGAATATTGGTCACCGGTCGATCAGACGTACCGCGAGCTGACGAGCTGCTCGAATTGTACGGATTATCAAGCGCGCGGTTTGAATATTCGCGTGCGGCGAGCGGACGGCAACATCGAGTCGGTTCACACCCTGAACGGTACGGCGGTTTCGCTGGCGCGGTCATTGGTGGTGATTTTGGAGAATTTCCAGAACGAGGACGGCAGTTTGACGGTGCCAGAGGTGTTAAGACCGTATATGAATGGCCGTGACGTGATATAATAAAGGACATACTAGTTAGTAGGAGGAAAAATGATTAAAAATATTACCATTACTGGCGTTAAGTACGAGTTGAACGATACGACTAAGAAATATGTCGAACGTAAGGTTGGGTCACTGGGCAAATATTTACCACGGCATGCCCGTAAGAGCGCGACCGCTGATGTAAAGATCAAGCAGATTGATAATCCTGGTGGTAATAAATACGAAGTTGAAGTTATTATCAACGTGCCAGATAAGAAAATTACCGCTAAAGATTCAACAATGAACGTTTTGGCGGCGGTGGATATCGTTGAGGCAAAGTTGAACGGTCAGGTGAGAAAGTATAAGGATGACGTGTTGGCGCACGTTGGCAGTAGTCGCGGAATTTTGGCTAAATTGAAGCGAGGCTTGGGTAGAAAATAATTATTGGCCAAAGTTGGCATGAAGTGCTCATATTCTGGGCGCTTTTTCTTTTCAAATTGACCTAAAAACGCTATAATAAAAGAAGTTTTTGAAAATGCCTGAAAGTGAGGGAGTTTTAAGTTTTATGGCAATGACACAACAAAAGGCGCTGAGTAAGATTTTTGGCGATCCGCAGAAGAAGATTTTGAAGCGGCTGCAGAAGCAAGTTGACGTAATTAACGGTCTGTCTGAAAAATATGAAAAACTGTCAGATAAGGAGCTGCAAGCGCAGACAGAAGCGCTGAAAAAGCGTCTGACGAAGAAGAATGTAACACTGGATACGATTTTGCCGGATGCCTTTGCGGTGGTGCGCGAGGCAGCCAAGCGCGTCATCGGTGAGCGCCCGTACGATGTCCAGCTAATCGGCGGCATGGTCCTTCATGAGGGCAATGTGGCCGAGATGAAGACCGGTGAAGGTAAAACCTTGGTGGCGACGCTGCCGACCTATCTCAACGCATTGGAAGGCAAGGGTGTTCACGTGGTGACTGTCAATGATTATCTGGCAC
>CAUQXD010000029.1:0-8621 GCA_963521995.1 uncultured Candidatus Saccharibacteria bacterium
CCGCAACCCAGAAAAGCTGCGCAAGAACCAGCCAAAAGAATAAGCTCCATTCGAGGAAGCTACTGAAGAATCAGCTGAGTAAAGCTGTGACAGGTTCAGAAAATTGCCCCCTTGGAGGGGTAATTTTTGTGGTATAATTTACAGATATGAAAGCTCAAGATATCCGTAACAAATACCTCGAATTTTACGCTAGGCAGCAGCATGCCATTATCAAGCGCGCGCCGCTGATTCTGACGGACGATCCAACGACACTATTTACCGGTGCGGGCATGCAGCCGATGATCCCATATTTGCTGGGCGAGCCGCATCCTGAGGGTAAGCGAATCGCTGATTCACAGACGTGCTTACGGGCGCAGGATATTGATGATATTGGTGATAACCGCCACACCACGTTTTTTGAAATGCTCGGCAACTGGAGCTTGGGCGACTATTTCAAAAAAGAGCAGATTGACTGGATATGGACGTTCTTGACCGAAGAGATTGGACTCGATCCGCAGCGGCTATATGTGACATGTTTCATCGGTGCGCCAGAATATAATATTGCCAAGGATACTGAAGCGGCCGGGTTATGGCAGCAGAAGTTTGCCGAAAAAGGCATCGAGGCGGGACTGGCCGACATTGGTAGTGAGGAGCAAGGCGCAGCGCGTGGCATTCACCCGGGCGAGCGAATTTTCTTTTATGATGGCAGCAAGAACTGGTGGAGTCGTAACGGTGGGCCAGAGACCACGCCGATTGGTGATCCGTGTGGGCCGGATAGCGAGATGTTTTATGAATTTGACTTTATTGAGCATGATCCAAAGTTTGGTGAGCATTGTCATCCAAACTGCGACTGCGGCCGTTTTATGGAGATTGGCAACAATGTCTTTATGGCCTATAAAAAGGTGGCGGACGGCGTGTTTGAGCCGCTCGAAAAGCCAAACATTGATCATGGTTCGGGTCTGGAACGAATTGCGGCGGCCGCTAATAACGACCCTGATGTCTTCAAGATTAGCTTGCTGTGGCCAATCGTCGAGAAATTGCAGGATTTGAGCGGCAAAAAGTACGCGTCACATACCGAAAGTATGCGGGTAATCGCTGATCATCTGAGGGCCGCTACCTTTATGGCGGTCGATGGCTGCGTGCCGAGCAATAAGGAACAGGGCTACGTGATGCGCCGCTTACTGCGCCGGGCGATTCGCTATAGTTTTGATCTGGGGATTGAGCATAATTTCCTCGAGGAAGTTGTGCCGGTGATCGCTGATTTATATGAAGCAGATCTTCCAGAGGTTAAGGAGAACCGCGAGAGTATCATCGCGGTGCTGGTTAAGGAAGAAAAAGCTTTTCGCCAGACGCTGCGTAAGGGGCCAAATTTTTTACGTAATGAATTAGCTCGTTTTTCAAAGAAGATTGTCATTGATGACCCAGCAACGCACAAGGGGTCGTCGATCAATGTTTTGCAGCCGGAATTCTTAGGGCAATTACTTTTCACTATGTATGACACACATGGTTACCCGTATGAACTTGGATATGAAATGCTTGTTCAAGAAAAAAAGTATCTTGAGAGTTTAGGCTATACTGTCATGGATCCATGGAGTAACGAGCATATAAAACAATCTTTTGATAAAAAGATGGCCGAGCAGCGCCAGCGCTCCAAGACAGCACGCAAGGGGCAATTTAGCGGCGGCCTAGAGGGCCACGATCCAATCCATCTGAAATATCATACGGCGACGCACTTGTTGGGGGCGGCACTGCGCAAAGTTCTGAAGGCGCCGGATTTGCAGCAGCATGGCAGTAATATCACTGCCCAGCGCCTGCGTTTTGATTTTAATCACGATAAATTGACACCAGAGGAAAAACAGGCAGTGGAGGATCAAGTTAATGCGTGGATTGACGCTGATTTGCCAGTCAACTTTGCTGTTTATCCGACTGACGAGGCGCTAAAAATGGGTGCAATCGGCGCTTTTGGCGAGCGCTACGGCGATAAAGTAAAAGTCTATTCCATTGGCGAAGGCGACAATGTCGTTAGTTTCGAAGTTTGCGGCGGTCCGCACGTTGAACACACGGGTATCTTGGCTGAAGGCGGTAAGCGCTTCAAAATCACCAAGGAGGAGTCCAGCTCAGCGGGAATTCGCCGGATTAAAGCGGTTCTGAGATAGGCATATTGAGACTGTTGCCTCAAAATCACAAGCGTTATATAATAAACCCTATATGGCATTGAAAGACATGTTGAAGAAGTCTGATAAAGATAGCCGCGAGCTACTAGTCAGCTTAGACATCGGCACAGAGGTTGTTAAGGCACTGATTGCTGAGGTTGGGGACGACGAGCTGAAGATTATTGGCGTTGGGCGCAAGCAACAAGACATGGGTGATATGCATATGGGTGCAATTGCTGATATTGCTGGTGTGGTCGCAAATTGCGAGGAGGCGCTGTCTGAAGCTGAGGATCAGGCTGGCGTTCAGGGCAAGAGAGTTGTGATTGGTATTGCCGGCGAATTGGTTAAAGGTGTTACTAACACTATTCGCTATCGTCGGCCACAGCCAACTAAGCCGTTAGACGTGGCTGAGATGGAGTTTATAATTGAAAAGGTACAGGAGCGGGCCCAGGGTAGAGCTCAGGCGCAAACTGCGCTAGAAACTGGCAATGCAGATGTTGAAGTGAAGCTGGTCAATTCAGCGCTGGTGAGTATTCATATTGATGGTTATAAGGTATCAAATCCGATTGGTTTTCAGGGAAAGGACGTAGCGGTACAGATTTATACGGCCTTTGCGCCGATGGTACATATCGGGGCGCTGGAAAAAGTTGCTGATGAATTGGCTCTGGACCTGGTGGCAGTGGCGGCTGAGCCGTTTGCTGTAAGTCGAAGTGTACTGGGTTCGGATACCGACAGTAATTTTACAGCGATTTTGGCTGATGTTGGTGGTGGTACTACTGATATTGCGGTGGTCAATGACGGCGGCGTTGAGGGAACGAAGATGTTTGGTATTGGCGGTCGGAGTTTTACACGGACAATTGCGGCTGATCTGGACTTGAGTTTTAAGGATGCAGAAAAACTGAAATTAAATATTGATAATGAAAAGTTGAAGCCAACGGTAAAGAAAAAGATCGACGCAGCAATTGATAAAACCATGGAAGTATGGCTGGCTGGTGTTGAATTGGCCCTCGGTGATTTTGACAATGTTGATTATTTGCCAAATCGGATCTTATTGTGCGGTGGCGGTTCAAGCTTGAAGAGAATTACTGAGGCTGTAAAAAACCGCCAGTGGTCTGAGGATCTACCGTTCACTAAAAAACCAGTAGTCCAATATATCAATCCGAGTGATGTGACAGGGATAGTTGATGAGACGGGTGATATTGACGATCATACATTTGTTACCGCCATGGGACTGCTTCGGGTCGGGTATGATACAATTATCGGTAGTCAAGACGGTAATAGTCTGGTTGAAAAAGTAAATAGGTTATTAAAGATTTAAGATGAACAAAGACGTTATTTATATCGACACAGAAGATGATATTACGACGATAATCAGTAAGATTAAGGCGTCAAAGGAACGGATTATTGCGTTGGTGCCACCCAGGCGAATTGGTGTTTTACAGAGTGCGGTCAATATTCGTCTATTGGCGCGAGCGGCAAATTCAGTAGATAAGAGAATAGTACTGATTACAAATGATACTGTTCTAGCGGGGTTGGCAGCTACGGCAAAGATTCCAGTAGCGAAGACGTTGCAAAGCAAGCCAGAAATTGCTGAGATTCCAGCGTTAAAGATTGATGATGAAAACGATGTAATTGATGGTGGAAAATTAGCAGTTGGCGATATGGCTGACGCTGCAAAGAAGCCAGCCTCAAAAGGTGATGCTGCGATAGATTGTGCAATTGCTGCGGCGGATAAGAAAGAGCCAAAGGCAATAAATACACTAAAAAGTATGGTTAAAAAACCAAAAGTGCCTGATTTTAACATGTTTCGGAAAAAGTTTCTGCTTATCGGTGGCGGAGCGCTGCTGTTTATCGTATTTTTAGTCTGGGCAATTTGGTTTGCGCCACATGCAACGGTTGTGATCTCGGCCAAAACTACCAGCACGACAGTCAGCGAAGCGGTTAGCTTAAGTGAGGGTGCCAGCACCGATGCGAAAGCAAAAGTAATTAAGTCAATTAAGAAAGAATTAGCCAAGGAAGTTAGCGTAGAATTCGCCGCTACAGGGAAAAAGAATGTTGGCGAAAAAGCCAAAGGAGTGGTTAATTTTAAGAATTCGTCGCCTAGTAGTATAACAATTGCGTCAGGTACGATCCTAAAAAACAGCGGACTATCTTACACGTTGAATTCTTCGGTGACTGTTCCTGGAGCAACACTGGGCTGGAGTTGTCCTGGACGTACTTGCGCAGGATCGGCTTCTGGAACTATTACAGCCGCCGAAGGTGGCGCTCAGTATAATGCAGCCACTGGTAGTATGAGTATTTCGGTCGATGATATCTCTGCGTCACTGCGGTCGGCTACTAGTGGCGGCACTGATAAAACAGCAACGGTTGTAACAGCTGGCGATATTGAGGCGGCAAAAAGTAAGTTAGGTGAGCAAAAAGTTGACGGATTAAAGGAAAAACTAGCGTCGTCATTTGGCGGTTCTGCGAAGGTAATTGTAGAAAGCTATGCTGAGAGTCGTTCAAACCCTAACCCAAGCGTGGCGGTTGACGGCGAGGCGACTGGTGCAGTAACTCTCAAAACTACGATTACCGCAAGTATGTCAGCCATCGATAAAAGCGAATTGAAAAATTTCGTGGAAGCAAAATTGAAAGATGAGATTTCTGGGAAAAAATCACAGCGAATCTATGATGATGGTGTTGATAAGGTGGCGTTTTCTCAGTTTGCTGTTACGCGGAATGGGCAAACAGTTCGCTTGACTGTCAATGGTAAGGTTGGTCCTGAGATTAAAGAATCAAATGTCAAAGACCAAGCTAAGGGGCGAAGCTACGGCGAGGTTCAGTCGGCTATTGAGGCGATTGACGGTGTCGAAGATGTCGATGTTAAATTCTCTCCATTCTGGGTTAAGTCTGTGCCGAATGACATCAATAAAATTAATGTTGAGTTTAAGTTAAAAGATGTCAAGTAAGAATTTTTTGGCGCTGGATATTGGTGAGCGGCGAATTGGTTTGGCAATGGCGGATTCTCAGGTAAAAATTGCCGTGCCTTTTGGGTGGTTAGAAAATAACGAACAAATTGTACAAAAAATAACAGAGGTAGTGTTGCGCCATGATATTGATGTAATTGTAGTAGGATATCCGCGCAATCAGTCCGGCGAACCAACAAAACAGACAGAATTTGTGGAAAATTTTGTTCAGCAGTTTACTGATATCGAATTAGACACAGAAATCGTCTTTCAGGATGAGTCATTAACGAGTGTGCAGGCTGAACAGCGGCTGGGTAATAAAATTAAAGATAAGGGCGAGATTGACGCGGAAGCCGCTAGTATAATTTTGCAGGATTTTTTGGAGGAGAAATATGAGAATTCGTAAACGACGCATTGGGCTATTGATATTGTCGATCATTATAGCAATTATGGGAGTAAGTGCTTTAGGTGCAACTCTTTGGTATAAACAGATGCTCTTACCAGCAAATCCGGATAATCAGCAGGCTGTAAGGACAAATATTAAGGAGGGTATGAGCTCTAGCGATATTGCGAAATCTCTGGAAGATCAAGGCGTTATTCGGAACTCGCTGGCGTTTTCAGTTTATGTTAGATTGCATAACGCGAGCGGCGGATTTAAGGCTGGCGTCTACTCAGTTAAGCCATCACAGTCAGTAAGCGAGATAGTTAGCCATTTGACAAGTGGTAAGTCTGATGAATTTGCCATAACCTTCTATCCTGGCGCAACGTTAGATAAAAAGATAAATAACTCCGACGGTAGGGAAGTCGAGTCTATCTTGCTAAAGGCCGGCTTTTCAAAAGAACAGATAAAAAAGGCGTTTGCTGCTAAATATGATAGTCCGGTTTTTGCTGGACGGCCAGATAATGCTGGGCTTGAAGGTTATATTTATGGTGAAACTTTTTATGTCTCTTCAGACGAGACAGCGCAGCAGGTTTTACAACGTTCAATTAAGCAGTTTGAAAAAATAGTTAAAAAATATAACTTGGAGGAAAAGTTTAAAGCTCGTGGATTGACGCTGTATCAGGGGATTACTTTGGCGTCAATTATTCAGCGTGAGTCAATTGGCTGTGGGTCAGGGGTGGAAATCTGTGAAGATCAGCGAAAAATTGCCAGTGTTTTTTACAACCGCTTGAAGGCAAATATGGAGCTAGGTTCAGATGTTACTTATCAATATGTTGCAGATAAAACAGGAGTAGAGCGCTCGCCGAACCTAAAATCTCCTTATAATACTCGTCTCCAGAAGGGCTTGCCACTAGGGCCAATTGCTGTGCCTGGACTAAGTGCTTTAAATGCTGCAGCCGACCCAGCAAATACAAATTATCGTTATTTCTTGAGCGGCGATGACGATGTTACTTATTTTGCAACAAAAAATGAAGAACATGAGGCAAATATTAAGGCTCATTGTCAGAAAAAGTGCCAGATTCCTTGACAAAACTCTGTTTTATAAAATTTATTGACTTTATTGTCAATATTGTGTAAAATAAACAGTAGCTCATTCATCGAGTCGGCTGGTGGAAGTTGATTGTGGTGGGTGGCCTGCCAAAATCGTCGCTACGGATATAGCAAAACTAATGTAGAATATAATTAATCAATTAGGTCGACAACATATCCTGTTCTGTTGCGAGAAGAAAGACGATTTGGTAGAGGTGTCAGTGGTAACACTGGTGCAAGGAGCACGATTATTCGTAATCATTTTAGAACTCTTCGGGGTAAGAAAAGTAAACTGCGTTCATTTGCGGTTTACGGTGGAATATTTTTATTGACTATTTCGTTTTTGGTCTACGGTAGCAACAGCAATAGTGCAGTCGCCGAGAGATCAAAGACTTTGGCGTCTGCAGAGACTTCTAATAGTACTGCGCCAGCAGTGACTGAATCTGCTAAAACTGTCTCAGTTGATAAACTGACGGCTGCTAGTGCAGTAACTAATTTGGCGGAAACGGCTGAACTTCCTTCGGCTGGAGATTTGCGTGAATCAGAAACTTCACTGACTATTAAAAAAGATTTGTCTCAAAACGATACTGAAGTTATCACCAAGCCTGATATTGTTAAGCCTGATACTTCAGCGGCGCGTGGAATTGCTTCATACGTAACAAAAGAAGGCGATACTATGGAGACGATTGCGAAGAAATTCAAGATTTCATCACAAACTCTTCGCTGGGCAAACAATACTAGCTCAGATGCAGTTGAACCAAATAAGACGCTGACTGTGCCGCTTGTTGATGGTGTTGTCTATACTGTTAAAGAAGGTGATACAGCTCAGTCGTTAGCTGAGAAATATAAGACAAGTGCTGAGCGTGTGGTGCTGTATAATGATATTGATGACGGTGCGAAGCTGGCTTCAGGTGCACGGATCGTGCTTCCTGGAGGTGAACTGCCAGAGACTGAACGACCAGGCTATGTTGCACCGCGAGGTCGATCATACGGCAACCGATATGGATCTTCTTCATCTTCGTATTCAAGCGCGAGCCGAAGTTGGTTGACCGCCTCTGTTGGTAACCGATATGCTGCGGGTAACTGTACATGGTATGCATATGAGCGCCGTTTGCAACTGGGTCGTCCAATCGGTAGTTTCTGGGGCAATGCAAATACTTGGGCAACAAGTGCTCGAGCGGCTGGGCTCTTGGTCAACAATACTCCAGCACCAGGTGCGATATTCCAAACGAGAACTGGATATTACGGCCACGTTGGTATCGTTGAGCGGGTAGAAAATGGTGTGGTTTATGTCAGTGATATGAACTATGCAGGCTATGGTGTTGTTACTCATCGTACCTTAGACTATCCAGGTGGCTATACATATATTCATTAGATAAGCTTACATATTAGCGCCTCCGCTATCTATCGGGGGCGCTTTTTGGTATACTGAAATTATGTTTGTAGATACAGCGAAAGTATTAGTGCGAGCTGGCAAGGGCGGCAACGGCGCGGTCAGTTTTCGGCATGAGAAATATGTTGACAAGGGTGGTCCTGATGGTGGTGACGGCGGACGCGGCGGTGATGTGGTGTTTTTGGCGACCAAAGACCTGAATACGCTGCTGAACTTTCGTTATAAGCCAGAATTGAAAGCGGAACATGGCGGCGATGGCGGCAAGCGTAACAAGCGTGGCAAGAGCGGCATGCCGTTGGTTGTTAAGGTGCCGATGGGTACGTTGGTGAAACGTGATGGTGTGGTGGTAGCGGATTTGACGGTAGATCAGCAGCAAGCGGTGATCGCTCGCGGCGGCGACGGCGGTTTTGGCAATGCGCATTTTACATCCAGTACTCGCCAGGCACCGAAAATTGCTGAACTTGGCGAAGCGGGCGAGGAGTTTGAGGCGGAATTAGAGTTGAAATTACTGGCTGATGTTGGCTTGGTCGGTTTTCCAAATGCCGGTAAATCGACATTTCTCAGCGTAGTTTCCAATGCCCGGCCAGAAATTGCTAATTATGAATTTACCACGCTGACGCCAAATTTGGGCGTGGCGGATGTCGATGACGGTTCGATTTTAATTGCCGATATTCCAGGGC
>CAUQXD010000030.1:0-8543 GCA_963521995.1 uncultured Candidatus Saccharibacteria bacterium
GAACGTCGTGAGACAGTTCGGTTTATATCCGGTATGGACGATAGGAAACTTGAGAGGATCTACCCCTAGTACGAGAGGACCGGGGCGGACGCACCTCTGGTGTATCGATTGTGGCCACCTGCTGCATTGTCGAGTAGCTATGTGCGGACTAGATAAGCGCTGAAAGCATATTAAGCGCGAAACTAACCTCAAGATAAGGTTTCCCTATGAGGACACAGAAAGACTATCTGTTTGATAGGCGCAAGGTGGAAGTGCAGCAATGCATGGAGCTAAAGCGTACTAATAGTCCCATTGCCTTTTTATGTCCTTGTCTGCTAGCGTTTATGCTTGCATAACGCTCGCGGATAAGGTAGACTTGACTAGTAATTGGTGCTTTTCAACAAGTATCAGCCAATTAACAATTCAATTTCGTGCTGATTTGATTGGACATCGAAGAAAGGGGTTTGGCCCACCACGCGAGTATATGTGGAACCAAGCGCTTTAAACCCCCTCCTTCGGTGCCCATGGCGAGGAGGAAACACCTGTTCTCATTCCGAACACAGAAGTTAAGCTCCCCAGCGGCGATTATACTGCGAAAGTGGGAAACTAGCACGGTGCCGAATTATAAAAAAGACTTCCGAATAGGAAGTCTTTTTTCGTTTTTGCCGGAGGCGTTTGCGAGTAGTATAAGTATGATACAATGATGAGAAATGGATAAGAAACAAACAGAGAAACCAGAGCGTCTTAAGCCGAAGCATAGCGGGTTTGTGGCGATGTGCACGTCTTGGTTAAGGCGGCCAAAATCGTGGGTTATTATTAGTGGCGGTATCGTTGCCTTGGCGGTGATAGTAGTTGGGACGTTATTTGTTATTACAACACGTGGCAATGTCAGCGTCGAGCGTGTGTCCGATGAAGCCCTGCAGGAAGTCGACTGTCCAGTTCGCCTAAAGTTTAGTCAGCAACTGGGCGAAGTAAAACCGAAGATTACACCGGAAGTGCGCGGCACGTGGCGCGAAAAGCGACAATTCTTCGGCGTTTCTGAGGTGGAGTTTACGCCCAACCAACCACTGGCAGCTGATACAAATTACACTGTGGCGTTCCCGGGGGCGAGACATTCGCTGTTTGGTGATGCAACAATCCATGATGTATCGTTCAAGACGCAAAAATCACCACGAGTAGACACGACATCGCTGGACGGCAAAGAAGTGATCGCGATGGATCAGGTGTTGACGGTGCGTTTAGGGTCACGGGCGGGTAAATTACGCGATCTAGAATTAACGACTGAGCCAGCGCTTGTACTGAAGCGTGAGTCGTCTGATGATCAAACATTTTCGTGGAAATATGCTGGCCTATTAGCACATGATACACAATACACCTTCAAATTATATGATAAAGCCCAGAAGGAAGAGCTAAAACGTTTTACGGTGAAAAGTGCGCCGCTACCAGCGATCGGTTCACCGATTAAAGAGCATTCAGTGACGCCATCAGACGAATTGAAGTTGACATTTCAGGAAGCAATTGATGCGAAGGATCGGCCAAATATAGCGGTTGATACGGCTGGTAATGGATCGTGGCGGAGCGATACCGAGTACGTATTCAAGGCGGATAAATTGGAGCCGGGCAAGACGTATACATATACCATCCCGAAAGGTCTGCGGACAGCTCGTGGAGGTGTTCTCGTCGAGGAAGTAAAAAAGACATTCACCACTAATGGGCATGTGCGTGGTGTGGGGGCGTCTCCGTGGCGAACCACTGTTGATCAAGCGGCGCAGGATGTACGGATAACCTTTGATCAGGCAGTTGACCACAAGAGCGCCCAGGATCGTCTCAGGACTTCATCTGGTACAGTTCAGAGTATTTCCTGGCGTGGTAAATACGATGGTTGCTCGGGTGGTCAATATGGGCTTTCAGCGGCAAGTCCAGGTTTGGGTAGAGCCAGGCGTGCAGCCAGTATTTGGACTGCCGAGTGTAGAGCGAATTGCGACATCGTTCACAACTAATTCACGGGTCGTCAAACTCAATAACGTACCATTCTATCGTCAGGCGTACGCCCAAAGCTGCGAAGCGGCCTCGCTGCGTATGGCCTTGGCATATCGTGGTGTACGTGATAATGATTGGAATATTCTGCAGCGCTTTGGGTATCATCCGCGACCGCGAGACAAGGTGACAAATGAATGGGATGATCCGAACGTACAGTTTGTGGGTGATGTCAATGGCGATCAAGGTGCGGGCACAGGCTGGGGTGTATATGCTGGTCCTGTGGCGCGGGCACAGGCTGGGGTGTATATGCTGGTCCTGTGGCGCGGGCGGCTGGTCAGTATGGTCGCGGAACGTCGGTAGCGTATGGGGCTAATGCCAATTTCGTGGCGCAGCAGATTCACAATGGTAGCCCGGTCATTGCGTGGGGTGTATGGCGGATTGGTGCAAAAATTGATAGCTGGAAAACACCATCAGGCCGAACGGTGAGCGGGCCGATACCGATGCATGTGCGTCTAATTGTTGGGGTTCGTGGTGAGCCGCACGATCCGCTCGGGTTTTATGTTAATGACCCAATCTCAGGACAATTCTATTGGACGAGGGAGCAATTTGTAGCAATGACAGCTGGTGCTGGGCCGGCAGCGCAGCTGTTGGCGGTGCATTGATCGGTCTTATCTTGCCCAGCTCTTTTTGCTTGAGTGATGTTTTTTGTTAGACACGTCTAAGTATCAGTGAAATTCCTTGTGTAATCAAAAAAACCACCCATCTCGCAGAAAGGGTGGTTTTTAAGTGGTGGAACTCATAATGCCTGAAGCTCCAACAGGTGCCGTCAGTGACTGACCTTATTAGTATAACTAATGTTATAGCAGAGCGCAATATTTTATTCACAATAAAAACCGCCTATGTAAATATTGACAAAGTATTAGCAATATGCTAGTATATAACCATAACACATATCATGTGTGATATATAAAGGTGAGGGTTTCCATAAATATTTATGTGGAAATCTTTTTAAAAACGGAGGAAAACTTTTCCATGGCAGGGACAAAGGCTGGCGGCTTAAAGGCTGCTCAAAAAAACTTAGCTCGTGATCCAAATTTTTATGCAAAAATTGGACGTAAAGGCGGTAAAAATGGTCGGACTGGTGGGTTTGCAGCAAATCCAGCTTTAGCTCGTATTGCTGGTGCTAAGGGTGGACGCATTTCACGCCGCACTAAGAAGACCACACAGACAGTTGCAGAATAAGACCGCTCCATTCTCTTTAAAAATAAGCCTCTGCTCGGAGCTTATTTTATTTGGTAGCGTTTAAGCTGACAGGACTTTGCTTGATTGACGCGCCATTTTGTGTGGCAGTTGAGACAATGATACTCTGTAGAGACTCTTTGTAGGCCTACGGCGCTGCATTGTGGACAGATACTGCGTCTATGTAGCCATTCTCGATAACTGTCTAAGAAATCTTGGACGACTGGATCGTCCATACTGAGATTTAGGTGGTATTTTGGTGCTAATTCATTAACTGCATATTCCCAGGCGGCTCGCTCCATTTCTATGAGTTGGATATCGTATTGATAATCTTTATGACCAAGTTTAGCATGGGCAATTTCATGTAAAAGCTGTGCAAAATCTTGTTGCGAAGATAATCTCTCGTAAGAAACCGTTGTCAATTCAGGATTCCAAATAAAATCTGGTCCTTCCTGGAAGTGAAAATTTGGAAAATCGCGTTTAATTTTGTTTAAGTTTACTAATGGCATTGTCGTAGCATCCGTATAATACGATTTCTTCTGGACTAGGGGCGCTCATAATCTTTGGAACAGATATGGCGGCTGGTAGGCTCTCTGCTAGAAGACCGCTTAAAATATTAGAAAAATAAGGCACGAATGAACCGATACTGCCGCCAATAACAACAACATCTGGCTGAGTAAAGGCGATAAGCGGTTGAAGGCCGGTCTTTATTCTGTCGGCTATATTCTCCCAGATCTCGGAGGATGTTTCTTTCGATAGTTCACCAAAAAGTTCTCGTAAAATTCTTCCTGCAGCAATTTCCTCCCAGGTTGTGGTTTTGCCATTATAATGCAACATCATGTGTCCACCTTCGCAGTCATTGAGTGATTTGTCTAGGCTACCATTAAGGATAAGCGATGTGCCAACTCCAGTTCCAAGTGTTATATATAGACCGCAACGAGGAATTGTTGGTAGTCGGTGCATGCTTGCAAGCCCAGCCATGTTGGCATCATTAGCAATAATTATCTTTGCGTTGGGAAATTTTCGGGAAAAAAGTTGGCGAATGGGTTGATTTTTCCAGCCCAGATTTTGACACCAAACAGCTACACCCTCATTAATAACCCCAGGCAGGGCTATGGATATGACGTCAATTGGTTGATTATTAGTAATGAGGTGAATTTGATCAGTCACGCGTTGGATATACTGGTCTACACTTTTGGGAGTGGGGAATTTAATGACCTGTTTTGGTGTATTGTCCTCATTAAAGCTGGCTACTAGTGTTTTTGTGCCGCCTGTGTCAACCGCAATAATCATACAGCTATTATACATCAACTTTACTCGAGAGAGTTTATTATGGTATAATAAGGGAAATTTGAGTGGAGATATAATTATGAAACGAGCAAATCAAGCTGGGTCTATTGGGGTTTTTGTAGTAGTGGGTGCTATTTTAGTGGTTACGTCTTTAGCAGTGTTGTATGGTGTCAGGCAGTCTGCTTTATCGCAAAATACATCACCAATTTCGAGTGATTTGGTCGTATCGGAAGAGAAAAAAGATAATGGACCTAAGAACGGTCAGGGTATCAAGGCTTCAGAGTCGACCAAGCAAAAACCTAATGATCAACAAAGTGGTAGAGGAGAGGCGCGTTCGGAGGTTAAAACTGAAGATGTGAAGCCAGAGAGTTCTTCATCTAATAATTCCTCTCAGCAATCAGCTCAAACAGATAAAGGACTGCCAAAAACTGGTCCAGAGAGTTTAGTGTTTTCAGCTCTTGGTGTTGGTATTTTAGCGTTTTTGACAGTCGCCTACCAGAAATCTCGCTATCTGGTGTAGTTTTGACTTGCCTCCGTCTATTGTGATATAATTGCCATAATCTGTGGGGATATTTTTATGAGTTTCTCCGAGAAATAATATCAATTTTAAGGAAGGGGTCTTTAGAAGACTTATGGCAAATGCCAAAATTACAATGGACGACCTGCTGGCACAAGCGGGCGATGGTGTAAAACAAATCACAGTCGGTGAGACGGTTAGTGGCACTATTTTATCAATTAAGAAACACGAGATTTTAATCGATTTGGGACCTTTGGGCGTTGGTTTGGTACCGCGTCGCGAAGTCAGTTTTTCCCAGAATTATAAAGTTGGCGATTCGGTGATTGCGAGTGTTATTGACTCTGAGCTGGAAGATGGCTATTCATTATTATCATTACGCAAGGCAGCTAAGGATCGTGGCTGGGACGAAATAGCAGCTAAACTGGAATCTGGTGAAATTATTACGGTTTTGCCATACGATGCAAACCGCGGTGGATTGTTGGTTGAATATGAAGGAATTCGTGGCTTCTTGCCGGTGTCGCAATTGTCAGCTGAGCATTATCCACGTGTTGGCTCTAGCGATAAAGATGAGATTTTACAGCGATTGAATGGTCTGGTAAATAAGGAAATTAAGGCACGGATTTTGGACGCTGATCGTAAGGCTAATAAGCTGATTTTCTCCGAGAAAGAGGCAGTTAAAGAGGGCCTGGCAGAGCGCTTCCAGAAGTTGTCGATTGGTGATACGGTGAAGGGTATCGTAACTGGCGTTGTCGACTTTGGTGTATTCGTTAATGTTGAAGGAATTGAAGGGTTAATTCACATCTCAGAAATCAGCTGGGAACGTGTTAATAATCCAGCTGACTATGTTAAGGTCGGCCAGACGGTTGAGGCGAAGATTATCGCGATTGATAAGGAGCGGCTGAGCTTGAGTATGAAGCAATTGACTAAAGATCCTTGGTTAGATGAGGTCGAGCAATTCAAGCCTGGTGAGAAGGTTGAGGGAACGGTAACCCGCATTACGCCGTTTGGCGCGTTTGTGCAGCTTAGCCCGGCAGTTGAGGCGCTGGTTCACGTGTCGGAACTTGGCGGCGACGGGACAGATCCTGAAAAAGTATTCACCTTGAATGAGCGTAAAGAATTTACGGTTTTGGATATCGATAAAGAAAACCGCAAGATTTCTCTTTCGCTTGGCAAGTCAAAGAAAAAATAATACAAATCCCCTGAAGCGTAGCTACGCCCAGAGGTGAGAGGAGCTTACTATGGCAGAAAAAATCGTCAATATTGCGGATTCGGTAACGGTTGGCGAATTGGCTGAAACTCTGGGATTGTCGGTAACTACGCTGATTGGCGAGTTGTTTAAGAACGGAATTGCGGCGACGATTAATCAGCGGCTGGACTTTGAGACGGCGCAGATTATTGTCGAGGAGTTGGGTTTGGATGTGCAGCTGAAGCGCAAGGCGGCTGTTGCGGAGATTCATCATCACGCACGAAAGCTGTCAGATAAGGCAGTGCCGCGTCCGCCAATTGTAGCAGTGATGGGGCATGTCGATCATGGCAAGACGAGTTTACTAGACGCAATTTTAGATAAAAAGACGGTTGAGGGCGAGGCTGGCGGAATAACACAGCATATTAGCGCTTATCAAGCAAAGCGTAACGGGCGGATGATTACGCTATTGGATACGCCGGGACATGAGGCGTTTGCGGCGTTGCGGCAACACGGCGCGGTACTAACCGACGTGGTGATCATCGTGGTAGCGGCGGATGATGGCGTCAAGCCGCAGACGGTCGAGGCGATTAGGTTTGCGCGTTCGGCTAATGCGAAAATAGTGGTGGCGATCAATAAAATTGATAAAGATACCGCTAATCCGCAGCTGGTAAAAACGCAGCTGGCGTCTGAACACGGCCTCAATCCTGAGGAGTGGGGCGGCGATACGGTGATGGTGGAAGTCAGCGCTAAAACTGGTCAGAATTTGGATAAGCTGCTGGATATGGTGCTACTGGTGGCAGATATGGAAGATTTGCGGGCGGATGAGGATGTGCCGGCCGAAGGCTTGGTGATTGAGGCGCATATGGAAACCGGGCGCGGCGCGGTGGTCGGGCTGCTGGTGGAAAACGGACATTTGCGGCCGGGGCATTATTTGGTTGCTGGGACAGCTTACGGACGAGTTAGGACGCTTCAGGACTTCCGCGGTAAGACGGTTAAAGATGCCGGTCCGAGTACGCCAGTCAACGTGACTGGATTTAAGGAATTGCCGCAGTTTGGCGATGGATTTGAAATTGCTAAGAGCGAGAAAGAGGCGCGCAATTTGGCGCAAAAAGCGAAAATTGAGCAGGAAAAAATGGCCGCTACTACTAATATTACCGGCGCGGACATCCTGAAAATGATGAATCAGAAGCTGGATGCGGAGGAATTTAACGTTATCGTTAAGGCTGACGTGCAAGGTTCGGTGACGTCGGTGGTGGATAGCTTGAAGCTGATTGATACGGGCGGCGAAGTTGAATTGCATGTCGTCGGTACGGGTGTGGGCAATATTTCTGAGAATGATATTCACTTGGCGGTGGGCGAGAATACGGTAATTTACGGATTTAATGTCGATCTCCCGCCGGCGGTTAAGCGATTGGCGGCGCGCGAACACGTGGAAGTACGGATTTTTAAGGTGATTTATGAGTTATTGGACGATGCGAAAGATTCAATGGAAGCGCTGCTGGCGCCAGAAGTTGTCGAGACGGAAATTGGCGAATTGGAAGTGAAAGGCGTGTTTAGGACGATGCGCGAGGAAATAATCGCTGGCGGCGAAGTAAAACGCGGCAAGGTGGCGAAAGGGCTGCTGGCGCGAGTAAAACGCGGCAAGGAGCAAATTGCCGAGGTGGAAGTCTCGTCTGTTCAGCGCCAACAGCAGGAAGCTAAGGAAGTCTTTGAGGGCGAAATGTGCGGTTTGAGCCTGAAAACGAAGAAAAAGATTACTCTAGAAATTGGCAACAAACTGGAATTCTTCACGCGGGAATTGGTGAAGAAAACGCTGTAGTCTGCTGGGGTAAATAAAACATTTGTGGTTCGGGTTTGGCAAAAGTGGTTAATCTAAGCAAAAAGATTGACATTTTGTACATTATATGATAGAATGGCAACGTAGTCTTTAAGAAAAGTATTTTCTAAGAAAGGAACCACCACATGCCATCAAAAGAAGCAGCACCTAACAGGAGTGGCTCGCAAGAGTCTGGAAGTTCTAATGAAAGAAGTTCTTCTAAAAGCCCCTGGGAAGCTTTAAAGAATTTTGTTAATAAAGCTGGCAACTCGTACAGCAAAGAGCGTCATATTGATCTTCCTACGTCTGATTCAGGGACGAGTAACAGATTTACAAAAGGTGGGCAAGATGGTGCCGCTGCTCAAGAGACTTCAGGGCCGGAAAGTGACGAAGAAGATAATAAATCACCGAAAACACCAACACCTGAGGATGTTACTCGGGCTAAAATTGCTGAATTAGAGGAGATATTAAACGACGACAACGCAACAGAAGACGAGAAATATAGAGCAGCTTATATGAGGAAACTGCTTCTTGAT
>CAUQXD010000031.1:0-8086 GCA_963521995.1 uncultured Candidatus Saccharibacteria bacterium
TTCAGAACGTTATACAAAAGAGTTAGATGAAAATCCTGCCGCTATCAAGGCGAGAGATGACTGGCCTAATCATCCAATCGTTACGCTATTGTATAGCGCTAAGGATGCGGATCTTAACCAGGCGGTAGTACTTAAGCAATGGTTAGAGGGATGATTTTATATTAGATAATTATACAAGACTATAATTAGACTTGAGCTAACATTTGAGGGATGAGAACTTGATTAATAAGAGATAAAGTATAATGATAGTGGAGGAGTAGCTAGTCGTAACAATTTGCTTAGTCAACTACACTGACTAAAGCAGGGTAATTTTTTAGGTAAATAAATTTCTATGATCAATAAAATTTATCGTGGAATCGCATGCGTCATATCGCTAATTTTTAGGATTATACCGACAAAAGATCGTGTGCGTGTAATTGTTTATCGTAATGACGGTAAGATTTTGTTGGTTAGGAGTCGCTTTAGCCGTCAAAAATGGGCTTTGCCGGGAGGTGGGGTGAATCGTAATGAGAGTTATGAGCAGGCTGCTATCCGAGAAGTGTTGGAAGAGTTAGGAATTAGCGTAGAGAATCTGCAGTATCTTGGGAAAGCTAATTCTCGTGAGTCATATGTTGAGTTTTCAGTTCGAGTCTTTGCGGCGCAAGCTTCTGATTATGATATAAAATGTAACTTTGAAATAATGGAGACTCGGTGGCTTAGCAGAGAGTATATTCCTAAAGAGTACATTTTGCTAATTAACGATTTTATGACATAATTGTGACATGGAGAATGTGTATGATGTTATTGGGAGAAGTAACCTTCATAGTCAACTGAATGATTCGGGCGGGCAATATATTATTGTTGGCGGGCTGGGTTTGCATGCAGTAACTAACGCTGAAAAAATCGATTGGGGCGAGCGAGTAGTGACAGTGGGTAACGATACTGATCTGCCGCGACTCCGTGAAAATGGCACTATTCGCGACTTAGATACATTAGTGTGTAGTGTTGATGCCGAGGTTATAGATGAATATAAGAAGACTATAGTTAAGGCTATTGGTAGTGAAGTGGTTGCATCAGTATTTGGACTACATCGATATGAGGAAAATAGGCGTGGTTTATTTGATTTTACGGGCAGTCGCTATTCTGATGACGAAGGTAATTTGTTCTGGCGATTGAGTGGTATAGAAACGCAACTGCCAAGAGAATCTATTGACCCGTGGCAAATCAAGCGTGACGATAAAGTCGTCTGTAATATTCTAAATCCAGTGGCGCAACTAGGTGCATATATGAATCGGTCAATTACAGGAATTAGGCCTAAGGATGAGGAAAAAGTTGCCCGTTTGCGCCAAGTAATTATGCCGCACGGTAAAATTGGAGACATTCCTAAAGACTATCTTGATCAATATTATGCATTTTTGGAGCAGTATATTAAGGTTGCAAGTGAGCGGTCAAAAATGGGGCTAATTGCTTTAAAGTCGTGTGTTTTGTCTGCTCTTGAGCGCAATGATACTTTAGTGGGGCTGGCCCAAGGAAAATTGGACGGTATTTTGAGTATATTTACCGGTAAGCGATAACCTATATAATATAAATATGAACAATCAGCAACTTGCCCAGCTTGAAACAGTAAAAACTAAAGTCCGCCAATTACTTGGTAGCGATACCTCAGGTCACGCCGATGATCATGTCGAGCGAGTGGCGTTGCTGGCAGAGCGTTTTGACATCAAGTGCAGCGAACCGGTGGATTTGCAAGAAGTGATGTTGACGGCTTGGCTACATGACGTCGACGATTATAAACTGGTAGGCAAAGAGCAAGCAGAGAAATTGACGAACGCAGTAAATATTATGACAGAAGCAAAGGTGGCTGAAGATTTGCACCGATCGGTATTAGAAAACGTCGCGGCGATTGGTTATAGCAAACGTTTGAACGGCAAGCAGCCACAGCGGCTGGCTGGGCGGCTGGTGTCTGACGCCGACATGTGCGATGCTATTGGCGCGGTCGGTATTGAACGGGCGCTGGTCTATGCTTGCCATCATGGCGGACGTATTTTTGATCCCGCGGTTTGGCCGAATGTTAATCTGGCGGCGCACGAATATAATGCTGACGGTAATACCCACGACACCGACGGCTTTATCAATCACTTTTTTGAAAAGCTGCTGAAACTGAAAGACTTGATGCTAACGGAGCCGGGGCGAGTAGAAGCAGAAAACCGCCAGCAAATTATGGTTGATTTCTTACGCCACTATTTCCGCGAGAAGAATGCGCCGGACTGGAGCGAATTTTTAGAAGAATACTTACGCTGTTGATAAGTCGCTGAAGTGCTTTCTTGTTTATCCCGATTCTCTACCTAGAAAGCTGGTACTCAAAATTTTTAAGCCAGTGTCGACAACCAATTGGCAGGCTTGCTGTTGCGAGAGGGGTGCGAGGTGCTTGTTCTCGCCGCTTGGATGGAGAGAATGGCCAGCTTTTGGTACGATGATAGCTCGTCGTTCGGCCTCGTGTAATCCGCGCAGTTTCCAGCTTCGCCTCCAGCTACTAACAATTAACGGAGTACTAGTATTCCAGTCTCTTTCTGCCGCAATTACTGCTGCGCGGCCAACTTCGACTGATTGGTGCAGTTGCTTTTCGAGGTCGTGAGTCTTTTTGATATCACGAAAGTACTCCCGAGGAATAGGAAGCCATTCGTGACGCAGAGTGTCGAAATCGCCTATCTTGCCGTCTGGAAATGTCGGACATTGCATTTCTGTATCATTATGGCGCCGTCGTTTTCTAGAATTTGGCAATTGAAATACTTGGTCGGGATTTGGCAATGGAGGTGAAAAGGCTACAAGTGCTGCGTCTATGCTTTCTTCTGTCATGGACAATAATGCTTGATGGGCAGCGATTGTACCCATACACTGAGCTATTAGTAATACAGGACCTTCTTCGCCTTTCTCTTTGGCTCCGTCAGACATGTTATCCATTATTTCTTCATATTGCTCTGAGGGAGAGCGGACACGGAGGTCGGTCGCGTCAGTAGTAACGCCGTGAATATTATGAGGAGTAATGTTATACTCTGACAGGGTATTTTAATATGATTAAAGGCGACTGAGCCCCTTGTCAAATGGCTACCGCCTCCGCCTACACAAAAAGTTGTTATGGGTTGTTTTAGACCATCCATCGTTACGTTTACTATAATATCATACATTGCATATTTGTCAAATTCATAAGCTGACTTGTCATTATGTTAATATTGAAATATGAATCAGGCGATAATTATTCACGGTAAGCCGTCCAAACGATCGTATTTCAATCCAAATCTACCGAGCGCTAGTAACTCGATTTGGATTCCATGGCTGCAACAGCAGCTGCTAATTTGCGGTATTGACACTCAGACGCCCGAGATGCCCGAATCGTGGCGACCAGATTACTCGTTGTGGCGACAGACTTTTGAAAAATATGATGTAAATTCAGAAACTATATTGGTTGGTCATAGTTGTGGCGGGGGTTTTCTAATTCAATGGATGAGTGAGAACCCGCAAATTTGTGCAGGCGACGTTTATCTTGTTGCGCCAGCTTTTGGCGATAAGTTTAACCCCGAAGCTCCATATGACGAGCCGCTTCGTGGCGGTTTTTTTGATTTTGAGATTGACGAGGCGCTACTTGATCGCGTACGTAGTCTAACTATATTTTACTCTGACAATGACTCGGTGCGAGTTGATACTGCAATAAAAATTATAAAAAAATCTTTTCCGTCTGCCTGTTATCGATTATTTCCGGGATATGGGCATTTTTGTGGTAAGCGTGACATGGCCGACGATACCTTTCCTGAGTTGTTTGAGACAATGTTGCGTAACAAAAATAACTGTTGAGTGTATTGTTGGTGTGGAATAAATTCTATATGGCGTGGATGCTATTAGCGGATTGATTTGGATCGGAATGGTGAAATATTGAGAGATGCTGCAGGCAAACTTTGATTGCTTGGTATAATGATACTGTGAATAAACGGTTGCAGCAAAAACTCAAAACCCTACCGCGCACTCCCGGTGTCTATTTTCACAAGTCAGCTAGCGGCGAGATTATTTATATAGGCAAGGCGGCGGTGCTGAAAAATCGCGTGCGCCAATATTTTCAGGATTCGCGCGGGCGGGACAATAAAACCATGGCGTTGGTGGCGGAAATTGCTGATACTGATTGGATTGAGACCGAGAGCGAAGTTGATGCGTTGTTTTTGGAAAGCGAGATGGTCAAACGTTATATGCCGCGTTACAACGTACTGCTGCGCGATGGTAAATCGCAGATGTATGTGCGAATCGACATGAAAAGCGAGTGGCCGACCGTCAGTTTTACGCGTAATCCCGCGGATGATGGGGCGGAATATGTTGGCCCGTTTTATAATGGCTTTGCTTTGAAAAAAGCGCTGCGTTATTTGCGGCGGGTTTTTCCGTATTTGACCAGGCAGCGCCGTCCGGGGCAGTCGAAGTTGGATGAAGATTTGGGTTTGAGTCCGCGGCTGAGTGATGGGCCGGAGCTATACAAAGCTAATCTACGCAAGCTCATCAGCTACATCAAGGGCAATCGTAAAGCCATCGCCGCCGAGCTGGAGCGCGACATGAAAACGGCAGCTGGGCTGCATGATTTTGAGCGGGCGGCTGATCTTCGTAATAAGCTGCGCGCCATGCAGGAATTGCAGCGGCGGGTTTGTTTTGGCGACAAAGAGTTTTTGGATATTTCTAAAGACAAGGCGCTGGCTGATTTGGCAAAATTGTTGGGTCTAAACGGTATCCCAGCGCGCATTGAGGGTTATGATATTTCGCATATGAGTGGGCGGCAGGTTGTTGCCAGTATGGTAGTATTTACGAATGGCGCGAGCGACCGGGCAGAGTATCGCAAATTCAAAGTCAGTGAGAAAAATGATGACACGGGTAATATCCATCAGACGATTTTTCGCCGGCTGAGTGAGCGTCATTTAAAAAGCTGGGGCCGTCCTGATCTGCTACTCATTGACGGCGGTAAAGGTCAGCTAGCAGCAGCCATTAAAGCACGTGATGAGCGTGGCGTCACCGTGCCGATTGTCAGTATCGCCAAGCGCGAGGAAGAACTGCTAGTGCATAAGATTGGTTCGCAAATTGATACGGCGTTCATCAAACAGATCCAGTCGCAGCCACGGGCAGATATCGCGATTCACGAAGACGGTGATATCTATGTAGTGAACTTACATCCAAGCCAGCGTAACGCCGGTTCGCATTCAAAAAACTTACGAGCCAGTACCGAGCAAAATCGTAAAGAACGTCCGGTGACAGGCGAGAGCAGTCTCGCGACAATTGACATAATCAAACTGTTCCAGCGCATCCGCGACGAGTCGCACCGCTTTGCGGTGAGCTACCACACGGCGCTGAGGCGCCAGCAACAAACAAAAAATCAGCTGGAGGAAATTCCTGGCGTGGGACCAAAAACCCGCGCAAAATTGCTGAAAAAATTTGGCAGTATGAAGAAAATTTTTGAGGCAACTAGTGAAGATCTAGAGGTAGAAATTGGCAAACAGAAAGCACAGCTTATAAAACAATTTTCAGAAAGCAATAATGCTAATCGACAATAAAGCATAAATTATATATAATGAGACTAATGAAGAGACAATTCGCGACATTTTTACTCCGCTGGATTCTTAATTCGGTTGGCATTTGGGTGGCTGTGCGACTACTTGGTAATGAAAATACTGAAATGACGTCAGTATGGACTTTTATGACAGCAGGGCTGATATTCTCGCTCGTTAATAGTATATTAAAGCCTATTATCACAATTTTGGCACTACCAGCAATTCTATTTACCTTGGGTCTATTTACTTTAGTTGTCAATGGATTAATGGTCTATATTTCACTTGCTTTGGCGCCAGGAATTTCTATGACATTTGTACATTCAATTATTGCCGGAATTATCCTGAGTTTGGTAAACTATATTATAGGTAGTGCGCTAGTTTTACAGCAGGAAGAAAAGGAGTAATATGTCAATTGATACAATTTTACCGTACATTACGCTTGGGTCAGCCGTGTTGATGGTTATAGCAATTTTGTTGCAGCAGCGTGGTGCGAGTTTGGGTGCCGGATTCGGCTCTTCTGGTGAATTGTTTACCACTCGCCGCGGTTTTGATAAAAACTTATTTGACGTAACCGTGGTTTTTGCGGTGATTTTTGTGCTATCGATTTTGGCAAGTATGATTTTGCCAGGATTACAGAAATAGGAGAAGGATATTGAGTTCAGACAAATCGTCGTGGAATCACTTTGCGCGGTTAAAAGTTTCCAGTAAAGATGTCAATAAACGCCTCCGCAAGATCGAAAAAGGTAGCTTGCGGCATGCGCATAAATTTGTGACTTCGCGCCTGGACCGTCTAGCGAACGTCAAGCGGCGTGTGTCTGTTTGGGTAGTTTTGGTCTTGGTGATGATTGGTGTTAGTGCGGCACAGTGGAGCATTTCTCGCAATTCTTTCACCGCTATGACTTATGCTGCCGGTGGCTCATATTCTGAGGGGGTGCTGGGTCCTTTAGAAAACTTAAACCCAATTTTTGCTAAAACTAGCGCTGAAAAGTCTGCTGCCAAATTATTATTTTCAAGTCTATATCGATATGATTCCACCGGTAATATTAAGAGTGATTTAGCAGACGATATAGCCATCAATGACAAAGAGACTGAATATGTTGTCAAATTGAAGAAAAACCTAAAATGGTCAGACGGACATAGCCTAACAGCAGATGATGTGATTTTTACATTAAGATTACTAGCAAACCCAGAGGCCAGGGCAGAGATATCTGGCTGGCGGTCAATTAAGTTTGAAAAAGTGTCCGACGATTCAGTGAAGTTTATTTTACCGGCTTCCTATGCGCCGTTTATTCATGCGCTGACCTTTCCAATTATTCCAGAGCATATTTTAAAGGACATCCAGCCAGCTAACCTGCGCGAGCACGCCTTCAGTAAGTCGCCAATTTCTAGCGGTCCGTTTGCTTTCCGGTTACTTCAAAATGTTACTAGCGATGGTAGTAAAAAGGTGTTGTATTTACAGGCCAACAACAACTACCATGGGGGTGTGGCAAAGCTTGAACGATTCCAATTATATGTGTATCCAACTCAGAATGATATAGCAAAAAGCTTACGAACACGGGAAATTACCGGTACGCCAGAATTAATTTATAATGAGCAATCGGACGAAGTTAAATCCATGTATGCAGCCGAATCGCACTCATTAAATAACGGCGTATATGCTTTGTTTAATGCCAATAGTCAGTTCTTACATTCAAAGGCTATTCGTCAAGCATTGGCAATGAGTATTGATGTGGGTAAACTACGCCAGTCTCTATCGTCATCAACTAAGGATTTAACAGGCCCAATTCTCAACAAATTCCTTGACAAAACACCCCAGGCATTAGGCTACGATGTCAAAAAAGCAAAATCGTTGCTAGACGCTGAAGGCTGGAAAATAGCTGGAGATGTTCGTAAAAAAGAAAATACTAAATTAAGTCTGAGTGTTGTAGTCTTAAAAAACACTAATTATGAAAAAGTTGCGCAATTTTTAGCCCAAATATGGCGTAAGGAGTTGAATGTAGAAGTGGATATTAAAGTGGTTGATCCAAATGATGTTGCGCAGAATATCCTCCAGACAGTGCTGCAGCCGCGTAGCTTTGACGTACTGATTTACGAGCTGTCGTTGGGTGGTGACCCAGATGTTTACGCCTATTGGCACTCTTCTCAGGCAACAAATAATGGTTTGAATTTTTCTAATTACAATAATGCCGTGGCGGATGATGCCCTAGCAAGTGGTCGCTCAAAGCTATCAACTAAGCAGCGTACTGATCGCTATGCAAAATTTGTTGCTATTTGGCAGGCAGACATGCCAGCGATTGCCTTATATCAACCGAAGTTCGACTATATCCACACTCGGACTGTGCGGGCGCTTGATAAAAATACTGAGGTAGTTAACCTGGTTGATCGGTATGTTGACGTTCAATATTGGGCGACAGAGAAACAATCCGTTTACAAAACACCTTAATTTCGGGTATAATAATGACAGTCGTGCGGGCGTGGCGGAATTGGTAGACGCGCTAGCTTGAGGGGCTAGTGAACGCAAGTTCGTGGAAGTT
>CAUQXD010000032.1:0-7871 GCA_963521995.1 uncultured Candidatus Saccharibacteria bacterium
TACCAAAAATAATCAACCTCATCAAAAAACTCCCCCGCTATCCGCAGAGGAGTTCTGGCACCTGTTTGTTTGGTACTATTGTACCGCTAAACCGATGCATAACGCAAGTGCTTATTTCTTCTTTGAGATTGTCAAGAAACCGTTGCGTGGGTTTTCCTTGACAATTCGATCTTCTGGCAAATCACATGGAACACCCTTATCATTCTTCTCAACCTTAGTGAAGAAGTAGATAGTTTGCGTCTTACCGCCGCGCAAAGTTACGTCAGTCTTGTGCAAGTAGTATGTGATCCCCTTTGAGTTGGTATGCTTGTAAGCCATATGGTTCTATACCTCCTATTAATGCTATACCCTTATAGGTTACTATCTCTTACCCACCCCTGTCAAGCTAAAAAAGTCGATTTTGTCGTCGTAGCATAAATTTTAAAATCCCCAAGATTACCAATCTCACTATAATAATCATAGCAATTACCCCCGTCACCAACAGTGACCAGCCCGCAAAATCCGCTGACCAGAGTGGTGAGACAAACGTATGGTAGTATGGCTCGGTAGAAGGTGCCTCAAACTGTAGACTAGAGGTTTTAGCAGCAGGGTATTTCTCCCACTCCTCGTTTATACAACTGACGTAACGCGGATCTGCCTGTGTAGTAAACCGCCCATAGCCACCCTGTTGAGCCTTAGCATCACACACCGCCCGAACCTTAGAAATCGTGTCATTATTTGATCGATTTTTAATCGCCTCTTCAAATTCTTTTAATTTTTGGTCGTATACCCGCTTATAGGTATGATCTAGTGCAATTTTTCCTGGGTCAGCATTCATATGTGTGGCTACATATCGCTGCAGGTCATATAGTCGTTGCTGAAGACTTACGATATCCCCAGTCTTATCAGCATTTTCCACAGCTTCTCGCCGTTCAATCATACCAACGTTATTAAGTCGTAGAAATGTCGCCGATATAAATCCAGCCATAATAAGCAAAATCACAAGCTGCCACGTTTTTACCTGACTCAGCCGCTTAATCCTAAATTTAGTTTTTCGCTTATCTATTGCCATCCCACCACTTTCTCTCTGGTTTTAGTATAGCAAATTATCCCGACGACGGAAATATTACTGGCTAGACAATGATATAATAAAAGTATGAGGATTTACTTTTCAGGAATTGGTGGTGTCGCCATCGGTCCACTTAGTAGGATTGCCTTAGGTGCAGGACATGAAGTCTGCGGCTCTGATAAATCACCAAGTCTTATCACTGATGAGTTAGAAGCAGCCGGCATAGCTATTTCCTTTGACCAATCTGGTGAATATTTACGATCAGAGCATGATAAAGCGCCTTTTGACTGGTTAATATATACTGCAGCCCTTCCCGAAGACCATCCAGAACTAGTTTTAGCTAGAAAATTAGGTATAAAAACTAGTAAACGCGACGAACTGCTAGCGCAGATAATTGCTGATAAGAATCTTAAGCTCATTGCAATTGCTGGCACTCACGGAAAAACTACCACCACAAGCATGCTAGTATGGACGATGAAACAACTACAAATTCCCGTCAGCTATTCCGTTGGCTCGACATTAAGCTTCGCGCCAAGTGGAGAGTTTGATGAAAATAGCGAATTTTTCGTGTATGAGTGTGATGAATTTGATCGCAATTTCTTACACTTTTCTCCAGAAATTAGTTTAATTACCTCTGTAGATTACGACCATCCAGACACATACCCAACAAAAGAATCTTACCTATCAGCCTTCCGTGAATTTGGCGAGAAATCCCAAAAAGTTATCGCTTGGCAGGAAAATGCTACCGTTTTTGACCAGAAAAATCTATTCACCATGAGGGAGATTGACCAGAATATTACCCTTCCCGGCATGCACAACCGCAAGAATGCCACACTGGTAATTGAAGCCATAAAAAGCATGGATGTGCCAGCCGAGCAATTTGCAATTTATCAAGCAATTAATTCTTTCCCAGGATCAGGGCGCCGCTTTGAAAGGTTGGCCGACAATTTATATTCCGACTATGGACATCATCCGATTGAGATTAGCGCAACACTACAAATGGCCCGAGAGCTATCAGATCAAGTGGTATTAGTTTATCAACCACACCAAAACGTTCGTCAGCATGAAATAATAGACCACTATACCGCGGATATTTTCCATGATGCTGATGAGGTTTATTGGTTGCCAACATACCTAACTAGAGAAAATCCAGACCTACCAATTCTAACACCACAGCAGCTCGCCAAAAATATTGATCCAGAAAAACTTTACTTTGCAGAGATGGACGATGATTTATGGCACGCCATTACTACGGCGCAAGCGACCGGTAAACTGGTTCTCTGCATGGGTGCGGGTACAATTGATGGCTGGATTCGTGAACAACTAGCTAAAAGTTAACGATCATCGCCGCTGCCATGAATCTTTCCGCGACTCTGACGACTAAGTAGTTTATCGTTATTTTTCCACGCCACTTCTTCTAAGCTGCTACCGAGCAGATGAGATATGGAATTGACATACCACAGCACGTCGCCCAACTCCTTAATGATTGCGGCGTGATCATCTTCAGAAATTTTACCATTTTTATCCCGCAATATTTTCTTAAATTTTTCCATCACTTCACCAGCTTCACCACTCAACCCCAAAACCTGAGACATTAGCCTGGCGTCAACATCACCATAGTGATGAGATTCCTTGTCTGTTAATGTGGAAATTGCTTTTATTGAATAGTCGTTAAATTGCATAATTATAGTGTAGCTGGTTACGGTTTTTGAGTAAATAGACCCTGTCTCTGTCTACTTGTACTATACGGGCGCAGCTTTGTCGGGTAACACCTGAACACAGTGTGTCGCCCTACCCTCACCCAACCAGCGCTGCTCGTAGGCGGTGAGGATTTTGTAATCTTCGCCGAGGTCTGATTCGTGCAGGTCAAAGGTCAATTCTTTCAAATACCAACCTTCAGCAACCAGCTGCTCGAGACTCCAATTGAAGAAATCAGGATTATCGTGTTTGATGATTAGCGATCCGTCGGCGCACAGCAACTTGGCATAATTTCTTAGAAAACGCGGATGCGTCAGACGGCGGCCAGCACTACGCTTACGCGGAAATGGGTCAGAGAAAGTCAGCCAAATAGTACTCAGTGAACCGGGCGCAAATAACTCACCAATCTGATCAGCCCGAGCTCGCACAAAAAACACATTATTAAGCCCGCGAGCTTCCGCTTCCCGCGCGCCTTTTTGCAAGCGATCGCCCTTAACGTCAACCGCCACAAACACCTGCTCCGGATGACGCGTCGCTAGTTCAACCGTAAACATGCCATTACCAGCGCCAATTTCCACAATATCAACCTGGCGAAGTGCCCACTCCTCAAATTCAAAACACAGTGGCGAATTGTGAAACAAAGCAAACTTATATTTTTTGCGCTTACGAGTAATAATAAACTGATTTGGATCGACAAAATTCATACTTTCCATTATACTAAATCAGTAATGGATAAGCTTATAAAACAGTTTTTAGACTCTTCAACTTTGGGACAATGGCTACACAACAACAGCATGGGTTGGTTGATTAGCGAACATATTATTGAAACTATTAGTATTATAATTGGATCTGTTTTTGTCTATTTTTTTGGCAAATATTTGCTGTCTTGGGCGATTCACTATTCTATCCGCTCTACCGCCAAACATCGCTCTTGGCATCGTAAAGACATGGAAAAACGCGAGAAAACTCTCATCCAACTAACGCGTAGTTTTTGGCGAATTATTATTATTTTTTACGTCATGGCAATTGTCGCCAATAAGTTGTTCTCATTTGATTTATCGCCGCTATTCGCCAGCGCTGGCATTATTGGTGTGGCATTAGGATTTGGTGCTCAGTCGCTGGTTAAGGATTTTCTATCGGGAATTTTTATCATTGCCGAAAACCAATATCGTGTTGGCGACGTAGTCGACGTCATGGGAGCAGCTGGTACAGTTGAGCGAGTCGGAACTCGCACGACGGTAATTCGCGACTCGGGCGGTAACGTTCATTATGTCCCCAATGGCACAATCCAACACGTCATCAATAAGACAATGGGCTATAGCATGTCGAGGTTCAGTATTTATATTGACCCCAGCTCTGATATATCTGAGGTTACCGAAATCATTAACACCACTGGCGAGAAGTTAGCTAAAGAGAAGGCCTGGCAACGAAAAATCATCGACCCGCCAAATTTTGTCTCTGTTGGCGACATTAGCGGACGCGGCACTGAGCTGATCATTGCCGGAAAAACCCAACCATCCGACCAGTGGGCCGTTACCTCTGAAATGCGCCACCGATTATTGCAGAATTTTGACCGTGAAGGCGTGCTTTTAGCAACACTGCCAACACCAACGCCAATTATTAAGAAATAGTTTAGTTGTTAGACAGGCCTAATTCTTTATCGCTCAGCACGTCGTTAGAAAACGCCTTAACTCTACTGGCCCCATCCGCCTCTTTATCGTATATGCTTAAGAATTTTTTCAGTGTATCCTTATTAACCTGACCCTGGGCGTCAAACTCATGGGTTTTTTCGTTCGTATCCTTACTAATTTGATTACGACGTGAAGCATATTCAGGACGACTCAAGTCTAGCCGATATGCGTCAGTTTTATAATAGACGACCATCGCAATTGACACTAGCACGACAGACGCAGCGATCACCAAACCGACAAACGTAACAAACCTATAATTATCGAAAAAATCTTTAAGCTTATCCATTAGACCCTCCAGACAACGAATCCCTAACCACCTGAACTTCTGCCCTATATTTTATCAACAAATCATTCAATGTTTTCACATCCTCTGAAAGTCGATTTCGTGCCTCCCGAGCAGCTACTAATTTCTGATAATATCCTGCAACGTCCTCCGAGCAATTGGCATGGTCAAGCTCGGTCATCGTTGTATCATAATCATTATAATTGCTATTAAATTTTAGGCGGGCCGACTCAAAATCGTTAGTGATATTTACCAGCTTAGAACTATCCAGCTTATTGACCGCCAACCGACCATTTAGTCTGGCCATAAGCTTGGTCGAAATTGAGTTATACCTCTGACCAACATTTACTCGAGTTAATGCATCATTGGTGTGAATATTTTTAATTGCTACCCTTACAGAACTACAGTTCCGGCTAAGAATCTTTGCAAGTTCCGAATTTGCAGCAGTATCGGCTGTTTGGGCTAATGCCACCTGAGGCATTAATAACAAACTAGATCCAATCAAAAAAGACGTGAGATAGAAAGTGAACCTTTTCATCAGTCCTATTATCTCACGTCTTCTCGATTACAGTCAAATATTACTTAAACTGTTTTTCGACGTTGCTTTTGACGCCTTTTGCAGTTTCTGTTACTACATCGCCAACCTTTTGCGAACCAGTTTTTAAAGAATCAACGCTGTCTTTAGCGGCCGCAGCCGCCTTACTGGCAACTTTTTCCGCATCAGACTTCAACTTCCCTGCTTTCTTTTTCAAGTCTTTTCGAGTTTCTTTACCACTCTTTGGTGCGGTTAAAATTCCTGCTGCAAATCCTGCTGCTGCCGCACCGATAACTGCTAATACTTTTTTCATATTGTTACTCCTTTTTTATTATTTTTTACGAAACAACCCTGCTATTTCACTAAAAACCTTTGTGGGCGACAACCATTCAGTCGCGCTAGCCACATTTGTTGTGATTTTATCAACATTTTTCATGACTGCATTTATTTTTGCCAGCAAGGTAATAACCACTGCCAGTAGAGCCACGATAATTACTGATAGTAACCCAATAATGATTGACAGCAAGATGATGATCGTTTGAATATCTTCCACGCCTTACCTTTCTGCAGAAGTTTGTATTTGTTATATCTATTGTAGCATGCTTTAATGATTTGTTTGTATTAGATAATCTAACTATTTCACTATAGCATAAGCTTATTAAAATGTCAATAGCCTTATGCTTAAGTAGCCCTGATGTGCTACACTGGCATAGCTATGAAGATGTTTTTCAAAAGATATATTCCAGAATTTGTTTACGGCGCAGTTGACGGTACGGTGACAACCTTTGCCGTAGTGGCGGCGTCGGCTGGGGCTGGTATTTCCAGTGAGGTCATCCTTATTTTAGGCGTGGCCAACTTAATTGCCGATGGTTTTTCAATGGGTTCCAGCGCCTACTTGGCAGCCAGCGCCGAACACGACGAATCGGCCCGCGACACCCAAAAACGAGCTTCTCCTAAAATCATCGGCTTAGTTACATTCTTGGCTTTCGTGGCAGTCGGCAGCGTGCCAGTATTACCCTATTTGTTCGACGTGGTTGCAGTCCTAAAAGTACCAAGCACCACCCTGTTCTATATCAGCTCGCTGCTCACGGCAATTACTTTCTTAACAATCGGCTTTATTAAAGGCAAAGTCGGCAAGCAATCACCATGGCGGGAAGCTACAGTCACCCTGCTGCTGGGAGCGGTCGCCGCCGGGCTGGCCTACTTTGCCGGCGATGTGTTGGCGGCGTGGCTGGGCGTTCAGTTATAATCCCTGAATTCATTAGCGATATATTTGATTATTTTACCAATATTGCGCACTGATTCTTCACGCACCGTTACACCCTCCAGATAAACACGTCGATTAACCTCCAGCATCACCGAACGTAGTCCTGGCATTTTATTACGATAGAAGTCCATCGGCACCAGCGCACCCGCATACGGATAATTCAGCGCGCAGCTATAGCCCAGCTGTTCTATATATAATTTTAGCTTCAGGGCGTCATTTCCACTAAACCATTCGTCGTCATAGCCCAGGCAAATATCAGGCAGATTTTCCGTATAGCCAAACAATTTTCGCACCAAATCATCGCTGTAGCTATGCAGATCAATCATCATACACGAGCCGTGCTGAGCAACAATCTTTTGGCTCAATTTGTTTAGCTGTACATGATGAGACTCATACGCTTGCCTGATAATTTCCTCGCGTCGCTCAGGTGTTACCTGGCGATATTGCGCGCCGCCCGGCAAATGCGTATAGACCGCGCCCATACCCAGCCTCGCCATCGGCTCATCGGCGTCATTCCGAAACCGCTCAACGTCGCAATATAGCCGCGAATACTTGGCTATTACTTTATGACAATCAATATCTCTGGCAAGTTCGTCCACTTTATAATCAGCCATAAAGCGCAGATCGTGCTTTATAACTTCCCGATCAACCGTAACATCGCGCCAAAAATCCTGCGGCAGATGCAATGAAGCGTGCGGGATGTGAATAAGGATATTATTGCACATTACCAAGCAAGTCTTCTCTATGTTCATAAGCCTCATCGTAAGATAAGTAGGGTATGCCCCCCGTTAAGTCATCGCGAGCCTTACATGATAATTGTTGTTCATGCACCATAAAATAGACATCAGGTCTGCCAAATTTATCATAATCCCAGTTATCTGGAGCACATTCGTCAAGAAATCGTACGGCAGCCACCGCTACAAAACCGTACTTAGTATACTTACGACGTAACAGCCCACCGAGACAATCAAGTTTTACCCCCCCCCAGAGAAATTGCAGACGGCATCATAATATCAAGCGATTGCTTCACTGGGTTTTGCCTTGAACTAAAAACACTAACTATATCGCCTTCCTTAACGGCAAAACCAGCGTGATTATTATACATAAGAACTCTATGATTCATATTTATATAACTATCTAATGAATAATCAGATAAAAAGCATCTTCTATCGTCATCTGACATAGAATGACTTATTACCGTATAAAACTCTTCAGCGGTGACGCAGCGTAATTTATCGTGCATTGTATGATTACTTATATCATGCCGTAAATACTTAGTCAAATTTTTCACGCGCGCAAAGATAACCGGCATGTCTTTTCTGGATTTTTTAATATTGACTGGCATTTGG
>CAUQXD010000033.1:0-6939 GCA_963521995.1 uncultured Candidatus Saccharibacteria bacterium
CCTCGAGGAAGCCATCAAGCCGCTCCTCAAGAACCCCGCCGACAGCCAAAAACTCGTCCGCCAATCACCAAATTGGCAGCGAATTAAAGCGAAATTTTACGATTCTCTCGACCAATCTCGGCAATAATCTCGCTCACTACCGCCTTATCATTCCACGGAATGCGCTTGCCATTAACAATTCGGTACTGTTCATGACCCATACCGGTAATTAAAACCGTATCGCCGCGCGCTGCCGTCTGCAAAGCCTGACTAATCGCCTGCTTCCGATCGGCCACTTCCGTCATTTTATGAGATTTTTTCGTCTTTTCAATCCCCTGGCGAACCATCGCCCGAATCTTATCTGGATCTTCATTATAACTTTCCTCATCTGTCAGGAAAATCCTGTCTGCCAAGTTAGCCGCTAATTCTCCCATAATCGGCCGCTTCGACTGATCGCGGTCGCCGCACGCCCCAAACACCAGGATTAGCCGCCCCTTAGTAATCTTTTGCGTAGTCTTTAACAATTTTTCCAACGCATCCGGCGTGTGCGCATAGTCCACGATAATATCAATCCCGAGTTTGTTATCCACCCGTTCAAACCGTCCCGGAATCACCTCCAAGTTCGCTACGCCCTCCTGAATATCCTCCAACTTAATTCCCAACAGATACGCCAGCGACACCGCCGCCGACATATTCATCACGTTAAACTCGCCTGGCAGATTTGTCGCCAGCTCCAGATGAGTTTGATGGTCGATTAGCAAACTCGCCTCCGTCCCCTTCTTATACAATTTGACGTGCGTGATGTGCGCCTCGGCTTCTGGATTCATACCGTAGGTCATTTTCTGCTCGCGCGCCGTAAACTGATTAAAATAATCAAACCACGCGTCATCGCGGTTCAGTACAATGTATTTCGGCTTTTTCTCAAACAATTTCGCCTTCGCTGCCGCGTATTGCTTCATCGTTTTATGGTAATCCAAATGATCTTGCGTCAAATTCGTCATCACCGCCGCCTCAATTGGCACGCCGTCAAACTTATGTTGGCATAAAGCATGGCTAGTCGCCTCTAAAATCACATATTCCGCGCCTTTACGCCGCGCTGCCCGGAAAAAACGAAACAACTTCGCCACCGTCGGCACCGTTGCATTCAAATCGTTCAGCTTTTCCTGGCCAGCAATTTCAATCAGCGCCGTCGTAAACAACGCCGTCTTAAAGCCAGCCTCTTTCAAAATCTCATTAATATAACAAGCGGTCGTCGTTTTACCGTTAGTCCCGGTCACTGCAATGATTCTCAAGCCGCGAGCCGGATTGCCATACCGCAAACTAACCATCTTCGCACGAGCAATCCTGTAAGCATTCTCCGTATTTTTCAAAGCCCCCTTCGGTAATGTTTTCCTCGCAATTTTTACCAACTCGTTCTTCATGTCCCTATTTTACCACTTATATTTGCTATAATAAAAGCAAATGAGGATTTTGGGAATCGAGTCCAGCTGCGACGAAACAGCGGCGGCGGTCGTTGAAGACGGTGAGCGCCTGCTATCTAATGTGGTCAATTCCCAGATTGACATCCATGCTGAGTATGGCGGCGTCATCCCGGAAATTGCCGCCCGCAGTCATCTAGAGGTTATTAACCCGGTCATCAACAAAGCTCTGTCTGATGCTGATTGCACCTGGGACGACATCGACGCCATTGCTGTTACCTACGCGCCCGGCCTGATCGGCTCGCTGCTCATCGGCACGCTCGCTGCCCGCACTCTCGCCATCATTCATGATAAGCCGCTCTACAAGATACACCATGTCGAGGCGCATGTGTATGCTAATTTTATCACGAAACAAGGATCTCGCCATATTATTGACAAGTCAAAAACTGTCGAGCCAACCTCAGCAGTCGTCTTTGAGGAGGCTGTGACGGGCGCGTCAAGCCCCGTCAGCCGAACGCCACGGGCTGGCGAAGCCACCCGTAAAGAGTACTCCGAAAAGATGATTGCTGAGGTTGGCGACGTCCTCAATGCAGTCGCCAAAGAATCTGACGAGAAAGCATCTCGGCGTGCGGAAGCCGTTGTTAATTCCAACAACTTGGTGCTGTCTTTACCACACCATCAACCCGCCTTCCCCCTACTCGCCCTCATCGTCTCCGGCGGGCATTCACAGCTCGTCCTTTTCCAGAACCACGGCGACTACCGACTCATCGGCCAGACCCAGGACGATGCCGTTGGCGAGGCGTTCGACAAGGTTGCTAAAATTCTCGGCCTGCCCTACCCTGGCGGCCCTGCTATTGCTAAAGCAGCCGAGCTTGGCGATCCGCACGCTTTTCACCTGCCCATCGCCAAGCTTGATGGCGAGTACGATTTTTCCTTCTCCGGCCTCAAGACAGCCGTTCTGAGGACCATTCAGCGCGAAGTGGGCAAAGACTTCACCTTTCCGTCGCACGAGCTTCCTGCCCTAGTAAACGATGAACTAAGACATAATATGGCAGCCAGTTTCCAGTACACCGCCGTTAAAACCTTGGTCGATAAGACTAAGAAAGCTTACGACAATTTTCAACCCGCCTCCGTCGTCATCGCCGGCGGCGTCGCCGCCAATCAAGAATTACGCCGCCAATTGCGCCGAGCCTTGCCTATCGACATTGAGTATGCGCCCATCCAGCTCTGCACCGACAACGCCGCCATGATCGCCGCGCTCGGTTATTTCCGCGCCCACATCGACCAGCCCGCCGACCCGTACGACCTGGAAGTGCAGCCAAGTTTATCAATGACAGCAATCTAACGTTGTGAGGATTACAACATGAATCAACATTTTTTACAATCAACAGCCTGGAAAAAATTTCAACAATCGCTCGGACAAAAAGTATTTCACAACAGAGGCGAAAATTGGGAATATTTCGCGATATTAGAACATGGCACTGGCAACTCTCGCCTATATTGCCCTTTTGGCCCAACTGCCACCAATGAAGAGAGTCTAAAATTAGCCCTAAAAAACTTGACTGATTTAGGTAAAAAACTTGACGTAACATTTCTCAGAGTCGGGCCAATCAAACCAGATTTTTCTAAGGCATTATCCGACGAACACTGGAAAAAAGCCACTTACATACACCTACAGCCAGAATACACTCACATTATTGACCTTCAGCCGTCAGAAGATGACATCATATCTAACATGACACAACCTGTCAGAAATTGTTATCGGAATTATCGTAAAAAAGGTGTTACCGTTCAACATTCTCAAAACCCAGAAGATATTAAATATTTCCTTAAATTAATTCATCAGGTCGCCAAACGAACCGGCATGTCACCACACCCAGATTCATACTTCCATAAACAGGCAGACTCTCTACTGCCTAGCGGCGATGCTTCTTTTTGGTATGCGACATACGACGATAAAATAATTGCTACTGCCCTATTTTTCGACTCAAAAACAACACGAATTTATGCACATGCCGCCGCTGAATCTGCACCAGAATATCGCAAACTAAACGCTGGCACTGCCCTACTTACTGAAGCTATCATTGACGCGAAACATCGCCACATGGACAAAATTGACCTATATGGAATCGCTCCAGAAAATGCACCAAAAAATCATCCTTGGGCTGGCTTTACAAGGTTCAAGCGATCATTTGGCGGCAAAGATGTCTATTCTGGCGCAGCTTGGGAGCTTCCCCTGAAGCCACTTCAATATTGGCTTTATCGAATCTACCAAACCATCAGAAAGTAACCCCTTTTACCACTTCATTCCTTCCCGCGGTCTGTGGTATAATTAAGCTGTAATATAAACATGTGGAGAAATTTAAAGGTAGTATAATTAGGGGCTTTTACACGTGAAAAGTTCTCGTATTTTCTTTTGTCTTTTTTCACATGAAAAATTATGGAATTATCTATGCAGTTAGCCAAACAATACATACCAAATGATTACGAGCCAAACATTTACGCCATGTGGGAGACTAGTGGCGCCCTAGAACCGACTGGTGTTGGCAGGCCATATTCTATCGTGATGCCACCACCTAACGCCAATGGCAACTTGCATATTGGCCACGCCCTAGATATGAATCTAAAGGATATCCTTATCCGTTATCACCGCATGAAGGGCGACGATGCGGTGTTTATTCCTGGGGCTGATCACGCCGGCTTCGAGACATGGGTTGTCTATGAAAAAGAGCTAGCAAAGCAGGGAAAGAGTCGCTTTGATTTCTCTAGGGAACAACTATATAGTCAGGTTTGGAATTTTGTCCAAGAAAAACGCGGTAACATGGAGCTGCAATTACGCGCTCTAGGCATCAGCGCATCATGGCAACATTTGACCTTCACTCTAGATGATAAGGTCATCAACACGGTATACGACACATTCAAGAAAATGTGGGATGACGATTTAATTTACAGAGGTGAGAGAATTGTCAATTACTGCACCAAACACCAAACCAGCTTTGCTGACATCGAGGTTGAGCATAAAAATGAAAAAGGGAAGTTGTGGCAAATCGCTTATCCGACACTAGACAAAATTGGCGAAATTATCGTAGCCACTACTCGCCCAGAGACCATGCTCGGTGACGTAGCGGTGGCCGTCCATCCAGATGATGAGCGATATAAAAAGCTAGTTGGTACACGAATTTTATTACCAATTGTTGATAAGGAAATCCCGATTATCGCCGACGAGTACGTCGACATGAATTACGGTACTGGCGCGGTGAAAATTACGCCGGCACATGACCCGAACGACTTTGAGATGGCCGAGCGCCACAACCTGCCACTCAAGCAAATCATCAGCCAAGAAGGCAAGATGGTCAACGTACCTCCACAATTCCTAGGCCTGACGCCGACAGAAGCCCGCACTCGCGTGTTGGCGGCTTTGGAGTCATTGGAGCTGCGCCGCGGCGAAACAGACATTGAGCATGCCGTCGGGCATTGTTACAAATGCGGCAGCGTGATTGAGCCGATGGTTAAAGAGCAGTGGTTTATTAAAATGCAGCCGCTGGCTCAGCCAGCTATCGAAGCGTTAGAGAGGGAAGAGGTTACCTTTTATCCAGCCGCCAAGCGCAAAGAGCTTATCGCTTATCTCAAGCAACTGAAAGATTGGAATATCTCTCGGCAAATCCCGTGGGGCATCCCGATTCCAGCATTTGTTAATGAAAGCGATCCGCGCGATTGGATATTTAACATTCGTACCGACGAACGAAAGATAGTTGTAAATGGTACAACATATATCAGAGAAGAGGATACCTTTGATACTTGGTTCTCATCTGGACAGTGGCCGTACATCGTTACCGATTACCTAAACGGCGGGGAACTGGCCAAATATTTCCCGACCAGCCTGATGGAAACTGGCATGGACATTATGCGGGCATGGGTGGCGCGCATGATTATGCTTAGCCTGTACCGCACTGGCAAACTACCATTCAAAGATGTTTACCTACACGGCATGGTTAACGACGAACATAATCAAAAAATGTCCAAATCCAAGGGTAATGTCATCAATCCGATGGAATTAGTATCAGAATTTGGCTCGGACGCCACCCGCATGGGCATAATCGCTGGTCGGGCGCCAGCCCAGCATCAAGCCTTCAACAAGGGTGCGGTCATCGCTGCTCGCAACTTCTGTAATAAGCTGTGGAATATCGCTCGTTTCGTCGAGGCGCAAATCGGCGATGAACACCAAATCGTTGACCTGGAGCCGCAGACGCCGGCCGACCACTGGATTATCCGCCAGCTGAACGACGCCGCCAATAACGTCGCTGTCCGCCTGGAGCAGTACCGCTTTTCCGAAGCCGCAGACACGGTCTATCACGCTATTTGGGACGACCTAGCCGATTGGTACATCGAATCGTCAAAAACCGCTATCAACCGCCCATTGCTGTCATGGGCGCTGGCAACTAGCCTGAAAATCGCTCATCCATTCGCGCCATTCGTCACCGAGACGATTTGGCAGACGCTTAATTACACCGACGGCATTTTAATGCGCGACCACTGGCCGACCCCAGAAAAGTTCGACCCTATCGCTGCTGAGCAGTTTGAGCAGCTGAAGACGCTGGTCGCCGAAGGCCGCTGGGTAATCGCTGAGCTGCCGGGCAACAAGAAATACCGCTTGTTATATGGTAATGACAGCCTCATCGCCGATAATCAAGACACCATAAAACACCTCATGCGCCTGGAGTCAATTGCACACACCGACCAGCCACGGGGCCTTAGGTTAGCGGCAGCAAACAGGGAAGCATGGTTGGATATTGACAGTGAAACCCTATATCAACACCAAGAAAACTTGGAAATACGCCTAGCCGAAGCTCGTCAAAAGTTGATAGGTCTCCAGAAACGTCTTGATAACCCAACTTACGTCGAAAAGGCTCCAGCGCATCTTGTTGAAGAAACTCGTCAGCAACTAGCCGAGCAAGACAAAATTATCACTCGACTTGTTGCAGAATTAGAAGTAATTAGCCTAAAATAGGACAACCAGCGGCGTCAAGATTAAGATGATACCCATCAAAAGTATGTTGTCCACGAGCAGCGTATTTTTGGCGTAATCGCTTTTTATCGTTACTGCGCGGCGTCGTCCGTGGTCGCGCCGAACCTTCCTTTAGCACATTAGAAAGCTGCGAATGCTCCGGGTGAGTATGAGGATTGGTCTCTGGCAATTTCGTTTCATCCTCGATATTTCCTTGAACACTGTACGGCTTCCAAGATGATAAAAATGCTTTATCAATATTAGTATCGTGCAACAACACGCCGAACGCCGTACTCAGACTCACAAGCATGGTTGCGGTGGTAAATAATTGTTGTACTAAATTCATATTTTTCTTTCTTTTTGGTATCTATTTTTTAGAATACTAACTACTATACTAGCATAAGCTTTGTTTTTTGTCAAGTATATTTCACGATATAAAAATATCCGCTCTGCTCAGCGGATTAGTCATTATGGCGGAAGGGGAGGGATTCGAACCCTCGGTACGTTTTACCGCACGCCGGTTTTCAAGACCGGTAC
>CAUQXD010000034.1:0-6824 GCA_963521995.1 uncultured Candidatus Saccharibacteria bacterium
ATCTAATGTAAGCTCTGGTATGGTAGGTGGCTGATCGTTCTCGCGGTCAGATTTGACTTTCTCCGGATTTTCTAACTTTTTCTCACAAGCAGTGTCCAACGTCTCGCCACAAACCTCATAAGTATCCAGCTTTTCAGCAAATAATAAAGCTATTTGACTCTCCAAACTCCTTTGCGCTTTCTCATAAACGACAGCTTCAGCAAGACTCTTGATTTTTTGATAATTATCCTCGAAATACTGATTCGCCAGACGCTCCTTGCAGGGCCGCTGCGGCAATTTTTCTAAATATGCAAGAATTTCCCGAGCTTTTTTCAATTTAGTTTCGTCATCAATATCATCACTAGCAAGGTTGACCACACAAGTTTCTAGCAGTGGAGCTAGATTCTCTTTAATTACCAAGATATCGTCCCGCATCTCAGGATAGTCAATTATAAAATCCGACATGATTGGCTTTTCTTTTTTTCCTAGCTTAAAATCTTCGACCACTCCCGACTTAGCCTCTTTACTCAGCTCCATGTATATAGCATCCGCCACCTCAACGCTCATATTATTGTCGTGCTGAAATTTTTTTACCGTAGGAATTTTAACTTGACAATACTCTGGCAGATTTATTTCTGCTAAGTTGCTAGGAAAAATTATATCAAGCGAAGAAAGAAAGCGCTCACAAGCTTGATTATATGTATCATCAAAAATTCGCTGCAGTCCATTATAAACGTCACTTTCGTCAAAAATTATTTCTACAGGTCTTGTTTTGTTGAGATAAATACCTTTAGCAGTTTCAAGTACGCCAATTATCTTTTTCTGTATATTCGGCTGACTTATTTTAGCAAATTCACCAAAATTTTCTATAACATAATTAATCACCCCAAGAAAAGGATCTTCATTAGACGGTTTTTCTACAGTACCCTGGCCTCCCAGCAATTCACTCATAAACTCATATTATATAAGTTTATAGCGGGAAGGTCAATTAGATGACTCGGTTGACTTCTTCCAAGGTTGTCTCACCACGCAGCGCCGCCAGCACGCCCGCCTGGAGTAACGTCACCATGCCGTTTGCTTTAGCGGCTTTTTCAATGGTTTCCGTATGCGCATCACCAACATCGCCGCGTAAAAATTGCTGAATATTCTCATCCACCACCAGCTGCTCCATCACTGGAATACGCCCCTTATAACCAAATGGCACATCATCCGTCGGTACCGCTCGCCATAGCTTAAATGTGTCCAGATTCGGACAATCAACATTTTCTGGCAAATCTCTTAAAACCTCTTTTACCCATTTACGAGTTGCCTCATCTGGCTCGTATTCTTCCTTACTCTCATCCCATAGCCTCCGCACCAGCCGCTGCGCAATCACCAGCCGCACCGCCGAGCTAAAAATTGGATTCTGTCCAATCATATCAATCATCCGACTAAACGCCGCCGCAGTAGAATTGGCATGAAAGCTAGATAAAACCAAATGACCAGTAATCGACGCCTGAATTGCCGTCTTAGCGGTCTCATTGTCACGAATCTCACCGACCATCACCACGTCTGGATCAAGTCGTAAAACACTACGCAGACCATCAGCAAATCTCTGACCTGTCGTCGTATCAATTGGAATCTGCGTAATTCCTGGAATTGTATTTTCTACTGGATCTTCCAGTGTAATAATCTTCCGATCTGGCGTATTTAAGGCATTCAGAATACTATATAGCGTTGTCGATTTTCCCGAACCAGTCGGGCCAACCATCAACAACATACCGCGCGGATGAGAAACAATCTCATCAATTTGCTCACGCTCTTTTTTAGAAATGCTTAAAAGATCCAGATTTAGCATTGACTCGTCAAAGTTAAACAAGCGCAAGACCACATCCAGTCCATACACTGTCGCCACAGCCTCTACTCGCAAGTTAAGTATATGAGATGCGCCACCACGATGAATTTCTTGTTGCATGTGGCCCGACTGCGGCTCTCTGGAGGCGGTAGAAATATTTGCCCGCGAGGCTAACGTCGCCATAATCACCCGATAACGATCTCTGCCCAGCTCCGCCACAGTGTGCAGCGCTCCGTCAACACGCATCCGAATCCTAATTGACTCACGCTGGTTTTCAATATGAATATCCGACGCGCCCAGCAGGTCTGCCTGATCAACCAAATAATTGAACACATCGTTCGTCCCCACCGACGCCAGAGTTTGCGTAACCTGCGCCAGCGTATTACTATCCCCTTCCTTAGCAATCTCGATATTATCGTAAATTACTTTCTTCGGCGGATCAAACCTGAGCATGATTGATCGGAACGCCGAACCAGAAATCAGGAAAAAGAAAACCCGCTTGCCATTCTCAATATATTGATCACGCATTTGCTTCATAAGTGATTCGGAAGTCTGTGATGTAACACCAAATCTGTAAGATTGATCATCCTCATTAAACGCCAACGGCACCAATCGGCCCTTATACATTTCTTCAATTGTCAAAACATCTTTAAGCAAAGGCAGAGTGTCTTCAAATTCTCGCCCATCCAGATATTGAAGGCCTAAAATTGACGCTCGGCGACGAGTCGCTTCCTCATCCTGCTCACGACGACGCGCCTGAATTTTATCTTCGTCCATATGAGAATTATAGCAAAAAGCTTACGGTTTGACGAGTGATATAATAGTCGTATGCATCCAGAAATTACGCTATTGGTTCATAATATTCGTTCGACACATAACGTCGGGGCGATTTTCCGCACTGCCGAAGGATTTGGTGTGAAGAAGATTATTCTTAGTGGCTATACGCCGTATCCGGATTTGAGTTTGAGCCACCAGGCGCCGAGCTGCGCGTACGTTGAAGGCGAAGTCTACCAAAACGATCCGCGCCTGCCGCATATCCGTGAAAAAATAACCAATCAAATTCATAAAACCGCCTTGGGTGCAGAAAGTTTGGTGCCGTTTGAGTTTTACGAAGACATCAATGACTGGATTAAGGAAAATGAGCAAACAGAAAACTTGCCAATTGTGGCACTAGAGCAAGCAAAAAACAGCATCATGTTGCCAGGATTTCAGCCACCTGAAAAATTTGCCCTATTACTCGGCGAAGAGGTTCACGGTATTACGCCAGAATTGCTAGAAAACTGTCAATTTACCGTAGAAATTCCGATGTTTGGCCAGAAAGAATCCTTTAATGTGTCGGTGGCGACAGGAATTGAGCTGTTTGGAATGAATTTTCCAGTCAGAAAATAATTTTTATATTATGACCATATTTTGGGCGTTTTGCTTGACTTTTTCTGTCTTATATGATATATATATATTAACTTTTGCTCAAAGTTTTGTCTTAGGGCGGAAGTCGCCCTTTAGCTTTGAGCTCACCTTTTGAGAGGAGGTGAGAAAAATGAGGAGAATTTTCTCTATTATGTTGATGGTCATAGTGATGGCCATCAACATAATTTTCTGGGCGACTATGTTCGCCCTTGTCGCTTGGGGGTTTGTTTTTCTGAGCAGGGCAATCCACACCCTGACCAACGCCCCCGCTCTGTCATTCTGGCAGAGCGTGGAACTCCTTGTCTTCCTATGTTGTCTTCTGATCGTCCCGCTGCGAGAGGGGCGGTCAGCGGAAGGCGAGGACCGCCAGTAATAATGAAGGGCTTTTTAGCCTGCAAGAAAATAGCTCGCCTCGAGATTTTAAGTCTCGGCTTGAGCCTCTTGGCGGGCTATTTTCATTTTAAAACTACACACTCTTCACCCAGAGTGTTTTTTAATTGACTTAATAAATTGTCATTGGTATCCACCTTAAACGGTAGACGCATGGCTGATTTATTCTCCTCCCCCAGCACCAGCACTACATCGGTCATGCCAGCATGCTCGCCGCACACTGACTTCATTTTTATTAGGCGAGCATGGTCGTTCGGATCTTTAATGTGTACAAATAACTTAGAAACAGGGGTTTCTGGCGTAACATTGACAGGATGAGTATGTGTTTTTACCGGAGCTTTTACGGCAGTGGCCTTTGTGGTAGGCTTGATAGAAACGCCCTCTTTCCGGCTACGATAAGCTTCGCGACGTTCCTTCTTTACTGCAGCACTGATTTTCGGCGCTTCCATCTTACGACCAGTTGATTCATATCCATCAATATCGCCATCGGTAATCACAATACTATCGTCAGCAATCAACTTACTTTCATCGCCCAAATTACCATCGCGATCCCGCGCTGAATTTTTGCCAGACACCCGAATTACCGCGTCTTGCTGCAGCTTGGCACCAACTTTTTCATATAGATTTGGGAAAACTATTACCTCGCCTTCACCAAACTTATCCTCAATTCCCACGAAAGCCATCTTTGAACCGCTTTTGGTGACAATTGTCCGCACTGAACTAATAATTCCGCCAACTGTCATCATCCGGCTATCATATTCTGGCACCAGCTGCGTCAACGGCTGTGTCTGCTCACTTAAATATGTTTCGTATCGATCCAGTGGATGTGCCGATATATAGAGTCCCAGCAGTTCCCGCTCCCACATCAGACGTTCTTTATCATCATGCTTGGCAGGAGCTTTTTGCAGATGGAGTGTTGACTGGATACTCGCTACCTCATCACTTTCCAGCATGCCAAATAAATCCGTTTGACCGCTGGCGGCTTCTTTTTGAAGCTTAGATGCAAAGGCGGTGATAGAATCCAGATTAAATAATAAGTCCGACCGATCGCCCATATCATCAAAGGCGCCGGATTTAATCAACGACTCCCAAGCCTTACGATTAAATTTACTGGTCGAGACGCGCTTGGCAAAATCTTCCACTGAAGAAAACACACCTTCTTCACGCGCGCGCAGCACTTCCTCAACCGCACCAACACCAACACCCTTCACCGCCGACATACCGAAGCGAACTTTATTCTCATTAGGCACCACTGCAAATTCGACGAATGATTCATTAACATCTGGGCTTAATACGTCAATCCCCATATGCTTACATTCTGTAATCTCAATTGCCAAGCGATCCGTATCATCGTGATCACTGGTCATTAGCGCCGCCATGAAAGCGTCCGGATAATGTGCTTTAAGATAGGCCGTCCAATAAGCAATTAATCCGTAGCAAGCAGCGTGAGACTTATTGAAGCAATAATTAGCGAATTCCTCCAGCTGCGTCCAGAAGGTTTCCGCCATTTCGCGCGTGGCGCCGCCGACTTTGACCGCGCCCTCGACAAATTCCGGCTTAACCTTTTTCATCAAGTCGATCTTTTTCTTACCGACGGCTTTACGCAGCGTATCAGCCTGGCCACCAGTAAAGCCGCACCATTCCTTAGAAATTTGCATAAATTGCTCTTGGTAGACCAAGATTCCGTAGGTGTTTTCCAGCGAGTTTTTCACCCCAGGATGTAGATAAGTGATTTCCTCCTGGCCATGCTTACGCCGAATAAAACTATCAATAAACTGCATTGGCCCCGGGCGGTACAAAGCCACCATGGCGATGATATCTTCAAATGTAGTTGGCTTTAAACCACGTAAATACCGCTTCATTCCTGCCGATTCAAGCTGAAAGACGCCGGTGGTGTCGCCGCGCTGGAATAATTCATACGTCGGTTTATCATCAAGCGGAAGCTCCGAAAGATTAATCTCGGTTTTATATGCTTTACGAATGATACGCATGGCGTTGTTAATAATCGTCAAGTTGCTGAGGCCTAAAAAGTCCATCTTCAGCAGTCCCAATTCCTCAACCTCGCCCATCGGGAACTGCGTAGCCACCACTCCTTTTTGCGCCATTTCTAGCGGAATATAATTAACCAGCGTGTCCGGCGCGATTACTACGCCGCAGGCATGAACGCCGTGGCTGCGAATCGTACCTTCGAGCTGGATGGCATAGTCCAGCACCTCTTTGGCGGTAGGGTTATTCTCATACTCCTTACGCAAATCGGCGTCTTCTTTGACGCTAACCGACAGCGGGATGTGCCGACCCTGGTTTGGCGGCGGCACCAACTTGGCCAAGCGGTCGCTCTCGGCATATGGCACTTCCAGCACCCTAGCGACATCGCGCACCGCCATGCGGCCGAACATCTTACCGAAGGTAGCGATGTTACTGACGTGGTCTTCGCCGTATTTTTTAGCGCAATATTCAATCACTTCGTCGCGGCGAGTATCTTGGATATCAACGTCGATATCCGGCATGGAAATACGATCTGGATTCAGGAAACGTTCAAACAGCAGACCGTACTTCAAGGGGTCAAGGTCAGTAATATTCAGCGCGTAGGCGATAATTGATCCGGCGGCGCTACCACGGCCCGGGCCAAAGACAATCCCTTGAGATTTACCCCAGTTAATAAAGTCCTGAACAATCAAGAAATAACCCTCATAGCCCATGTTGCCCATCACGCCCAGCTCCATCTCGGCGCGCTGGCGAACTTCGTCGGATAATTGCGGGATGATATCATCAGGGTCTAGCTTCTCAGCTTCCTCTTTCGAGGCGCCATTATAACGCTGCAGCAAACCCTGATAAGTCAATCTCAGCAGATACGAGTGCTCGTTCTCGCCTTCAGGCAGCGGATATTTAGGAATAAGAATACGGCCCAGCTCAATTTCAACATTACAGCGGTCAGCCACCTTTTTAGTGTTACGAATTACCTCGGGATATTCCTCTCCCCAATGATCAATGATATCGCGCGGGTCGGTCAAGTGCAGCTCAAAGTCTTTCAGACTCATACGCTTTTCATCGCTCAAGTACGAACCAGTACCGACACATAGCAAAATTTCGTGCGCGTCTTGGTGATCATGCGTTAAGTAGTGGCCATCGCAAGTCACCACCATCTCGATGTCCAGTTCCTTCGATAGTTTAATCAAGCCCTCGTTGATTTTCGCCTGGACGTCCCAGTGCGTGT
>CAUQXD010000035.1:0-6590 GCA_963521995.1 uncultured Candidatus Saccharibacteria bacterium
CTGCCGTCAAACGGCTGACGGAATTTATCTGGATATGCAAGGATTTAATCGTTCGCTGGCTATCCAGGCGGGCGTTCCGGCTAATAATATTGTCATTTCGCCAATTGATACGGCGGATAATCCAAATTATTTTTCGCACTCATCGGGTGATACGGCGGGGCGAATTGCAGTGGTAGTGATGATGCGCGGGTGAGCCCTCGGCGAACGCATATCGGTGAAAATTGTTCCAGATAATGATACAATGAGTAGCATGACTAAACAACACGCCTACATCACTACTGCTATTCCTTATGTCAACGGTTTGCCGCACATTGGGCATGCCATGGACTATATGTTAGCGGATGTGTGGGCACGGTATCAGCGGCAAAACGTCCGCGAGGTGCGTTTTCAGACGGGCGTGGATGAACATGGTAATAAGATCGCTGCTAAGGCTGCTAGTCAAAATCAGACGCCTCAAGCCTACGTTGATCAAATGCATGGCAATTTTCAAAATATGATTGCCGAGTTGAATATTTCGGCGACGGATTTTATCCGTACGACTGATCCGCATCATGTTGGCGCGGTGCAGTATATTTGGCAGCAGCTGGCAGCAGCTGGCTATATTTACAAAGACACGTATGAGGGCTGGTATTGCCAGGGCTGCGAGGCATTTGTCACTGACAAAGAAGCGACTGAAAATAACGGTATTTGTCCTGACCATCAAGCGCCGTACCAGCGGCTGAGCGAAGAAAATTATTATTTTAAGACTAGCGCTTTTTCGGACAAAATTCGCCAGGCAATTGAATCAAACAAGATGAAAATTGTGCCTGAATTTCGTAAAAAAGAATTTTTGGAATTGATGAAAGATGGCCTGAAAGACGTGTCAATTTCGCGTCCGCGCAAGAACCTCAGCTGGGGTGTGCCGGTGCCGGGCGATGATACGCAGGTGATGTATGTTTGGCTGGATGCGCTAAGTAATTACATCACGGTCATTGGTTATCCTGATCGAGCTGATGAATGGCAAGCGTTTTGGCCGGCGGATGTGCAGGTAATTGGTAAGGATATCCTTCGTTTTCATGCTGGGATTTGGCCGGCAATGTTGATGGCGCTGGATTTGCCACTGCCAAAGGCGCTGTTGGTGCACGGATTTATCAACGTTGGTGGCGCCAAGATGAGTAAGAGTCTCGGTAACGGCGTCGGTCCAGCTGACATCATCCCGCACTACGGTGTTGAGGCTTTCCGCTATTATTTCCTGCGCCACGTGCCAACACAGGATGATGGTGATTTCACTTGGGAGAAATTTGAGGCGGCCTACAACGGCGAACTGGGTAATGATCTCGGTAATTTGGTACAACGAGTGGCAAAGATGGTGCAGAATTATCAAGCCGGCGTTATCGGCGATGCACCACAGTCTGAACACGACATGGGACCGTATCGCCACTCCATGGAGAGCTTTGCCTTCAATCAAGCCATGGATGAAATTTGGCAAATCATCCGCTCATTGAACCAGTACATCGAGCGCGTCCAACCGTGGCAAGTTGCCAAAAAACGGGCCAAAGATCCAGAGGCGGAAGCACACTTAGGCGAAATTTTGGCGTATGCTTGTGGTACATTACTGCAAGTGTCTGACATGCTGCGCCCATTCATGCCGCAAACCGCTGAGAAAATTCATGAGATGTTTGCTAGCGGTGTTGTGCCGCCAGAGCTGACACCACTGTTCCCGCGTAAATATCTCCACACGCCCGACCCACGCGCACCAAAAACAGACGCACAAGGCAGCAAGTGATGAACCAAGCAGAAGCGACTCAAGCGACGGATTTGCGTTTGATCGATTCGCATTGTCATGTACACGACACTGAGTTCTTCGCGGACAATCGTGAGGAGCTATACCAGAAGTCAATTGCAGCGGGCATTGGCATGATTTGTGTTGGCACTGACCAGCGTAGTAGCCAGCAAGCGGTGGAGTTTGCCGCAAACCGCGATTACGCCTGGGCAGCAATTGGCGTTCATCCGCACGACAGCAAGGATGGCTGGGGCGAGGTGGAGCGACTACTGAAAGTTAGGGCAGAGGATTCACCAATTGTGGCGATTGGCGAGATTGGGCTTGATTATTATTACAATCACAGCCCGCGCGATGTGCAGATCCAGGCACTGGAGGCGCAGCTGCAGCTGGCGGTGGATCATGATTTGCCAGTTAGTTTTCATATTCGCGATGGTGTGCCTGACCAGCCGTCGGTGTGGGATGATTTTTGGCCGATTTTTGATAATTTCCATGGCGTGCGCGGCGTACTACACAGTTTTACTGATACGCGCCGCAATTTGGAGAAGGGATTTGCCCGCGGGCTGTATGTTGGCTTGAATGGCATTAGCACGTTTACCAAAGACCAAACGCAGCGAGAATTGTTTGCCTCCATTCCGTTGGAGCGGTTATTGTTAGAGACCGACGCGCCATTCTTGACACCAAAGCCATTTCGTGGTAAGATGAATAAGCCAGAATATGTGGAGTTGGTGGCAAAATATTGGGCAGAGCAACGAAATATTGATTTTGATAATCTGGCTAAGACCACTGCTCACAGCACCAAGAGACTTTTTGGCATTTAAAAGTGGAGAGCAATGAATTCTAGTGAATTTTTAGATAAAACTTCAGTTGGTGTAGCTCGCGGAAAGATCGAGAAAGTTTTTGCTACTGCAGTAGAAAATCAAAAAAACCCTGAAGGTAATTCTGCAAAACAATATCCAGAAATTGGCGGAGCAGCTTTAGCCGGGCGGGCTGATGGGACTGATATTCATAATACCGACACTGCATTTCCCGACTATCGACAAAAGTTTGAGACTGACCCGGTCAAAAACTCTATTGAAACGATTTTAAGTATTGGCAAATCACTTGCATCACTTCGTGAACAAGCAGCTAATAATCCGAGGTCGTAATGGCTCGCCTTCTGAAAAAAGCCCTGAGTTTAGTTCTTGCAGATGACAACGGCGCGGCGTCATTATTAAAACTGCGAAAAAAGGATCGCCCACTGAAGAAGTTTACTGAGCGTGAATTAATTCAGCTAGAAAGTGAAATCGGTGCGACAATCTTCGGTGAGAAGCCGGCGCATGTGACGCGGCGGGAATTCTTTAATTTGGACAAAGATACTTGGATTTGGTACGAAGAAATTGCTGATAAAAATGGTAAAAAACAGGAACTGACGACGTGCTATGAAGTGCAGGCGAAAGGCATTTTAAAGATTCAGCCTAACTACCATTATAGCTACCTAGAGGGCGACGAACTTAACAACTTTGTGCTGGCTGTTAAAGAATATTATGAGCGAGTTTCTCGGCGGCTATATAGGCGAGATCCGCAAACTGGTCAGCCTCTCTGATATAATAAAGAAGTGAATAGCGATTATATTTACCTTGACCATGCTGCTGCTACACCAATGGATCCGCTGGTGGTTGAGGCAATGCTGCCGTATTTTTCTGAAAAGTTTTTCAATCCGTCTAGTCCATATGCGCCAGCAGTTTTTGTGAAGCGTGAATATCAACAAGCAAAATCACGCTTAGCACGGTGTTTGGGGGTGATGGCTGACGAATTGGTGATGACGGCTGGTGCAACGGAGTCGGTTAACCTGGCGTTTGGCGCAGCAAATGGCGTAAGTCTAATTTCGGCCATTGAACACGATTCGGTTATCAATTCTGCAAAAGCACGTTCGGAAGTGAAACTAATCCAGCCAATGAAAAATGGACGCATTGATCCACAATCTGTCAAAAAAATGTTAACGCCAGATGTTGGTTTTGTCAGTATTGCGCTAGTAAATCATGAGTTGGGCTATATTCAGCCAATTGAAGAAATCGCAGAAATCATAAAAAGCGAGCGTCTTAGGCGTCAGGGAAATGGCGAATCAACGCCGCTAGTTTTTCATACTGATGCTTCGCAGGCTACTGCTTTAATTGACGTGAAGATTAAACGATTAGGCGTTGATTTATTAACGCTGTCTGCGGCAAAAGTTTATGGACCAAAGCAGGTTGGTCTGCTATGGGTGCGGCCAGGCATTACACTGGCTGCTAATGTTTTGGGCGGCGGACAGGAACTGGGGCTGCGTAGTGGTACAGAAAATGTGGCTGGCGTGATGGGGTTTGCGATAGCCTTAGAGCTGGCCCAAAAAAGGCGTTCGGCAGAAATTAAGCGTTTGCGATATCTGAGGGAAAAACTAGTGAAGGAGTTGCGTCAGGTTTTTCCAGAAATGACTATATCATCGGACATGAAAAAAAGCCTAGTAAGCTTTCTGAATATCTCATTTCCTGGGCTGGATGCTGAGCGTCTGATTTTCTTATTAGAGAGTCGCGGTGTATTGGTGGCGACGGGCAGTGCTTGTGCGGCCAACTCCGGGACGCGTTCACATGTATTGACGTGTATCGGTTTGAGTGAGGCGGAAATTGACGGTAGTCTGCGGTTGACGCTCGGCAAGTTGAATGATGAAGAAAATATCAATCGAGCTAGTGGGTTGATAATTGAAGCGGTGCGCGCAGAGATGGAGAGAAGTCGGCGATGATTCATAAGATAATTGGCCTAGCGATTTTTGCGGCACTACTGGTGTTTGGCATCGGCGTATATTTGTCGCCAAATGATTTGGATAAATGCGAGAGTCCAGGAGAGGAAAGTTGTCGAAAGTCTGATGCGATTGTAGTTGTGAGCGGGGGTGACACTAATGCGCGAACTAATGAAGCCATTAAATTATATAGAGAGGGGTGGGCGCCATTAATTATTGTATCGGGCGCAGCTGCGGACAAATCTGGCCCATCCAATGCAAAGACTATGTATCAGCAAGCAATTGATAATGGGGTGCCAAGGCGTGCCATTGTTATGGAAGAGTCTTCTGAAACTACTAAACAGAACGCTACTGAAGTAAAGAAAATTATTAATACACGGAAGATTAAAGATGTTATCCTAGTAACGAGCGCTTATCATATGCGTCGTGCACAATTGGAATTCTCGGCGCAGTTTACTGATGTAAAAATTCGAAGCCACCCAGTTATGGCTGATAAACACTGGAGCTCGTGGTGGTGGTTAACGCCGTGGGGTTGGTGGCTAGCGCTAGGTGAACTGGGAAGAATTGGTCTATTTGCTGTGGGGTTATCTAGGTGAGTAGGGTGTTTGTCGGTATGTCGGGCGGCGTTGATTCGTCGGTAGCGGCAGCGCTACTAGTCGAGCAAGGTCACGAGGTGACCGGCGTGTATATGAAAAACTGGTCGGAAGATTTGCCGGGTATGCACTGTCCGTGGGCAGAAGATGTGGCTGATGCCAAGCGCGTGGCGGTGGGGCTGGGAATTGATTTTCAGGTGTTTGATTTCCAGAAAGAGTATAAGCAAAATGTCGTTAACTATATGATCCGCGAATACCGGGCGGGTCGGACACCAAATCCTGATGTGATGTGCAATCAAGAGGTAAAATTCAAGTTGTTTTTAGAAGCGTCGTTGGCAGCGGGTGCGGAGTATGTTGCGACGGGGCATTATGCGCTCACTTTTCTTCCTGCGAGTCCTGTCGCTCGGTCCGACCCTGAAAATTTTTCAGATGAGCTGAAAACATTTTCGGGTGCTACCCCGCCTCGCGCCACCCGCAGAGCAAATTCTTGTTTGAGCGAGGGTCGACTATTCCGCGCTCATGATGATAACAAAGACCAGACCTATTTTCTGTACCGCGTGACGTCCGAGGCGCTGGCAAAGACTATGTTTCCGCTGGGTGATTTTACCAAGGCTGAGGTGCGTGGGATAGCCAAAGAGCGGGGTTTGTGGACGGCCAGCAAAAAGGAATCAATGGGGATTTGCTTTATTGGGCAAGTGGGAATTCGCGAGTTTTTGTCAGAATATATTGAGACTAGTCCGGGTAATATCGTCGATCGGCAATCAGGCGCGGTTGTTGGGCGGCATGACGGGGCGATATTTTATACCCTGGGGCAGCGGCATGGTCTGAATGTTGGCGGTGGCTTGCCGTATTATGTTGTCGGTAAGGATATGGCGAAGAATGAAGTTTACGTGTCCCGCTCAATTGATGATGGTAATTTGTGGCGCGAAGAATTGACGTTGACCGACGTTCACTGGATTAACCAGCCGCCCGAGGAAGATAAAACCGTTCAAGTCCGATTGCGCCATCGAGGAGCTTTGATTGATGCGAAAATTGATGGGAATATTATCCATCTTTCGGCTCCGGAACGTGCGGTGGCGCCTGGACAGTCTGCTGTAATATATGACGGTGAGGAATGTTTAGGTGGCGGAATTGTAAAAACAGATTGACGTTATGTAAAAAATAGTGTAAACTGTTCTGAAGTAAGGAATAATAAAACGTAGAGTTAAAGGAAGAATTAATTTTATGCTAGCAATTCGTTTGCAACGGTTGGGTCGCAAAGGTTATCCAGTATATCGCCTGGCGGTACAAGAGGCGCATCGTCACCCGTCGAGTGGCCGTGTGGTCGCGTATGTCGGTAGTTACAACCCACACACTAAAGAGGTAAATATTCAGGTTGAATTGGCCCAGAAATATCTGGATAATGGTGCTCAACCAACACCGCGAGTTGTCAAATTATTGAAAGAAGCTGGTGTTAAATTGCCAAAATGGGTTAAACAACCGGTCG
>CAUQXD010000036.1:0-6480 GCA_963521995.1 uncultured Candidatus Saccharibacteria bacterium
GCTCTAGTTTCTTGACCAATTTTTGGTAAACTTCGTTGTTGCTAGCGCGGGCATCACGAATGTTCAAATAGTATATTTTATCAACACCTTCAGCCCGAGCTGCCTGGTCAACGTGTTCACTCAAATGCTGGCACCACGGACATTGCGGAAAACCCAAGAAAACCACGCCGCTGCCGTGATCAAAGATATCAAGGATTTCTTTATCGCTGGTATAAACGAAGCGATTATCGGCTGCCACTCGCGGATACTCTGATTTGAATTTGGCAGAGTCGGACACGATCTGAGATTGGTCTCTCGTGTTTTTTATATTACGATTATGTTTTATCCAATACGATAGCCCAAACAGACCACCAATTAGTGTAACCAAGACAATGGCCAAAATTATTTTCTGTTTTCTGCTCATGGTAATTCTATAATATCGAACTGAATCATAGTTTTCCATACCCCACCGCATATGAATTAGCCGAAAAGCCACCAAAGCCATAGATACAATGATAAACATCTCTATCATGGCACCAGTGAACATCGTAGAATCCCCGAAGCAAACTATTGCAAACCCGATAAATATCGCTCCTATGCCTAAAAATGTATCGCGCCACGACATAAATGATTTTATCTTCAGCGCCCCAAAACAAGCCAAAAGCAAGGATGTCAGAGCTATCATCACCCTTAGCTCGCTCATATCAAGCTATTCCCACCTAAACAGCTTAATCGCGGCGATGTAGATAACGAGAGTCCAGGCAGCGACAGCACCGATTTGCGGCAAGGTTTCGATGAAGCTGGCATGCTCAGTCATGATCAAACGGAAACCATCAGTAATCGGCGTCATCGGGATAAACTGGGCGGCACCGCGTAACCATTCTGGGAACATGTACAGCGGGAAGAATGCACCAGACAAGAACATCATCGGGAAAGACAGTAAGTTGCTCAGCGGTGCGGACTGATTTTCATTCTTTGCCCAGCCGCCGATCAACAAACCCAAGCCTACCATCATAAAGGCCGCCAGCACCGCCATAAGGACAAAGAGCCCCCAATCGCCGCGCATATTAAACTGGAACAGCAGCATACCAACAGCAATCATCATCGTCAAACTGAGCAGCGAAATAATCGTGTAGTGAATCGCCATAGAAATAATCAGCTGACCTGAGGTAAACGGCGCCGCACGCAGTCGGCGGTAGGAGCCACGTTGCTTTTCGGCCGGCATCTGGTTGGCTAGACCAAAGATGCCCATACTCATTAAACTAAATGCCAACAGTCCAGTGAATGTATAATCAAAAGCTTTCAACTGCTCATCGCCGACCGCTTTGCCCGCAGCCTTGAGCGGTGCTTCTGGCTGGCCCAAGTGCTTGTTTATTTCATTGGCAATCTGATTCATCACCGCCGTTAGAGCGCTACCGGTTTGCTCGGAACCTTTGGCATACAGCACATTGATCGTGCCAGTCGGGCGAGCATCTCTGTCCTCGCCCTTCACTTTGCCAAAGTCGCTCGGTAGTTCAATGATGCCGTTCAGTTCTGAACGCTTCAACTTCTCGCGAGCCTCGTTCATATCCTTGATGTCTTTAATTTTAAGAATCGAGTCTTTGGCGTTATCTTTGGCGCCTTTAACGAAGCCTTTGGCAAATTCCGTCTGCGAATTATTGATAATCGCGATGTCAAAGCTGGTCGATTGATTATTAAAAATCGAACCGAACACCAACAAGAAGATGAGCGGAAACAGGAAGGTAAAGAACAGCGACATTTTATCGCGGATGAAGCGTTTTTGTTGGGCGCGCACTTGCCCAAATACACCAGTCCAATATTTTTTCATACTAATCCCGAATCGCCTTTCCTGTTAAGTCAATAAATACGTCCTCCAAATTGGCCTGCTCGACAACTTGCTTTTTCTTAAAGCCGCGCGCCAGTAGCTGCTGGATCAGATTATGCGGCGTATCAATGGTGATGATTTTACCGTTATCCATAATCGCCAAGCGATCGCACAATAATTCGGCCTCGTCCATATAATGCGTCGTCAGCACGATGGTAATGCCTTCGTCGCGGATTTCTTTGATCAAATCCCAGAGATTACGGCGAGCCTGCGGATCCAGCCCGGTCGTCGGCTCGTCAAGGAATAGCACCGTCGGATTATTGACCAGCGTCGAAGCAATGGCGAAGCGCTGCTTTTGCCCGCCCGAGAGCTGCTCAACGTAGTTTTTGGCTTTGTCGGTCAATTGCACCTTGGCCAGCAGTGCGTCAGCGTCAACCGTTTGTCCGTACAGGCTGGCAAACATTTTCAATTGTTCGCGCAAGGTTAGTTTGTCGTAAAACATTGTCGATTGCAGCTGGATACCGATAATATTTTTAATGCGCCTAGGCTCCCCGGCAACATCAATTCCGTCGATAGTCGCCGTACCGCCATCAATCGGCCGGAGCGCCTCCAGCATCTCTAGTGTCGTCGTCTTACCAGCGCCATTCGGCCCGAGGATGCCGAAAATCTCGCCTTTCTTGACCTCAAACGACACACCATCGACGACATTCTTGCCATCGTAAGTCTTGACGAGTTGGTCAACTGTTATAATTGGTTCGGGTTGAGCCATATATAACTCCTTTCTGCCAAATTTAGCTAATCTTAGTCCGACCATCCTCCGCTACTGCTGATTATAACAAACCACACTAGTGCTATACTATATCTATGCGAGTTCAAAAGAAAAAAGTAAACCGCCAAGCTAAAAAGCAGGAATCGACTTCTCCAAAACATCTATTTATCGGAATTCTTATAATTGTACTATTTTTGACAGGATTATTCGGGATATATTATCTCAATTGGCTAAATTCGCAGAGAACAACCGCGCCTTCCGATGAAAAATATTACTTTGCCGATTCACGCTATGCTGGCATCCGTTCCAAATTTGTAACCAGAAATACTGCTCGAGAGAAGGTTTCAATTGAATATCCGATCACGGAAAACAAGAAAATCAATCGTACCATCGCTGATGTGATCGACAAGACTGATCGTGATTTTCGTAGCGCTGTTCTTTTGGCAACGACGTTTGACCAGCCGCTGACCGAGACGATTAGCTACCAAGTTACGCATAATAATTCGCTAGCTTTATCAATCATTGTCAATATTAAGCAAGATATGCACGGCGCGCATCCGGTGTCGCTAGCGCATTTTTGGACGTTTGATAAAAAATCTGGCGAGGTGATTACTTTGAACGATTTGACCGAGCAATCAGAGAAAGCGGCCGGGGAAATCGTGGCGGCTGCCCGAAACAACATCAATGAGACCATCAAGCAGCGCCAGCAGGCAGAGCTGGATCTTAATGAAACGATCACCCAAGAAACTCTATCGAATTTCGTTATTACCGATGGCGGCAATAGTTTAGCTTGGCCGATTGGACAGGCGTCGCTCCTGCCGTCAGCCTACGGCGAAATGACGATCAAAGTGCCGATCGCTGCCGTTGCCAAATATCTGCAAAATCCGACAGCCCGGAGACTGGCTAATATCCCCAAGCCGCCAGAACCAAAACCAAAGCCAGCGCCCGCCGCACCGCCAGCCGCGAATTCTGGCAATAAAGTGATCGCCTTAACATTTGACGACGGGCCGGGACCGTACACCGCGCAGCTGCTAGATATTTTGGACCAGCATGGTGCTAAAGCCACCTTTTTCTTGATCGGCAGCAAAGTATCCGCGCAAGCCGATGTACTGCGGCGCATGCATGCGCGCGGCCATCAATTAGGCAATCATTCATGGTCGCACCCAGAACTGCCTAAGCTGCCCGTTGACCAAATTGCTGGCGAAATCGACCGCACCAATGACGCCATCAAGCAAGCCACCGGCGTCACACCAACTGTTATGCGCCCGCCTTATGGCGCGGTCAACAGCGCTGTCTTGGAGCAGCTTCGCCTGCGCGACATGTCGTCAATCTTGTGGTCGGTCGATACCCGCGATTGGGCCGATCGCAATAGCGACATCGTCTGCTCGCGCGCCGTCGCTGGCGCCCACCCTGGAGCTATCATCTTGATGCACGACATTCACCAAACCTCAGTCAATGCCGTACCGTGCATCCTCAGCGCACTGAAGCAGCAGGGGTATTCGTTTGTGACGGTACAGGGGCTACTCGGCAATATGGCGCCAGGGGCTGGATATCCGTAGAATCATAGCTGGATATTAACAATGTAGTTGCGGCAACTATTCTGCCTTATCCAACTCAAAAACCTTGTATCTCGACGACGCGCCGCGCACTAATTTTACCTTTGACGGCGCCACGCCAAAATGCTTCGCCAGCAACTTCACTGCCGCCGCGTTCGCTCGCCCTTCAATGGCCGGCGCCTTGGTGTAGATGATATACGTGCCATCGCCATTAATCACCACCTCTTCGCGGTGGCGGGAGTTGGGCTTGAGGTGAGCGGAGATTTTCATAATCACAACCTAATTATAAATTTATCTATTACTTGTCATTTATACACTCAATAGTGTCAACTCCATCAAATGACAAATTAAGCTTATTCAACTGGTCTTCAATATGATTTAACAACAGAGAAAAGTCTTCCTTTACCTTATCATAGGTTGTTTTTGTGATAGCAACTACAGAGCCTATTCCTTCGCTTTCCAAACCCACCGCTTCTACGTTAGCAATATATCGCTCATCAACTCTAGCATTGGTGTGTACGATCGCGTGTCGCATCTGCCAGTATTTATGAATCCTTTTCATGTATTCAGATTTTGTGTCTATTTCAATATCAAAGTAGCTTTTAAGTATTTCTGCCGTAGTTTGAGTATTCTGAAAGTTTACTTTCTCTTTTTTATTTTTTATACCATGTATCTGTTTAATTGTAAGATTCGCCAACTCTAACGAAACAAACTCCTTATCCTCATTCTGTTCTAAAATTCTCTGCAAATCGACTATGCTATAATTAATTCCACTTGACTTGCAGATAGATAAGAAATTTTCTTGAATTAAATCTTCGAAAATATCATTCAAAAAAGCTTCAAAAGACCCCGTCAAAAGTATAAAGGCTTGAGTATGTAATTTAGTAGATATATCTTCCTGTGTTTGTTCTACTGTAGTTCCGCATTTCTCGAAAGCAGCTAGATTATTTTTATTAACGTTAGCCGTTTTCATCATTTTTTTATAAATATTATAGAGAGTTTTATACGAATCAAAAATAATATCTATCGACTGTGTGCGTTTTGCGAATGTATCAGAGAGACTACTCATTACTTATCCTCTCTGTTTTGGAGTACTTTATATCGCCTTGCAAAGTATTTTCCCTTATCAGTCAAGCGTATTCTATTACTTTTAGCAGCATCTATGAGATCAAAAGCCTCTACTATCATCAAACTATCAGATTTCATCCTATCTACACTTTCAGTTGCCCCTATACTATCACGGTTATAGACAATTCTAAGTAACTCATCAAAGCTTAATACGGCCTTCTCATTTGCAATAAACTCCTGATAATCTCTTTCCCATCCTGCAGGTACCTCAGCTTTTTTATCTGCTAGCTCAATCTTTGCCTCTTCTGTAGCAGTTTGTTTTTCTATCAGCTTTCTCTCTTCGTCTTGGCGCTTCTTCTCTGCTTTGAGTTTTTCTAATTCCCTGTCTTTTTTATAGTTAATTTCCCTCTTATACGCAGGATTAATAACCAGCCTCGGCAGCCACCATATATAAAAATAGGCAAGCCCAGCAGGAATTACCCAGCCTAGTAGAATCTCTAGGTTATGAATAGTTAAGATATTTGACCAATCAAGTCCAAAAAAATATTTATTTACATACTCATTTTTAAGTAAACCATATCGCTTATAAATAACATTTTGATCAACAAATATAGTCGCATATATCCCCTGCCAGTGAAAGATCGCCCAAAATACAGTGTAGGACACTAAAATTGTCGACACAGCACGTTTACGAACATATTCAAAAATAGCATTCATAGCACCATCCTTACCTCAATATCCTGATTACCTGATCCCAATAACAAAATAGCGCAAGCAATAGTGATAGGATTTTTAGACTTACTCATACACCTATTGTACCCTGATCTATCATAATTATATGTATCAATTCAACAAACTCGCTCCGCCAGCGTCATACGCCGCGCGCTTATAACTCCACTCGTTACCATAACGCTTAGCTTGCTCCAATACCATATCAGTTGCCAATGTCTGTTGATCTGGCGGGTAGCCATATTTTGCCAACGTCTTTTTAACGTTAACTTTCAACTTTGCCTGAACATTCCTGCGCTCTGCCCAATCAATCGTCGCATCTCGACGAACTTGCTCTAGTAACACTTTTGCGATATCACGTAGCTGCGCATCACCCAGTACTTCGCGGGCGCTGCCATTTTCAACCAGTGCATCGTAAAAGATAATCTCATCCTCGCTTAGACCCTCAACCGCTCCGTGCTCAACAGTCTGGCGAATTTTCTGCCCAATGTTGATTAATTCCTCAATCACCTGCGCTGCCTCAATCGTCCCATTTCTATACCGTGTCAAGGCTT
>CAUQXD010000037.1:0-5716 GCA_963521995.1 uncultured Candidatus Saccharibacteria bacterium
GGCTGGTGCTAAGGAAGTATCAGAAGAGGTGATTGTCGATGCCATGGCCTGGGCACACCAGATGATGCAGCCAGCGATTGCTTTGCAACGAGAGTTGGCGGCCAAAGTGGCGCCAGCCGCGCAAGAATATGAATTAGTTTTACCTGATGAAGCAATTCAGCAGACGGCTGATGCGTGGGTTGATGGCAAGCTGGGCGAGAAAATTCGCCGGCCGTACCCGGAGCGCAACGAAATGATTAGCAGTATTCGTGCTGAATTTCATCAAGCGATGGCCGAAAAACTTGGCATAGGCGAAGAAGAATATAACGAAGTTCGCAATGATTATGACGAGGCGTTCACGCTGGCATTGCACAAAGACGTTCGCCGTGGTATCGTCGAGGACAATTTGCGCCCGGATGGCCGTAAACTAACTGAAATTCGCCCATTGAGCTCAGAGGTTGGTTTGCTGCCGCGAGCGCACGGTTCGAGCTTGTTTACTCGCGGGGTGACGCAGGGCATGAATATCGTGACCTTGGCACCGCTGAGTTACGCGCAGCTAGTTGATACCATGGAGGTTAACGACGGCGAGCGGCGCTATATGCATCATTACAATGCGCCGGGCTATACGGTTGGCGAGGTTAAGCGGATGGGCAGCCCGGGCCGGCGCGAAATTGGCCATGGCTACTTGGCGGAGCGAGCCTTGATGCCAGTTTTGCCGAGCGAAGAAGACTTCCCATACGCTATTCGCAGCGTCACTGAAATTATGAGCCAGAACGGTTCGACGTCGATGGCAGCGACCTGTTCAAGCTGTCTGGCATTGATGGATGCTGGCGTGCCTTTGAAGGCGCCGGTGAGCGGTATTGCCATGGGCTTGATGATGGATGGTGAGACGCCGTACGTATTGAGCGATATTGCCGATGCCGAGGATTTTGCCGGTGATATGGATTTCAAGGTGACCGGTACGGCCAAAGGCATCACGGCGCTCCAGATGGATATGAAAGTGCATGGTTTGCCAGTGGCAGTGCTGCGCCAAGCGATTGAGCAGAGCAAAGCTGGCCGGGCGCATATTTTGCAGCATATGCTGAGTGTGCTAGCTGCGCCACGTGATCAGCTCAGTCCATATGCACCACGGATTGAGAAACTAAAGATTAATCCAGATAAAATTGGTGCCGTGATCGGCAAGGGTGGCGAGGTGATCAACAAGATTACCAGTGAGACTGGAGCTGAGGTTGACATCAAGGAAGACGGTCTGATCACCATCGCCAGCCCGAACGGTGAGTCGATCGAGAAGGCGCTAAATTGGATCAAGAGCCTGGTCGAAGAGCCAGAAGTTGGTAAAATCTACGAAGGTACGGTAGTCAGCATCAAAGATTTCGGGGCCTTCGTGAATATTTTGCCGGGGATTGACGGGATGGTGCATATCTCGAAGCTGGCCGAGGGTCGGGTCGCCAAGGTGACTGATGTGGTCAAGGAAGGCCAGATGGTTCGAGTAAAAATTACCGGCATCGATGAGCGCGGTAAGATTAACTTGACGATGATCGGGTTGTAAATATATAATAGAGAGATAAGTTTAGGAGGTTAATAATTATGGATGACAGCAAAGCTAAGAGTCAACAATCCCAGCAAATCCAACCAACACCAAACCAAGTTCCACCACAACCAACTCCAGGCATGTCATACCAAATGCCACCGAAGAAGAAAATGAGTAAAGGTGCCCTATGGGGAATCATTGGTGGCTCCATCGGACTAATCATCCTCATTGTCGGTATAGTCCTAGCAATCATCTTCCTGGGTGGCCCAAGTAAGGCGGACTACAAGGACTTGATTTCGCAGATTAATGACTTTAATTCTGACGCGCTTCGTGAGGTGAAAAGCAGTAGCAATGGCGGTAACCTTCAGGACGGCATTAATAAGTCGATTGAGCGAACTGACGAGCAACATAAAAAAATTGAATCTCATAAAGCACTTCGTGACAAGGAACTAAAAGACGTTTACGATAAGTATAATAATACCTGGAAAAATGATACGAAGCCGTACTTCCAATATTTAGCACTTATTGCGGGTAAGCGATCGGAGTTTTCTAACAAATGTCAACGTCGCAATAAGATTAAATTCATGGATAAAACCAAAGCGGAGATTGAACAAAGCTTCGACTCTGTCATGAAAGAGTGTATGGACTTGGTAGATGAGACTTCAAAGTCTGACAATAAATTTGCTGCAGAATATGGAAATAATTTAAAAAATTATTTTGCAGAGGTAAAACAGTTTTATGTAAAACTGGCAGAGTATAATAAAACTGGGAAACTTTCTTTGAGGCCAGATGTTCCAAAGCCGCCAATAGTTAATGGTAAAGAAAACTTGGTAAGAGATTTGAGGAATAACTACAACGATTTTAAAAAATTGTTAGAGAAAAAGGCTAACGGTTAAGCGTTTATCTTTGAGAATAAAATACCCTAGCTTGCTGGGGTATTTTTGTTTGTATCGTAGTACTGTATAATAAAAATATAATTACCTTAGGAGGAATATGGATAATAGTAAGAACAATCAATCGCAATCAGCCCAGCGGCAAGTGCAGCCGCCCGTCGTTCCTGTGCCTCAGCCGGTTCCACCACAACCAACTCCAGGCATGTCATACCAAATGCCACCGAAGAAGAAAATGAGTAAAGGTGCCCTATGGGGAATCATTGGTGGCTCCATCGGACTAATCATCCTCATTGTCGGTATAGTCCTAGCAATCATCTTCCTGGGTGGCCCAAGTAAGGCGGACTACCAAGCTGCCCAAGAAAAAATGAACAGTATTATCACGAAGTATAATAAAGTGTCGTCGTCATTATCATATATTTCTACCTCGGAAACAAAATCATCATTAGAGTCTAATCGTGACAAGATTACTACAGCGAAAGGCGACATTAATAAAGCATTGACCGATCTGGGCAAGATGAAAGCCGTCACCAACGATAAAGAGGTTCGCGAAAAGTATGACAATATAAAGAATAGGCTGGAAAAGTTCAACGAAGTCATGGATGCTCTTGGCGAGGTTTATGGTAAGCTGCTGCCAGCAATGAGCGAATACGCAAGCACAAGCAGCAGTTACAATATTTCCAACTTGGCAACCTCAATCAAGAAGACCAGGCAAGATCTTAAGAATGCTGATATTAAGCACGAGTATAATAAAAAATTCGTCAAAGACTTTACTGAACAGCTAGAAAAGATGGAAGAAATGCTGCCAAAGATTATTGAAATGCGGTCTGATTATAAAAAATACGATTCTAGTTATATGACGGAGTTTTACACAATCAATACTAAGATTCAGAAAATCGCTCGTGAATGGCAGTCAAATATGCAAAAAATAGGAGAAGAAGGCGAACTTCGTAACGAGCTAAATAGCTTAGAGGATACCTTAGTAGATAAAGTAAATAAATAAGATTCCTATAGAGTATAAACGCCTCGTTTTTGCGGGGCGTTTTTTGGTAAAATAAATATATGGATAAGCAAGCTGAATTAGACGCATTGGCGGCGGAAATTATCGAAGCTGGGATTTGCCCGGAATTAGCGGCTCAAGCAACGCAGCTGGTGATGGGCGATGGCAATGCTGATGCTGATATCGTATTTATCGGCGAAGCACCGGGTAAGAACGAGGATTTGCAAGGTAAACCGTTTGTCGGTGCAGCGGGGAAATTTCTCGACGAGATGCTGGCGGCAGCTGGTTTGCAGCGCCCAGACGTTTATATTACCAACATTGTGAAGTACCGGCCGCCGAATAACCGCGACCCGCTACCAGAGGAGAAGCGCCAGTTTTGGCCGTATTTGATGCGGCAATTAGAAATTATTCAGCCAGAAGCGGTGTTAACGTTGGGGCGGCACAGCGGCGGCGGTTTTATCCCTGGACTAAGGATTGGACAAGATCATGGACGGCCGCGGCGGGTGCGTTTGCATGAGTTGGAGTTTGTAGTGATTCCACTGTATCATCCGGCAGCAGCGCTGTATAACGGCGGTATGCGCCAGACGCTGATTGATGATTTTATGCAGGCGGCGGCGTTTGTGCAGCAGGATAGTCCTGAATTGTAAGATTGACACACTGGCAACCTATAGATATCTGCTCAAAAGCCAGGGCTTATTCCCAATTCGTTTATTAAACTCTTGCCAAAATTAAGCAACCGTAGTATAGTGGATAATCGATATCCACTATATCTAATTCATGAAAGGACTTTATGAAACTATCGGGAGCTGTTGAACAAGCCTGCTGTATTATGGCAATTTTAGCTGATCCGCAGCGAAAAGCGCCGATAACCAACGATGCTTTGGCAGAAAAGATGGCAGTATCGCCGACGTATCTGAAGAAAATTAGCCGCAAGCTGGTGGTAGCACGGTTGATTACCTCGACGCAGGGCGCTGGCGGCGGTTTCATTTTAGCGCGGGAAATGAGCCAAGTAACGCTGCACGATGTGGTGCTGGCGATCGAGGGCGAAGCGCCGTTTTTCCAGCCTCAAGGAATTGTCGAAAGAGTGTTTGCGTCGCGGCCTCGCCAGGTGGAAATTGGCATGAATATGATTGAAAAAGTCTTTTCCGAGGCGCAAGAGAAGTGGAGCGAATATCTAAAGACGGTAACGTTAGCAGACGTTGTCAAGGAGGTAATACATGGTTGAAAAATTAAAACGGCTGTCAAATAGACGCCGCGTCAATATGGTGCGAGCTGAATGGCAGCACCTCTGCAAAAACAAAATATTGCTGCTGTCGATGGCGGTTATTTCCTTTATCCCGATTATGTACAGCGGTTTTTTCTTGGGTTCAATCTGGGATCCGTATGGGCAGGTGAAAAATTTGCCGGTGGCATTTGTCAATGAGGATAAAGGCGCGCAGCTGAACGGTCAAACGGTCAATATTGGGCAATCGGTTGAGCAAAAACTCAAAAGTAATCATGATTTGGGCTGGGAATTTGTGAATAAACAGCAGGCTGATGATGGGGTCAATAGCGGGCATTTCTATGCGGTGGTGACTGTTCCGACGGATTTTTCGGCAAAAGCGGCGTCGATTACTGCTGCTCAACCGCAGCAGGCGGTGATTCGCTACACGACTACGCCAGCCAAGAACTATATCGGTTCGCTGGTCAGCAATCAAGCGGCTGAGAAAGTCAAAACGTCGGTGGCCGAGCAAATCACTCAGGCGTATGCTAAAGGTGTTCTGGAAAATGTAGATAAACTTGGCGGTGGTCTGGAAACGGCGGCGGGTGGCGCAGCACAACTACATGATGGTTTGACAACCTTGCAAGCAGGTACGCAAACTTATACTGGCGGCGTCCGGCAATTGGCGGTAAATCAGCGGGTGATGGCTAATGGCTTAGCGCGGCTCGGCGATGGATCGCGCCAATTGCAGGCAGGTTTGGGACAATTGTCGAACGGCTTGCCAAGCGAATCGCAAGTTGCGCAGTTAACAAACGGCATGAAACAGTTGCAGGCAGGCCTTAATCAATTAAATATCAGCGTGTATAATCCATCGCCGGCGCTTGTTAATCAACAGAGCAAAGTGCAGAGTGAAGCACGAGATCTGACGCAAACTATGCAAACGGCAGCAGCGGATTTGACGGCAGCAGGCGGGACGCTACAAACATTAGGACATGATGCGGTAGCTTCTGGCGGTTCGACAACCATAACTTTGCCGCAAATTAGCCAGCTTTCCCAGGCGCTTAGTAAAACGCAAACGATTAGTATGCAAGCAGCTGCGCTGCTTAAAGATTTGC
>CAUQXD010000038.1:0-5349 GCA_963521995.1 uncultured Candidatus Saccharibacteria bacterium
TGTAATTACGCTTAAAATAATACAGCGTTTCTTTGAGAAAAATTTGAGCGGCGTCGCCTGCTGGTGCTTCATGTAATAATTATATCGTGAAAGTTGTTTGACTGTTAAAATATAGGGTGTAATTTCTGATGGATTAAATATGGTATAGGGTTTCTTGTGCTATAATAATCCCAAAAGCAAGCGATCATCGTGCGCGATGTTTCTCTGTTAGGGAGTAGAAAGGAATTTATATGGCTCAACCCAAACCAATCATAACAGTTGACCAACTCGTCAAGACTTACGATGGCAAGAATGTCGTCGATAACTTGTCGTTTGAGGTCAAGAAAGGCGAGATTTTCGGCATCCTCGGGCCGAATGGTGCTGGCAAGACGACGACGCTAGAGATGCTGGAGGCGCTCCGGCCGATTGACGGCGGTACGGCGACTATCGACGGAATTGATGTTGCCAAGCAGCCGAATCATATTAAAAACATCATTGGTATCCAGCTGCAGTCGACGATGTTTTACGACAAACTTACCTTGCGCGAACAGCTGAAAATGTTTGCTAGCCTGTACGGTCAGACGGTTGATGCTGACGCGCTGCTGGCCAAGGTGCAATTGACCGACAAAGCCAAAAGCTATGTCGAGCAGCTCTCGGGCGGGCAAAAGCAACGCTTCGCCATTGCTTCGACGCTGGTCAATAACCCGGCGGTGCTATTCCTTGACGAGCCGACAACTGGCCTTGACCCCCAGGCTCGCCGCAATCTCTGGGATTTGATCAAAGAGATTCGCGATGAAGGTATTACTATTGTGCTGACCACGCACTACATGGACGAGGCCGAACTGCTGTGTGACCGCTTGGCGATTATGGACAATGGTAAAATCATCACCATTGATACGCCACATAATCTGATCCAGCAACTGTTAGCGCGCGGCTTTAAGAAAAAGCAGGTTGTCGAACAGGCCAATTTGGAGGATGTATTTATTGACTTAACAGGAAAGGCGATTCGGGATTAGTATGAAAAAATATTGGACTGGTGTATTTGGGCAAGTGCGCGCCCAACAAAAACGCTTCATCCGCGATAAAATGTCGCTGTTCTTTACCTTCCTGTTTCCGCTCATCTTCTTGTTGGTGTTCGGTTCGATTTTTAATAATCAATCGACCAGCTTTGACATCGCGATTATCAATAATTCGCAGACGGAATTTGCTAAAAGTTTCGTCAAAGGCGCCAAAGACAATGCCAAAGACTCGATTCTTAAAATTAAAGACGTCAAGGATATGGATGAGGCGCGCGAGAAGTTGAAGCGTTCAGAACTGAACGGTATCATTGAACTACCGAGCGACTTTGGCAAAGTGAAGGGTGAGGGCAAGGATGCTCGCCCGGCTGGCACGATTAATGTATTGTATGCTAAAGGTTCCGAGCAAACTGGTAGCGCCCTGACAGCGGTGATGAACCAAATTGCCAATGAAATAAATAAGCACCTGGGTCAGCCAGAAGCGCCGCTCAAGGCTGCGGGCAAAGCTGTCGGCGACGAGCAGCTGAAGGAGTTTGACTATACGTTCACTGGACTACTAGGTTTTAGTTTGATGAGCATGGGTATATTTGGCCTGGCCAATCAAATGCCAGCCGAAAAGCAGCGCGGCTCTTACCGACGGCTGCGTGCAGCGCCGTTCACCTCGGGGCAGCTGATTATTTCTATGGCGATTCACTATATTATAATCTCGCTACTCAGCCTGACCATGATGGTTGTTGTCGGCATGCTGCTGTTCCACTTCAATATGCGCGGCGATTGGCTGCTGTTCTCGTTGATGTCGGTGATTTCGGCGATGATGATGGTGGGCTTAGGATTATTAATCGGCGGTTGGGCGAAGAACGAAAATCAATCAGCTCCTCTGTCTAATTTGATTTCTTTCCCGATGATGTTTCTATCTGGAGCATTCTTTCCGGCATTCCTTTTTCCAGAATGGCTGCGCGGCGTAACGCAATTTATCCCAATGACGCCGGTTGTGGATGGCTTCCGTCTGATTATGACTGAGCAAGCTAGCCTCATCGAAGTCTTGCCGCAAATCGGCGCCGTCGCTGCCTGGACTCTCGTTATCTACATCGCCGCGATTAAGCTGTTTAGGTGGGAATAATATAATATCAATGAAAATAGCCCGCCGAACGAGCTCAAGCTGAATGTGGATCTTTCAATCCGAGAAACAAGTAACTGTCTCAATCAGATTGAACGCATTCGGCGAGCTATTTTCGGCGGGCAGTTAGCCCTCCTTGTCTTTGGTGATCTCGCTGAGGGCGTATGCCCTCAAGATGGACATAATAGTCTCGACTGCAAGTGCTGCAGCTATGGCCCAGATCATAGCCCCGACGTCATTTGACGTCAGGAGAAATATGATGAGCGCAATAAAGACAACGACGTCAGGCGCAAATGACTGCGCCATTTTCATGAACATGTCTCGTCTCTCCTTTCGAGAGAAGCTCAAAGCTAAAGGGCGACTTCCGCCCTAGGATTGTAGCCCTGAGCAAAAGCTGATATATATATATCACTAATAGAATAAAATGTCAATGAATTTTAAGCAAAAATGTGTCATTATATGTTTTTACGGCGTTTAATTCGAAATATAAATTAATTGCCTATGTTAAATACGTCCATCTCCGTCGTTAAGAGCGCTGTAGTATAATGAAATTAGCGTTAGCTATAGTATGAAAGCTATGCCAGAAAGGGGAATTATGACATTTGAAGAAGCGCAAGAGCTAGTGATGGATCATATTCGCGCGCGGAAGTGGGATAAGACGAATGATTCGCGCGGCTTGGCGATATCGTTGTCGCTGGAAGCTAATGAATTATTAGAATATTTCCAGTGGAGTGATAAACATATCGGCACCAAAGACGACATGGCGAGCGAACTGGCCGACATCATTATTTATGCTATCCAATTTGCTGCGCGCTTTGATATCGATATACCCGAAGCAGTTGCTGCAAAAATTGCCAAGCAGGCTGAAAAATATCCAGTCGAGATTTTTGAGATTGAGGACAAAGCCGAGCAAAATCGCCGCTGGCTAGAAGCTAAGAAAAATTATAAGAAGGATACGACGTTATGAAAAAGAGGGTTGGCATGAACAAAAAAACCATTGCGATTATTTCCGTCATAATCATCTTGTGCGGCGCTACGGCTGGATTGTGGTATAACTACTGGCGCACTGCCGAGCAGCCGAAAAATCCGTCTACCAACGTGTCCGATGCCGCCAAATTCAAGTCAGAATATCCGCGAGTGGCGGCGAATAATCACTTCGTTTATGCTAGCGATAAAGAAGTCCTTAGTGTCTTTGATAGCGGCAGCGGTGTGGTTTTCTTGGGTTTTCCACAGTGTCCATGGTGCCAGCATTTGAGCGAATATGTTGATCAGGCGGCTCGCACCGAGGGTATTGATAAGATATATTACTTGAATATTCGCGATGCCCGCGCTAGCAACAACGAAGTTTACCAAAAATTGGTCAAGAAACTAGAGCCGTATTTGGACAAAGACGACAGCGGCAAGCCGCGGATATTTGTGCCGGATGTATCAATTGTCAAGAACGGTAAGATTATCGGTCGCTACAAAGAGGAGTCAACTGGCGACGATAATATCACGCCAGATAAATACTGGACGAGTGAAAGGATTGAACGGACATCGTCGCAGCTACGCGGATTTATGCGGCAGCTGAAAGGTTAATTTTCTGGATTAGCATCGTCTTTTGGCTGTTGTTTATCGCTTTTGCGCTGGCGTTTCGGTTGGATGCCGACCAGATAACTCCCAATCGTCCAGCCTTTAGCGATTCTCGGTATGATAAACAACTGAATAATAATCCAGACCCCCAGCTCTGAAAGGTAGAACCCACCAGGTTGTATGGTGTCTATGAAAAACGGATAAACTAGCGGACGGGTAACCACTGAGGCGAAGATAATAAGGGCTATGTTGATGCAGCTGGCTAAGAATTTATTGCGGCGATTGGGTGCGGCGTAGTTTTCGTCGCTGAGTTTCACGCTGGGAACTTTATAGCCGATTAGCCATGTCAACATAAATCCGAGTAAGCAGCCAAAGGTATTGGTTATTAAATCATTAACATCAAATAGCCGATAACTACAAGGATATAAACCGAACACGCCAGTTAGCTGCGTCACCTCTATTAGCATCGATAAAAGAAAGCCGCTTAGCAACGCAAATTTCCAATGCTTGTGAAAATATGCTTTCATAAAAATGCCCAGCGGCACAAAGAAAACGATATTCATAATTAATTGCAGCGTGATATATAGCGTATCCTTGTTAGGCTGAACAACGTCGTTAACCCAGTTGAAGGGGATAAGTTGTGGCTGGATGTGATATGTTTGGCAAAAGGCAATCGGGTCTTTTGGTACTGGCGACAGCGTAAAAAAGATTAGCCCTGTGAAATAGAGAATTGAGCCGTAGGAAAAGAATACATACGACCACGTTACGCGCCGGCGCATGATCAGCCGTGAAATGATGAATGGTATGGTCAAGAGGATGCATAAGAAAGGCCAGAAACTTAAAGATCCGATCAGCGACGCTGAAAATGAATTGAGAAATTTTAGCATTAATTAACGCCGCCAGCCTTCAAGATCGCCTTCAGTCCATTCTCGCCGCCAGCGAAGCCGCTGGTTTGGTAGTCGTTTATGACCATGTAGGGCAAGCCATTCACGCCAAGCGACAAGGCTTTTTGCGTGTTGTCGTTAATTTCTTGCTGGTGGGAGTTGCCTTTCATGCAGTCGGCGAATTTGGCGGTGTCCAGGCCAGCGTTCTTGGCAGATGTTTCAAAGTAGTTGAGAGGCAGCAGCGGGATTTCTTTCGGTACAGCGACATTTTTGACGCCGATACCTTTGTCGAAGTAGTCCGTTTTGATACGCGGCACGATGTTGTGAGTGTATTGCCAATATTTATCCTGGTCGGCGGCGCAGAACGCGGCTTTAGCGCCTTGCTCGGTGTTTGGTACTTTATCCTTTAACAAAGTGACGATTCGGTGTTCGTAGCGCAATTTGCCGGATTTGATATAGTCGTTTTTGAAAGAATCGTTGCTGGTGGCGTCTTCGACTTGGGCGCAGAACGAGCAGAAATAATCGGTGTAATCGATAAATACGTTTTTCGCATCTGCTGAGCCTTGCGACATATGTTCGTTCCATGGTTTACCATTTCCGATATGCTGGTTCGGTGGCCGATTGACAATACCGTAGATAAATAAAGCGACGATGCCGATGACGATGATTGATAAAACAATCCAAATTGGGGCAATGCCGCGTTCTTGTTGATGACTCATGATTTTTCCTCCTGTTTGGCTAATTGTGCATAAACGAATGCGATTTGTCCAGATTTGTAAAG
>CAUQXD010000039.1:0-5105 GCA_963521995.1 uncultured Candidatus Saccharibacteria bacterium
TTAACATCAGACCATATTTTTATGAAGGACGCTAGCAAGATTCGAAATATTGCCATTATTGCCCACGTCGATCACGGCAAGACGACCATGGTTGATGGGCTGCTCAAACAGTCGCGCACATTTCGCGACAATCAGGCCGAGATGAGCCAAGAATTGATCATGGATTCGGGCGATCAGGAGCACGAACGCGGTATCACCATCACCGCCAAACAGACTTCAATTTTTTACGGTGATTATAAAATCAACATCATCGACACGCCGGGACACGCTGACTTTTCGGGAGAGGTCGAGCGGACGCTGCAGATGGCGGATGGTGTGCTGCTGATCGTCGATGCGCAGGAAGGGCCGATGCCGCAGACGAAGTTTGTATTGAGCAAGGCACTGGAGCTGGGCTTGAAGCCAGTGGTGGTGATTAATAAAATTGATAAACCAGCTAGGCGCATTGCCGAGGTTGAAGATGAACTAAGCGATCTATTTTTGGAGTTAGCAACTGATGATAGTCAGCTGCATTATCCGATTTATTATGCCGTTGGGCGCGATGGCAAGGCGTGGCGGAAGATCCCTGCTGACCCGAGTAAAGACGCCAATCTCACACCGATTTTTGAGGCGATTATTACCGATATCCCAGCACCAAGCGTCACGGCTGATGGCGGTTTTCAGATGCTAGTGACCAGCCTGCAATACGACACCTTCCAGGGTAAATATGCCATTGGGCGGATCGCTCGCGGGTCGGTCAAGCGCGGTCTGCAGGTTAGCTTGCTGAAACAGGGCGAAGTATCGGGCTCAGCGCGAATTGAGAAAGTTTTTGGCTACCGTGGGTTGAACCGCGAGGAGCTTGACGAGGCGTTTGCTGGCGACATTGTGGCCCTGGTTGGCGTGAGTGAAGCGCACATTGGCGATACGATTGCTGATAAAGAACAGCCTGAAGCCTTGCCAGCGATCGCCATTGAAGCGCCGACATTGAGCATGTACCTCGGTCCAAACACTAGCCCGATGAAAGGGCGCGAGGGCGAGTTTACCACCTCGCGGCAAATTGGCGACCGATTGCGGCGAGAGCTGGAAACCAACGTGGCGCTGCGCGTCGAGGAAAACGGCATCGGCTTTACGGTGTCTGGCCGCGGCGAGCTGCACCTCAGCGTCTTGATCGAGACCATGCGGCGCGAGGGCTTTGAGTTCGAAGTCGGCCGCCCGCAAGTGGTCACCATCACCGAGGACGGCGTCGAAAAAGAGCCGATCGAAGAACTACAAATCGAAATTAGCAGCGAATTCATCGGCGCAATCAGCCAAGAACTCGGTGCCCGCCATGCTGAAATGAAATCGCAAGAAACCACCGCTAGCGGCGCTACCCGCATCACCTACGTGCTGCCAACGAGGGCGTTGATTGGCCTGCGAAACGTGCTGTTGACCGCTACCAAAGGTACGGTGATCATGAATTCCCTGCCGCATGGCTATCAACCGCTGGGCGGTAAATTGCCAAAAACCCGCGGCGGCGTGCTCATCGCCTTTGAAGCTGGCACCACCACGCCGTATGCGCTGCAAGCGGCTGAGGCGCGCGGTGAACTTTTGGTCGGACCAGGCACGGAAGTGTACGCCGGGATGATCGTCGGTATTTATAACCGCCAAGAAGACATTGAAATTAACGTCTGTAAGGCTAAGCACCTAACCAACATGCGTTCCAAATCGTCCGATGGCACAGTGCAGTTGACGCCATTTACCCAGTTTAGTCTGGAGCAATGCATCGACTTCATCGAGGACGACGAGCTGCTGGAAGTGACGCCAAAATCTCTGCGCCTACGCAAACGTTACCTCGATGCCAATGAGCGAAAACGCGCCGCCAAGAGGTAGTTTCCTGCTCTTGACAACATGTCACATATGAAAATCGCCCCAAGCTGAGGGCGATTTTCGTGGATGGAGTGAACCGAAGCTAGTCCACCAATGTTTCTTTGACACGCCTGGACAAAATAAAATAGAGCGACATAAAGGCGCCAGTCAACAGAAAAAGTGTGACCACAGCTATGCAAGTGGTGACGTTGTTGGAATCAGAGCTGGGCTCGCTTGCGGAAAGAACAATTTGCAATACCGAAAGATATGCTGCACCCGTCATGTAAGAGGCGATTGAGAAATAGCGAGCAATTTTTTTCTGTAGGTTAATCAGTATGACTGCAGCAATGGATAAGATTGCAACGACTGGCGCAAAAATAACCGAAACTACACCAGCGGCAGTACTTATATCCAACAAAGACCCAAAGAATACCAGTGTAAATAAGATACCACCGAGCCCCATAAGTACAGTTAAGAACGCTAGCCAACCCTTAATACCCTTCAGAGACTCAGCCATTACTACATACTGAACTGGCGCTGCTTGCGGCTGCGCGAAATATTGCTGGTTAACTGGCTGCTGCTGATATGGCGTATCTTGGGGTTGCGGCGCAGGACCATATTGTGCATTCGGATCTGGCTGCGGTGCGTACTGCGGTTGTTGTGTTTCTTGTTTTGCCATATTATTTTCTCCTATTAAAGAAATATTGATACGCCAATTATAGCATATCCTTAATGTCTTCCGGCAAGAATCCTTTTTCGTGCTGGAAGCCAGCTTGCCATTTGTAATCTTTAGCGTAACCTAGGTCTTTCATTAGCTTGGTAGTAGCGTTTCGAAGATGCAGCGGCACTGGCGAGTTCGGGTACTTGTGCGCCAGAGCAAAAGCCTCATTCATCAAATCAGTAGTCTCGCGCGACTTCTGGCTGCGCGCCAGAGCGATGGCGCAGTGGAATAAATTATATTTAGCTTCGGGCAAACCAACGCGCTCCACCGCCTCAAAGGTGGCGACCGCTAGGCTCAGCGCACCATTGCCAGCCAGCCCAATGTCTTCTGAGGCAAAGATGACCATCCGCCGCGCGATAAACTTCGGATCTTCACCAGCGTCAATCATACGTGCCAAATAATACGCCGCAGCCACCGCATCGCTGCCGCGCAGTGACTTGATGAACGCTGAGATGACGTCATAATGCGCATCGCCCTTTTTGTCATAGCCAGGCAGTCGCCGCTGAGCCGCTGCCTTGACGACCTCTGGCGTGACCTTCTCGCCAAAGCTCAGCGCCAATTCCAAATTGCCTAATGCTACCCGCGCGTCACCGTCCGCCAATTCTGCCAGATAATCCAAAGCTTTAGGCGACACCCGCTTGGTCTGTTTCAAAACTTTCAGCGTTCGCTTCAGCACCAATATAATTTCATCTTTGGTCAGTTGACGGAGCACCAGCACTCGCGTCCGGCTGAGTAAAGGCGTGATCACTTCAAAGCTCGGGTTCTCAGTGGTCGCCCCAATCAAAGTAATCAGCCCGCTCTCGACATGGGGCAAAAACGCATCTTGCTGCGCCTTGTTAAAGCGATGGATCTCATCAACGAACAGAATCGTCCTGAGGTTCAAGTTCCAGTTCTGCCTGGCGTGTTCAATTACCCGTTCGACATCTTTCTTGCCGCTAGTCACCGCTGACAGCTCAATAAATTTGGCATTAACTTCGCGGGCGATAATCCGCGCCAGCGTCGTCTTACCCGTCCCCGGCGGCCCCCACAGAATCAAGCTAACCGGCTCGCCACGCTTAACAATCTGGCGAAGCAACTCGCCCTCGCCCAGCAAATGACTTTGTCCAATCACCTCATCCAAGGTTTGCGGCCGCATCTGCTCGGCCAGTGGTTGCCGACTATCACTCATATCTTTTATTATATCGTAAAACCCGAAGCGAAACACGTTTATTCATTTTCATTTTCGCCAGGCAAAATGCTAAAATAAATATTATATAAAAAGGAGGAATTATGGAAATAGCAATAGTAATTTTAGTCGTCGTAGTAATTTACATATTGAGCGGTATCAAGGTTGTCAATCAATACCAGCGCGGAGTGGTATTAACACTGGGACGCTTTACAGGCGTACGCGAGCCAGGTTTGCGTGTAGTGGTGCCGATTTTTCAGACGATGATGATGGTCGACGTGCGCTCAACACCGATTGACGTGCCAAAGCAAGAGGTCATCACCAAAGATAACGTCACCGTCGGCGTTGACGCGGTGGTCTACTTCCGAGTGATTAACGCACCAAAGGCGGTGCTGGAGACGACTAATTATATTTACGCCACCAGCCAATTTGCCCAGGCCGCCCTGCGCGACGTCACCGGTAACGTTGACATGGACGATCTCTTGGCCAAGCGCGAGGAGATTTCGCAGCAGATAAAGGAAATTGTCGATGCCGAGACCGACAAATGGGGTATCGATGTTGAGAATGTCAAGATTCAGAATATCGAACTGCCTGGCGACATGAAGCGCGCCATGGCCAAACAAGCCGAAGCCGAACGCGAGCGCCGCGCCAACATCATCAACGCCGACGGTGAAAAGGCTGCTGCCGAAACACTGGCGCAGGCTGCCGAGATCCTGGCAAAAACCCAAGGCGCGATTAACCTGCGTACCCTGAACACACTGGAGCGTATCTCGACCGAGCCATCACAAAAGACAATGATGCTCTTCCCGATTGAACTGATTGACGCAATTCGCGGCGGCAAGAAATGATTTTAAATTCAAAATATGACACGATATTTACCGACTAGATTTCCCCGAGAATATAAAGACCTATACTATGACGATTTTAAATCTGCAAAGAGATGGCTCTACGATGGGCGAAAGTATATAACAGGTGTTCTGAACGATAAATTTAGATTAAGTTGTTTCATAAGTAGCGATATTTTTTCTCAAACACCTATCCCAGAATTAAAATCAAACAGTAGCAATACCACAATTAGATTAATTGACTGTATATGCCAGGAGGCTAATGTTTTTAAAAATATACTAAAACCAGCAACAAGAAAGAGAGAATCAGTCATAACTCCCAGCTATGTAGTAATTGCCAAAAGCAATAATCCACAATTCAGAAAAGTACAGAGTATAACAGGATATCTACCGGGATTTGATGAATGGCTTGGTATAAAATTAACAGATTTTAACTATAGTACATTTAGCTTTGACAATACAAAGAGGGTGCGTCAGTTAGATTTAATAGAGGGATATGTCGTAGTGTATATTCATAGCGAACTAGTGCCTGATTATACAAATAATATAGCAC
>CAUQXD010000040.1:0-4956 GCA_963521995.1 uncultured Candidatus Saccharibacteria bacterium
GGATATTTTATCATTATTGCCGTCAGATGTCGCTGAGAGATTTATGGCAGTGCCGTTGGCGGAGGTCCAAAACAGATTAGCAGTGGCGATGATCGACGCCAATAATGTTCAGGCGGTTGATTATCTGTCGAATCGGATTCAACGTCCGATTAAAGTCTTTATGGCCTCAGAGGAGAGTGTGCGCCATGTTTTGGATCAATATAAGACCGACTTGTCATCTGTTAACGTAGCGGCACAAGCTTCGCAGGAAGAGTCTTCGTCAGATGCTGGCAATATTAAAACAATTGTACAGGATTCGCCAATATCGCGAGCATTATCGACGATTTTGGAGTATGCTGTGAAGAGTCATGCCTCAGATGTTCATATTGAGCCGTTGGAAAAAGCTTTGAAAATTCGCTGTCGGGTGGATGGCGTGCTGCGTGAAATTATGCAGCTACCAAAAAGTATTGAACCAGCATTAGTTAGTCGTATAAAAATTCTTTCAAACCTAAAGATTGACGAGCACCGTATTCCTCAGGACGGTCAATTTGCGGTTAATGTGGCTGGTAAGGATGTCGATTTGCGTATTGCTATCTCGCCAGTTGTTTGGGGTGAGCAGGTGGTTATTCGCTTGCTTGATAAGAGTGGCAGTTCATTTAATTTAGAGGACATGGGATATGCTGGACGTGCTTTACGGACGATTCGTAAAGGAATTAAGCGTCCAAACGGAATGATTTTAACGTCGGGACCGACTGGCTCTGGTAAATCAACAAGTCTATACGCGCTAATTAAGGAAATCAAAGACGATACGGTTAATATCGTGACGCTTGAGGATCCAGTGGAGTATAAGATGGACGGTGTCAATCAGATTCAGGTGAATGCGGAGGTTGGTTTGACGTTTGCTTCGGGTTTACGGTCAATTTTGCGTCAAGATCCAGACATTGTGATGGTTGGTGAGATTCGTGATAATGAAACAGCGAACTTGGCGGTTCAAGCGGCGTTAACGGGACATTTGGTTTTCTCGACTTTACACACCAATTCGGCAGCGGGTGTGCTACCGCGACTACTTGATATGGGCATCGAGCCGTTCCTTATTGCTAGTACGGTCAATACTATTATCGGGCAGCGGTTGGTTCGGCGGGTGGCGCGTCGTCGGGATTTGTATCAATCATCACCGCTAGAAACCCAAGCAATTCGTGAAGCTGTCGGTGGACTATTGCCACAAACAAAGGAACAGGTTGCACAATTTTCTCAAGATCTGGGTTATGAGAGTTTGCCGTTAGCAACTCAAGCGTCATTTGTCTTGGCAAAAGGTAAAGATACACCACAAACGCCACGTGGCTATTCTGGACGAGCTGGTCTATATGAGGTGATGGATGTTACCGAGGAGATTCAGAATTTGATTGTAAAGCGGGCTACGGCAACTGAAATCCAACGAATGGCAATTCAGCAAGGAATGATTACGATGCGCCAAGATGGATATTTGAAAGCGTTAAATGGCGTAACAACAATAGAAGAAGTAAATAGAGTAGCGGCGGACACCGCATAAAAGGAGGAAATATGAATAATCAAGAATTACGAATTGAGATTTTACTAGAAGAAGTGGTGAAGAAGCGGGCTTCAGACCTTCATATTCAGGTTGGCTTGCCACCGATGCTGAGGATTGACGGCGCATTGGTGCCAGCAGCTGGTACACAGCCGCTTGACGAGCCGTCGGTTGAGCGATTGGTATTTCAGATTCTTGACGAAGATCAGCGCCAGATTCTGTTAAAAGATAAGGAATTTGACTTTTCGTTTGCGTTTGGTACGTTAGGGCGATTTCGGGTGAATGCTTTTCATGAACGCGGCAATTTGGCGGCGGCTTTGCGTTTGATTCCAAATGAGATTAAGTCGGCAACTGAGCTGGGTATGCCGCCGGTCGTTAATACCTTTGCTGATTTTCCACGCGGTTTGGTGCTGGTGACTGGGCCAACTGGATCGGGTAAGTCGACAACTTTGGCAGCGCTGGTCGATAAGATTAACTCTGAAAGATCGCAGCATATTATTACTATTGAAGACCCGATTGAGTTTACTCACAAGTCTAAAAAATCGGTAGTGGTGCAGCGCGAGGTTCATTATGACACTTATTCTTTCTCGGCGGCGCTGCGCTCTAGCCTTCGCCAAGACCCGGACGTGGTGTTGATTGGTGAGATGCGCGACCTCGAGACGATTTCGGCGGCGATTACTATTGCTGAGACCGGACACTTGGTGTTTGCAACCCTTCACACTAACTCGGCGGCTCAGTCAATCGATCGTATGATTGACGTATTTCCACCACATCAGCAGCCACAGATTCGGGCGCAGCTCAGTAATATTCTAATGGCAATTTGTTCGCAGCGGCTAGTGCCGGCAATTGGTGGTGGACGAGTTGTGGCGGCGGAAGTGCTGATTGCCAACCCGGCAGTCCGCAATATTATTCGCGAAGGTAAATCGCATCAGTTAGACGCGGTGATTCAGACCGGTGCCGACCAAGGGATGCAGACGATGGACAGAACTTTGGTCAATTTGGTACAAAACGGTACAATTACGTATGATAATGCGCGTGAATTCGCGGTTGATTTGACAGAGTTTGAGAGGTTGATGAGGGGGTAGTGGATGAAAAAATATAACTATGAGGCGCGAGATAGCGCGAGTGATAAAATCGTTAAATCTGTTGTTCAGGCTGATAGCGAAAATTCTGCTGCAAAACTATTGTCGGCCCAGGGGTTTGTGCCGCTAAAAATTGAGCTTCAGGATGATAAGGATAATATATTTGCTAGGCTATCTGGCAGGATTACTACCAAAGATAAAGTGGTATTTACTCGTCAGCTGGCAACGTTGATTGGGGCTGGTTTACCACTGTCGCAAAGTCTTAGAACCGTACAGGAGCAGACCGCCAATAAGCGAATGCAAGAAATTGTTCAGGAGATTATTTCTGATGTTGAAGGAGGTAAGTCTCTGTCGGACTCTTTCTCGAAGCATCCAGAGGTTTTTAATAAAGTTTATGTTGCATTAGTTGCAGCAGGTGAGACATCTGGTACGATGGATGACGCCTTAAAAAGGCTAGCTGCTCAGCAGGAAAAAGATGCTGCAATGATGGGAAAAATTCGAGGTGCCATGATGTACCCGTCGATTGTCCTAGCGGTGATTATTTTAGTCGTAGGTTTTATGTTGTTTACTGTGATGCCGCAGGTGGAGGGGTTATATAGAGACTTAAATAAAGAATTGCCACTAATAACTCTTATTATGGTCGGCACAGCAAAGTTCTTTACTGGATTTTGGTGGCTTATTATACTGCTGCTTATTATTGGTGGATATTTTTTGGTGCAATATCTGAAAACTGATCAGGGAGTTAGAACCAAGGATACATTTAAGCTTAATGCCCCATTGTTTAAGGGAATGTTTAGAAAAATGTATATGGCGCGATTTACGCGAACTGGTCAGACGTTATTAAGTACGGGCGTGCCGATGCTTGATATGCTTCGTATTTCATCAGAGGCGGTCAATAATGTTGTTATCAGTGAGGGTATTGCTCGTGCTGCAGATAAGGTAAAGGGTGGTAAGGCTCTCTCGGCGTCCTTATCGAACGAAGATTATTTTTTAACAATGGTGCCTCAGATGATAAAAATTGGTGAGCAATCCGGTAAAATTGATGAGATGATGGGTAAAACCGCCCAAGTGTATGAGGACGAGCTTGATGAGGAGATTCGAGCACTGTCAACGGCAATAGAACCAGTCTTAATGATATTCTTGGCAGTTGTCGCTGGTACGATGGTCGCTGCAATATTATTCCCAATCTATAGCTTAGTTGGTAATATTAATATTCGCTAGACGATTATATAATTTTAGTGTATTATAAACGTAAGCATTCTTTGCACAAATATAACATAAGCCATAGAAAGGTGGACATTTCAATGGTAAACAAAGACAACAAAAAAGGATTTACGATTATCGAGGTTGTGTTGGTACTGGCTATTGCTGGACTTATTTTCGCGATGGTGTTTATTGCATTGCCAGCGTTGCAGCGCAATCAGCGTGATCAGTCAAGGAAAAATGATGCCTCAACGGTTGCTGCCGCTATTACCAGCTGGAATTCAGCGAACCGCAATGGCGGAACTTTTAACGATGAGTCGTTGCGCAAGTATGTTGACAAGCTTGACCAGTATGATAAAAATTCAGAGCTGAAGGTGGTTGCCACTAGCTCGTCAATGTCAGTTGCTGGTAATGAAATTAAGGTGATGCGTGGCCGAAAATGTCCTGCTAATTCACCGGCACCATCTACTGACGATCCAGCAACCATTACATTGCAGAACGGCTCTTCACGTAACGCTGCTGTTGTAGTGCTGTTGGAAAACAATGGTTCGCAAAAGCAACTGTATTGCCAGGACGTATAAAAACATTAAGCTTATAGAAATCAGCCTCAGCGTGGGGCTGATTTTTTTGTAGTTTTTTGTTAACATAAGAAGTATGATGAAATTTGTACTGGCTGGAGTATTTGGGGCCATTTTAGGTAGCTTCGTTGGGGCGCAGATTTGGCGGCTGCGCGCTCGTCAATTAACTGAAGATAAAAAAGCTGGAGAGAGGGTTGATCGGAAAGAGCTGAAGAAGTTGTCTCCACTGATAAAGAAGGTATCCAAAGACCGCTCTCGCTGTCTCTCTTGTGGCCATGAGCTGGCGCTGTACGACTTAATACCAGTATTCAGCTGGGTTATTAGTCTGGGTCGGTGTCGATATTGTAAGCAGTTTATCGGTTGGATGGAGATTTTGTTAGAGGTAGTAATGGCCGGGCTGTTTGTCTTATCAGTGGTGTTCTGGCCAGCTTCGTTGATGGATTTCTGGCAAGTCGTACTATTATCTTTGTGGTTGACTGGTTTGGTGCTATTAGCAATTTTATTTGTCTATGATCTTAAGTGGCTACTACTACCTGATGCTATCAATATTCCGTTTATTATTGTCGGT
>CAUQXD010000041.1:0-4460 GCA_963521995.1 uncultured Candidatus Saccharibacteria bacterium
GTTCTACATGGTGCAAGGCACTTTGAGCGATCAAGTCGCCCGCGACGCCGCCGAGCAATCCAAGCAAGCTGGCAGTAAAAATGAAGCCAAGGATAAGAACGCCAAAAAGCCAGCTGCCGCTGCCGACAAAAAATCCGCCGCCAAGTCAAGCGAGAAGAAAGCCAAATAGCCATGAAATTGTCATTAGTTACACTTGTTGGCACGAAGGTTGACGAAGAGGTTTATTCGCTGTCAATCCCAACCATTGACGGCGAAATATCCGTTTTCCCGAGTCATGAGCCGCTAGTGACGATTGCGCGGGACGGCGTGATCACTGTGCGCCGCCATAAAGAAGATTTGGATAGCCAATTGGAATATTTCGCAATCTCCGGCGGCGTGGTGAAAATTGATTATTCATCAGTGCAAATCCTGGTGGACGAGGCGGATCATGGCGACGACATCATCGAGGCGGAAACTCAGGCGGCACTGGAGCGCGCTATCAAAGCCCGCGACGAAGCTGGCGACCAAGTCGAACGCGAGAAGGCCAAGCAGCTTATCGACCGGCACATGGTGCGGTTGAAGGTGGCGGATCTTCATCGGCGCAAGCGGCGGCGCTAGCGCTGAATTGCCGTTGTTATAATTATGCTTTGACGGCGATAGAATTGATTTGCGTACCGCTACTGCGCCGTGCTATAATTTTTACATGAGCTTGACTAGCGACGATTTGGCAGACATAAAACAGCTGATGGAATCAGTGTTGAGCGGCCATACTGCTGAGATAAATAAGCGCTTTGATGGTATAAATAAGCGTCTTGATAGTATGGATAAGCGCTTTGATGAAAATGAAGAAGTTCAGAATGAAATCCTTGACGCTATTGGTACTCATCTGAATCGCCATAGCGCGCGTCTTGATGATTACGAGGATCGTTTAAAGAAGCTGGAACATGGAGTAGCTTAGGACTAAGTTATACTTGGTCCAATCAGAAAATCTAGACTACCTCGCATAGCGGAAATGTCCATTTTTACTTCCAGTTGCCTCTGTTTTGGAAAAATATCAGAAACACTCTTTTCATAAGTATGCAGGAAGTGATCATCAAATTGTTCAGGGCTAACTGGCGATAGTTGGGTGCCAAACCTGGTAAGAGATTCTGTATATAAGGTGATATCGCTCAAAACGTCTTCTGTGTCGCGAAGCCTCTTCATCATCGTCAAATCAATAACCCGTATCCTGCCGTTGACGTCGCTGGCAGTATTTTTCACCTGAAAGTCTCCGTGTGCCAGTCCTATGTCATTTAAAATGATTAGTGTTTGTGCGGCAACCGTAAGAGCTTCTGCTATTTCTGACTCCGTTGGTTTGTGTGTTTTTTCTAAGAGAGTATTATCATAACTTACTACACCTTGGTCAAATTCGGTAATAGTACTGAAATTACCCCCCCATCTAGTAAAGCCTAGAGGTCGAAAAGTCAACTGCTCGCCTTGTTTATTAAGATAATGTGCTATCTTGTGTTCGCGAACAGCACCCTTTGCAGACATGACTGGTTTGAGTGCTATAGGTTGGACAGTTGATGTGCCAGACCGCCTTGGTACTACTAGGTCGGCGAACTGAACGCCATGTCTGCTATCTTCTCTACCTAATGAGTAGTCTGGTCTTGCATGTAGTTCAGCCTCTGAGACTGGCTGATTGGCTCTAGGTATTCTTGACAATAATATTATGCCTTCTGGCGAATTTTCTACGTTATTTGCCGTGATATCTCGCGTGCAGAGATAAGATAAATTACTTTTGATATACTCGCTCATACTTACTATTATATCACAAATATTATATTTCTTCAAGTATCTGGCGGACTTCGCTGGTGTTTTTAGTGTGCATTAGCTTCTCGCGCAGTTCCTTGGCGCCATCAAAGTCGCGGATGTAGATTTTGAAGAAGCGTTTGAGGGTTTCGAAGGGGCGGCCGAGGGTTGGTTGGTAGTGGTCAAAGAGGTCGAGGTGGTAATGCAGTAGATATATAAGTTCTGATTTAGTATTGTCGCTCCCGTTGTCGTTGTCTGCGATGGAGCGTGGGTCACTGGGTACGATTCCTGATGAAGTTCGCGTCAGCGATTCATCCATCTCGGAGTACTCTTTACGGGGCTGTGCGCCCGTGGCGTTCGGCTGACGGGGTTTCACGCCCGTCACAGCCTCCTTGATAGACGAATCGCCGCCGCTCTTCTGTGTTGTCTGCAGACTGTTGATGTGAGAGACGTCAGTGTGGGCAAAGCAAAACGGATCGCTAAAAATCCCCCGCCCGATCATCAGGCCGTTGACGCCGGGGTACTGGCGGGCGAGTTCGAGACCGTGGGCGCGGTCACGAATATCGCCGTTGATGGTCAGCAGGGTTTGCGGGGCGATTTCGTCGCGTAGCTTGATGATATCGTCGATAAGCTCGTAATGTGCCGGGACTTTACTCATTTCTTTTTTGGTACGGAGGTGGATGGTTAGGTTGGCGAGGTCCTGCGCCAGTAGCGTGCCCAGCCATTCTCGCCATTCGTCAATATAGGTGTAGCCGATCCTGGTTTTGACACTAACTGGCAGCCCAGCAGTTTTAGCGGCGGCGATGGCGGCAGTTGCTATCTCTGGCCGGCGGATCAACGCTGCTCCCCCGCTTTTGATGGCGGATTTAGCGGGACAGCCCATGTTGATATCAATGCCGTCAAAGCCGAGCTTCGCGCAGTGAGTGGCGAATTTCTCCATGTCGCCCGGCTCACCGCCCCAGATTTGGGCAACTAATGGATGCTCGTCGTCGGTCTTGATGAGCCGCCCAGCGATGGCCTTGTCACCAGCATGCACCCAGCCAGTGGCATTAGCAAACTCGGTGAAAAACACGTCGGGCGCGCCCGCTTGCTTGACGACATGGCGAAACACCACGTCAGTGACGGCTTCCATGGGTGCCAAGATGAAAAACGGCTGCGGTAGGTTGTCCCAAAATGATGTCATCTCTGTTATTTTAGCACAAAAAGGAGAAAACCCCTCACTCTCGCCTTTGAGAATGAGGGGCGTTGGTGGGCTCAAGCGGTTCTGCTCGGAGTTGATTTCAACGCTGAAATCAACTACCACGAGTGAATCTCGCGAGCCCAAAGTTGGGAAAACATCAATACTTCCACGTGCCGGCTCACGTTGCTAGACATCATTGTCTAGCGGGAAATATTGATGAACCTGAACGCCGCTAGCGCTTGCGGCGTTGTGCCCCAGGTTTTTTAATTGCTGGGTGGTGGACGCGACGGGAATCGAACCCGTCCATCCTCGATCAACCACTTCATCGTGGGAGTTCGAGGGGCAAGCCTGCGCGTCCTGTGATTCTTTTCCGGATTACCGGTCGGCGAATCAAGCCTGGGGCGGGCGGACGCCCTTTGCTGACGCGGAGTCAGCAGTTTCGGGATCGCACAAACCCCGACCGCCACGTAATAATAATTAGTTCAGTTTGCCACAAGCATAGCAAAGCCAGGGATTCCCCCCTGGTACCGAACTTATGTTATTTTTCTGGGAACAGTGCTTGCACCGCACCCAGACCGGGTTTACCCGGCCTGACGCGCTGGGCGAACCCTTGTAGTGGCTAAACATGGGGTTTTTCACCCCCTTCCTCGCCGAAGTATCGGCGATAGAAAAGAGCTAACTCCCCTATCGAGCCATGCTTTTGTGCGAAGCATGGTCAGGACTTGACGTCATTTGCGACGTCTCGTCGGAAGCTAGCTCCACGAACAAAAGCAAGTATATATATATCAATAATAGCAAGCTATGTCAATAGTTTTTGTCAAGATTGCCTACGCTATCTCTGTTAATAAATCTTCCTCAAATTGCAGCATGCCTTTATAATCCGCCGAATATTCTGAGATATCCGGTAGTTCTAGTGCGGTGATTTTACGCCAAACAACATTGATCAGCCGGGCGAATTCAGCCAATTCCTCCCTGGAGAATGTGTCTTTCAGGCTGAGGATGTCGCCGGTTTTGATGTCCGGCTCGACAAACTGTAGGCGGGCGCCGGTGAAGGTGAAATTGCCATAATCGCATGATGACGTGACCAAGAGTTGATAGAACATCAGCTGCTGGCGGTATTTGTGAAGCTTGATTTTTTCGTAATCGGATGTACCTCTCCAGGAGTGCGACGGCTTGCCGGTCTTGTAATCAGTCACGAATATGGTTTTATTATGCTTATCAATATCAGCGACGTCCAGCGTACCGGTCAAATGCGCTTCGCCGATAATCACGTTCTGATTAGCGAAACTCAGCTCTGCCAGCTCTGTGTCGTGAAAGTCGGACGACTTGGCATCCAGAAACGCCGTCAGCGCCGCCGTTCCCTTGTCTAGATACAACTGAAAATCGTCGGTAGCCAGGCGCTGGGCCTCGAGCGATGTGCGGAAATAGTGGAGAATACGCTCGGTAGGCGGCAGGCGGTGGTCGGCGCGCAGCAGGTTGTGCAGCTGCTGGAGAACAGAGTGAATGGCGG
>CAUQXD010000042.1:0-3682 GCA_963521995.1 uncultured Candidatus Saccharibacteria bacterium
ACCCAGCAGTGTCGTCTTGTTACGAGATCGTCCAGAAAACCGATATTGATTTTGATCTACATGTACCAAGGGCGACAAGAATATCATTATGCTAAAATTGTAGTATGAAAATTACCAGTCCTGCGTTCGCCGAAAACGCTAAAATACCGAAAATTTACGCCAAGCTCGGCGGTAATCAACGCCCGCCGCTCAAGATCAGCGACGTACCAACAGACGCCAAAAGTCTGGCAATCGTCTGCCACGACCCTGACGCGCCTGGGCGCGATGGATTCTACCATTGGACGGTTTGGAATTTGCCGACCAAAACCACTGAAATCACTGGCGAATCACTACCCGCGGGCGCTGTCGAAGGTGTTACCAGCTGGAGCAAACCAGGCTGGGGCGGACCGCAGCCGCCGTTTGGCACGCACCGCTATCAATTTTACGTGTACGCGCTGGACACGACACAGGATTTACCAAGCGACACTAAACCAAAAGAACTAATCGCCGCCATCACGCCGCACATCATTGACCAGGCCGTGTTGACTGGGAGGTTTGGTGCGTTGGATGTTTTGCGGCGAGATTCGTAAATCAATTATCCCAAGATTAGTACTGCCTCATCCAGAATAAATCTCTACAACACGGTCGATTTATATTATATATCTTGCGTGTACTCACCAGGGAAATAATTGAGCCACTCCTTTTGAGCTTCCTGTGTAAACTTACTCCAGTGTGGCTTTATTAATTCCCATAATCTACCGCCAACAATAGTTGGACTGTATTTATGAGCGTTATATACCTGATCGTTTGAGGTTGCTGATTTGTATAAGACCTTTACCTGATCTTCTGAAAGACTACCCTTTTTATACAATTCGGCAATCAAAGCTCTTGCATTATCAAAACTGCTAGCTGAACCTATCTGTTCAACAATGCCGTCTTTTATAGCTTCATCAATGAGTTCAATATCAGGGAAATGTTTCCCAAGAAAATCATTTAATGACTTGTACAGGTAAGCTGTACCAATTTTCTTAGATGACCATTCATTTTCTAAAAATGTGCTTAATTTATGATCATCAAGCGCAGAACTAAAATCACCGTCTCTAGATACAATATGAACATCCGTAAAAAAATCGTCTTCTATGTTTACTGATTCTAATAGTATTTCCCAGTTTATCGCATCACCTAACGATCCGTTTTTTCCAGGCGGATTACCTATATCTATTCGCATCTTTGCTTTATTGAAAATATCTTCGGACATGTCAATTGGTGATCTTAAAATATTTTCGACTATAGTGTCAACTTTCAGCTTTCCCTCAAAAGCTTCTTCTAGTACATCCTGTTTTATCTTGTTTATCTTTCCTTCTAAGCTTCGCGACTCATTGACAACCATATCATAGTCAGCGTGTCCGCAAAATGCCTTTGGAAACCTTGGTGCATCATATTTAAATGAGCCTATATACTCCTTAATTACCTTATCTCGATTTCTATAAAACTCGTCAACCTGCTGTTGAGTAACGTATAGTTTTATTTTGCGAGCTTTTATGATTAAATCCTCTAACTTTCCTAGCGTATCTAGATCGGCATTGCTAAATCGATAAAAATCCAGCAGTATATTAGTGTCGATAAACAGATTCATCGGAGTTTTTGTGTTTTCTTTTGTCATCAAACTACACCCTTAATCATTCTGTTTTTTATTATACTGGTTATTATAAAAACTAAAAGCCATAGATGAAAAACCGTCACTCAGCAAACTGGCTATTATACAGCTCAGCGTAAAAACCATTCTGCTTCAGCAGTTCGTCGTGCTTGCCTTGCTCGATGATGTTGCCGTCGCGGACGACCAAGATCAAATCAGCGTCGCGAATGGTACTCAGGCGATGAGCGATGACAAAGCTAGTTTTACCCTGCATCAACTTGTCCATGGCTTTTTGGATAAGCACTTCGGTGCGAGTATCGACCGAGCTGGTAGCTTCGTCCAAAATCAGCATTGGCGTGCGCGCCAGCATTGCCCTGGCAATCGTCAGCAGCTGCTTTTCGCCCTGTGAAATGTTCGCAGCTTCCTCGCCCAGTACCATATCGTAGCCGCCCGGCAGCGACCGTACGAAATGATCAACGTGTGCTTCCTTGGCGGTGGCGACCATCTCTTCTTCGCTGGCTGTTGGATTGCCATAGAGCAAATTTTGGCGAATCGTGCCGTTAAACAACCAGGTGTCTTGCAGCACCATGCCAAACATTTGCCGCACCTCGCTGCGCTTCATGTCAGCGATATTAACGCCGTCAATTTTGATCGCGCCGCTGTTAATTTCGTAAAATCGCATCAGTAAATTGACCAAGGTGGTTTTGCCCGCGCCCGTTGGACCGACGATCGCCACGCGCTGACCTGGCTTGATGTGCGCCGACAAACCTTTGATGATGGTTTGGTCAGGCTTATAGCCAAAGACCACATTGTCAAATTCGACCTCACCCTTGACGTGAGTCAATTTCACCAAATCCTTGCCCTCCGCCTTTTCCTCAGGCTCGTCCAAAAATTCAAACACCCGCTCGGCCGCCGCCGCTGTTGATTGCAAGATGTTGGCGATGTTGGCGACCTGCACCAGCGGCTGATTGAACTGGTCGATGTACTGGATGAACGCCTGAATGTCGCCAATTTTCAGCCGGCCGTTAATCGCCAACCAGCCGCCCAAAATCGCCATGACGACGTAGCCGATGTTGCCGATGAAATTCATGATCGGATAAATCAGCCCCGACAAAAATTGAGCCTTCCAGGCGCTTTCCTGTAACTGATCGTTCACCCGCGAAAACTTAGCCAGCGACTTTTTCTGGCCGTTGAAGACACGCATCACTTGATGGCCGCCATACATTTCTTCGATGTGGCCGTTCAATTCACCCAACTGTGTTTGCTGACGGAGGAATTGCTTTTGCGAGCTTTTGGCGATCAGCGTGATTACGCCGCCAGCCAACGGCAGCACCAGCAGCGCCACCAGCGACATTTGCCAGCTGATGGAAAACATCATCACCAAAATTCCCAGGACCATCACTGTCGAAGACACGACCTGCGACAGGCTTTGATTGAGCGTCTGACTGATGGTATCGACATCGTTGGTGACACGGCTGAGCACCTCGCCGTAGGTTTGCTTGTCAAAATAACTCAGCGGCAGGCGATTGATTTTCTCGGACAATTGCCGGCGCATTCTGAAGGTGACAGTTTGCGTCACTTGGGTCATCAGCCAGGTTTGGATGTAGCGGAAAATGGCACTGAGTATGTACAGACCGATCAGCAAACTGACAACCCGCCAAATTGCCTCAAAGTGAAATTCTGGGCGCCGGCTGAGATCCAGCTTTTTGATGGTATCAAGCTGATTGGATGGAATTTGACTTTCAATTTCCGACTTGTTCGGTAGACGGTTGAGGACATCAGCACCGGTCGTGCCAGCTGGCAGCGAAGCACTATTCGGCAGCTTGCTGGTGATGGTTTCGTAAGCCTTCATGCTGACATAATCTTCGACGATTTGGTTGGTGGCGCCACCCAAAATCTTCGGACTGACAATCGCGAAAGTCGTACTGCCGACCGCGAAAAGCGCCACCATGAGCATTTGCCAGCGGAATTCCGCCAAGTATTTGGCTAGCTTCTTGACCGTGCCTTTGAAGTCTTTGGCTTTTTCGCCCGCGCCCATACCGCCGCCCATTGGACCGCCCATCTTCA
>CAUQXD010000043.1:0-3376 GCA_963521995.1 uncultured Candidatus Saccharibacteria bacterium
GTGCCGATCGCTGCCGTTGCCAAATATCTGCAAAATCCGACAGCCCGGAAACTGGCTAATGTTCCTAAACCGCCCGAGCCAAAACCAAATCCAGCGCCCGCCGCGCCGCCAGCCGCGAATTCTGGCGGTAAAGTGATTGCCTTAACATTTGACGATGGCCCAGGTCCGTACACCGCGCAGCTGCTGGATATTTTAGATCAGCATGGCGCTAAGGCCACCTTTTTCTTGATCGGCAGCAAAGTCTCCGCGCAAGCCGACGTATTGCGACGCATGCACGCGCGCGGCCACCAACTAGGCAATCACTCGTGGTCGCACCCAGAACTGCCTAAATTGCCAGTTGGCCAAATTGCTGGCGAAATCGACCGCACCAATGACGCCATCAAGCAAGCCACCGGCATCAAGCCAACCATCTTGCGCCCACCGTACGGTGCAGTCAACGGCGTCGTTTTGGAGCAACTTCGCCTGCGCGGCATGTCGTCAATCTTGTGGTCGGTCGATACCCGCGATTGGGCCGACCGTAATAGCGAAATCGTCTGCTCGCGCGCCGTCGCTGGCGCCCACCCCGGAGCCATCATCTTGATGCACGACATTCACCAAACGTCAGTTGGCGCCGTACCGTGCATCCTCAGCGCGCTGAAACAACAGGGCTATTCGTTTGTGACAGTGCAGGGATTGATCGGAAATATGGCGCCAGGGGCTGGATATCCGTAGAATTGTAGCCGGATATTAACAATGTAGTTGCGGCAACTACTCTGCCTTATCCACCTCGAAAACCTTGTATTTCGAAGCAGCGCCGCGCACCAATTTTACCTTTGACGACGCCACACCAAAATGCTTCGCCAGTAATTTTACCGCCGCCAAATTCGCCCGCCCCTCAATAGCTGGCGCCTTAGTATAAATCGTCAGCAAACCGTCATCATTCGCCACCACTTCTTCGCGGTGACGAGAGTTGGGCTTGAGGTGGACGGAGATTTTCATGCTATATAAAATATTTATATACTATCATTATACGTTATTTTTAATGTATATTTTGCTATACTAGTAAGTAGGTTATGCTTGCATAAACTATAATATAGTATTATAAACGGAGGGCATATGACTAAAGAAGATCTTAAGAGAATTAAACAAGAAACTTCAAAAGTGCTATCCGATAATTATATAATAGAACCATTTGTCAATGTTTTTGATATAGCAAATGGAGAGGGTATTTCAATTGAGTATAGAAAAATGCCACAAGGCAATACTGATGTCTCGGGGTTTTTCGACAGTACAACAAGAACTATTTACGTAAATGTAGATAACTCCATAGCACGCCGCACATACACTGTCGCGCATGAACTTGGACATTATTTTCTAGGACATCAACCCGACGAGTATGGTTTATACCGACGAAATAATTCATACAGCGGAATAAAAGAGCAAAAAGAAAAAGAAGCTGATTGTTTTGCGGCTAATCTTTTAATGCCCGAGAGCATGGTTAGAAAAGAACTAAAAGAATACCCGTTTCTAAAAAGCTCTATCCAACTATTGGCCGATAGGTTCGGAGTTTCTTCTAGCGCGATGACTTACAGACTAATGAACCTAAGAATAATAAAATGATGAGCAGAAAAAAAGAAAAACCCACTAGCGATATAGATAACGTAGAGAATATGCTTCAAGCTCTGGGGAAAGTTCCAGGACAAATTAAAGACGACTCTACTATTGAAATTTCCACTGAGGAACAGGCTAAAACTACTAGTGATATGACCAAAATTAAGTTGCAAGAGTTGCAGGTTACAATACAACTTAGAAAATGGTGGAGTATCTTACTACTTGTACTGGTTGGGCTAATAATTATAAGTGATGGCGTGATTACCTATTTAACAGGTCTCGGGATTCTAAATTTTACAGGAATATCCCTACCTTTATTTATTGGCAGCAATCTTGCTCAAATATTTGCTCTGAGTGTTATAATTGTTAAATTCTTATTTAACACAAACACCAACTAAAACGACATCACCTCCAGCTCCCGCGGCAAAATCTCCTGCACTTCTAACGAACCTGCCACCAAGCGGTAACCATGCAATTTTGACGGCAAATCACGCTCGACCGAGCGCCAATTAACTGGCCGATTTTCATCGAAATAATCGAGCAGTTCTGCATTCAGAAAATGGTCGCGCGGCAGATCTACCGAACCATCTTGATTAACGACCAGCGCTATCGATAAACCCGATGTCACGCCATCTTCGTTTTTAGCATACGCCGCCGTCACCAGATGGACCACTGGCTCAAACTTCAACACTGACTGATCGCTCGCCTCCACCTGCGCCTGGCCGCGACGCGCTAGCTGCTGATTGATTTTTGTTGTCAATTTGTCAACACTATCCTTGCCATCACCAACACGACAGTAGTCGCAACCATCTGCCGCCTCGACATATTCCAGCAGCAAATCCATACCGACGTCAGTGTCTTTAACGCCATGCTGCGACAATTGCTGCACCATCTCATGCAGCGCGCTCAGCAAACTATAATCATTAGCACTCCTGGCAGCATCACCGATGCGGATGATGGCGCGAGCGATGGTAATAGGATTTTTAGACTTACTCATACACCTATTGTACTCTGATCCATCATAATTTATATATCAATCCAGCAAACTTGCTCCGCCAGCGTCATACGCCGCGCGTTTTTGACTCCACTCGTTACCATAGCGTTTGGCTTGTTCTAATACCATATCAGTTGCCGACGCCTGCTGGTCTGGCGGGTAGCCATATTTTGCCAAAGTTTTCTTAACGTTAACCTTCAATTTTGCTTGAACATTCCTGCGCTCCGCCCAGTCAATCGTCGCATCTCGACGCACCTGCTCTAGTAATACTTTTGCGATATCGCGCAGTTGCGCGTCACCCAGCACTTCACGGGCACTGCCATTTTCAACCAGCGCATCGTAAAAGATAATCTCATCCTCGCTTAAACCATCGACCGCTCCGCTCTCGACAGTTTGGCGCACTTCTTGGCCGATAGCAATCAGCTCCTCAATCACCTGCGCTGCCTCAATCGTCCCATTTCTATACCGTGTCAAGGCTTGATTGAGCAAGTCAGAAAACTTCGTATCCTTGGCATAATTTCGCGAAAATCGTAACTTGATTTCATCAGCGAGCAGTTTTTGCAACGCTTCCACCGCCAAATTCTTGCGCTCCATGTTACGAATTTCGGCCAAAAACTCATCGCTTAAAATCGATAATTCCGGCTTTTTGAGCCCTGCCGCCTCAAATACATCAACCACACCAACTGGCGCAATTGCTTTATCGACAATTTGTTTCAGCGCGCTGCGATACTCAGCATCAGTCACCACCGCTGAGCTCGACACTTTCTCCAGCCGGGCTTTCACCGCCTGAAA
>CAUQXD010000044.1:0-2853 GCA_963521995.1 uncultured Candidatus Saccharibacteria bacterium
AACGTGGCAACCGCCAAGCTCAGCGCGCCGTTGCCTGCTAATCCGATATCCTCCGACGCAAAAATCACCATCCGCCGAGCGATAAACTTCGGGTCTTCGCCAGCATCAATCATACGCGCCAAATAATATGCCGCAGCCACCGCATCACTACCGCGCAGTGACTTGATGAACGCCGAGATGACGTCATAATGCGCATCGCCCTTTTTATCATAGCCCGGCAGTCGCCGCTGGGCCGCTGCCTTGACAACCTCTGGCGTGACTTTCTCACCAAAGCTCAGCGCCAACTCCAAATTACCCAAGGCAACTCGCGCGTCGCCATCCGCCAATTCCGCCAAATAGTCCAAAGCTTTGGGCGACACCCGCTTGGTTTGTTTCAAAGTCTTCAGTGCCCGCTTCAGCACCAATACAATTTCATCTTTCGTCAGTTGCTGCAGCACTAGCACCCGCGTCCGGCTGAGCAGCGGCGTGATCACCTCAAAGCTCGGGTTCTCAGTGGTCGCCCCAATCAACGTGATCAGCCCGCTCTCGACATGCGGTAAAAAGGCGTCCTGCTGCGCCTTGTTAAAGCGGTGGACTTCATCGACAAACAAAATTGTCCTCAGTCCCAAATTCCAATTCTGCCGAGCATGTTCAATTACCCTTTCGACATCTTTTTTGCCGCTGGTCACCGCTGACAACTCGACGAACTCCGCATTAACCTCGCGGGCGATGATCCGCGCCAACGTCGTCTTGCCTGTCCCCGGCGGCCCCCACAAAATCAAACTGACCGGCTCGCCGCGCCCCACAATTTGCCGTAGCAGCTCGCCCTCGCCCAGTAAATGGCTCTGCCCAATCACCTCGTCCAATGTTTGCGGCCGCATCTGTTCGGCCAGCGGTATTCGTCCCATAGTTATATTATACGCCAATTAAGAACGCAGGTGACTAAGACGGCTTTAATTACCGCAACTAGCGTAACACGATCACCACCATTGATAACTTGGTCGGATTACTACCGCAACTAGCAACACGCGGCTAATGCAAATTATCAACGCTGCCGGTAGCGCACCGCTCTTTAGCGAGACATTTTGCCAGCCCGTCTGCGGCCCGTTCCAATCATCCGCGCGAGATGAGAAAATCTTAGGCGTGAGATTTACAAATCATACGCAGAAGATTTCAAAATCTTACATGTAGGATTCGAGAATTGTACGCGCGAGATTAGTCGGCCGCACGTTCTTCCTGCTTTTTATATATCGCTCCGATTTATTCAGCAAAGGCAAAGTTTCGTATATCAAGAGACACGGCAATACATTATGTTATCTGGATTACTGTTCAAAATCCGCCTAGGAATACGCTTTCTGTGCATAGTGCCGTCACCTGGCAGTCCTTTATAGACTTCATTGCTTAGTACGGCCGCCAAAACGCGCGCTGCTAGTTTTCTCTGCGCGTTAAGTTTTTACGTAATCTTGATGAGAGATCTGGTTGTTCACCTGCTGCAAAATAGTAAATGTAAGTCTTTATATCTTCAATTGGACATCCTTCCGTAGGTATATCCTGATAGGCGAAAGCACTGACTTTATCAGATTGAACAAGCGGTCTAGAGTCGGGGTCATAAACACCATACATATAAGCATTATGTAATTGGTGATGAAACCCCCTTTCTGCTACGGCAACATTAACTATATTACTATTTGGATAACGATACGATACACCTATAGGTTCGGTAATCGTGCTAGAGCCCACTTTTTCTATATCAAATAAACCGACATATATTTCAGGAAACCTCAGTCTAATCATATAAAATTATTTATAACACACTATGAACAATAGAGCAATAGGTGGCAGGCGGTTTTTTGGAAGGACTTTACGGCTCCTCCGCCGTCAGTACTCTTCCCGACCGATAAGTCCTTAATGCTCGCAAAGCCATGCGCGCCGCCGGTCCGGCAACCAATATCTGCCACCAAAAAGCCATGCAGAAATTAACCGGCCAAGCAGCAGTGAAGCGCGCCAGCAACTCGGATAGAGGCGTGCCCGCCAGCACCAACCCGATCAAGCTCATCGCCAGCGACATGCCAGTCACCATGCAAACTGTTTGCGCCAGGGTACGAGCTTTCGGACTGCCTTTCGCCTGGACGAAACGCTTCATGGCTTTGTGTGCCAAACTTGACACTACCAAACCTTCAACCAGCATAACAATCGCAAAGATAATTGGCTGCAGTAGTAGTGCTCGCCCGAGCGATTGCATCGACACGCCAGCGTGCAAAAACGTATTCAGCAAATTCATAAAAATTGACATAGTAAACGCCATGACGACGCCATAAAATATTCCTTCTCGCTTAGTGCGGGGCATATTTTCTCCTTTGGTTAATGATTTTTTGGCAACAAAAAAGTTGCGCGTTATCGGTGCAACTAGGGTGTTTTATCTTTACAACATTACGCTTCCATTCAGAACGAAAGCAACATATTGACCTCTGGAAATTTTAGCAGAGTGACGGAGTTTTGTCAAGATTCGAACAGCTCATTGATCAAGAGAACTGCCAGCTCAAATATTACAGCATCTATTGTTTTTCCTTCTTCAATATAATCGGTCAATTTTGGCAACATATGCAAACTTGTCCAATTGATAATCTGGTTTGAAGTTGGTTTTCGCTTCGCAAGTAATCTTTCAAAAGACGGACGCATATCATCAGTAGTCGGACGAGATTTTCCAGTAAATTGAACTGGTAATAATAAGTAAATAATGTCTTGAAAAATAAAATAACGGCAGCGTTCATGATTACGCTACCGCTTTCATACTATTCTGGTGGAGATAGAGGGACTCAAACCCTCGACCTCAGCAATGCGAATGCTGCGCTCTATCAGCTGAGCTATATCCCC